>NZ_JBZFLK010000002.1:0-489169 GCF_058448985.1 Pseudonocardia sp. DxW | reverse complement strand
GGGCGGGGAGCTGACGAAGCTGTCCAAGGACCAGGCCGAGTACATCGGCGTCGACGTCGAGGGCCCGTACAAGCCCGAGCACTACCGCTACTGAGAGGCACGCATGACTGCCGTCCAGAGCCGTGCCGTGTCGCCACGGACCGCTCCGACCGAGAACCCGGACGAACTGGCCCGGCTGGTCGTCACCTGTATCGACCGCCCGGGCGTCGTCGCCCGCGTATCGAGCTTCCTCGCCGAGCACGCGGCCAACATCGTCCAGTCCGATCAGGACACCACCGGCCCCTCCGGGGGGCGGTTCTTCCTGCGGATCGTCTTCCATCTCTACGACCTCGCGGCGCAGCTGCCCGCGCTCGAGCACGCCTTCGCGATGGAGGTCGCGCGCCCACTCGGCGCGGACTACAGCTTCCGGCCGGTCGCCGCGCGCACCCGCACCGCGGTCTTCGCGTCGCGGCACGACCACTGCCTGCTGGACCTGCTGTGGCGGACCCGCCGCGGCGAGCTCCCGATCGACGTGGTCCAGGTCGTCTCCAACCATCCGGATCTCGCCGACGACGTCCGCGCGTTCGGCGTCCCCTTCACCCACATCCCGGTCGGCCGGGGAGCGCAGGCGAAGGAGGAGGCCGAGAGCCGGCAGCTGGAGGTGGTGCGCGGCTGCGGCACCGAGCTCGTGGTGCTGGCCCGCTACATGCAGATCCTCTCCGCGAACTTCCTGCACTCCGTCGGCGCACCGGTGATCAACATTCACCACTCCTTCCTGCCTGCCTTCGCCGGCGCCGGTCCCTACAGCCGTGCCAAGGAGCGCGGGGTCAAGCTGATCGGCGCCACCGCGCACTACGCCACCGAGGACCTCGACGAAGGCCCGATCATCGAGCAGGACGTGGTGCGGGTCGACCACCGCGCCACCGTCGCCGAGCTCACCCGCCGCGGCGCCGACATCGAACGGACCGTCCTGGCCCGCGCCGTGGCCTGGCACTGCGACGACCGCGTCCTCGTCGACGGGCGCACCACCGTCGTCTTCTGACAGGAGCATCCACCATGACCATCGGCACCATCGCCGTGTCCGGGTCGATCGCCACCGACCACCTCATGAGATTCCCCGGCCGGTTCGCCGACCACATCCTCATCGGCAAGCTCGACCGGCTCTCGCTCAGCTTCCTCGTCGACCAGCTCGTCGTGCACCGCGGCGGCGTGGCCGCCAACATCGCCTACGGGATGGGCCTGCTCGGACGACGCCCGCTGCTGCTCGGCGCGGTCGGGGCCGACTTCGACGACTACCGCCGCCGGCTCGAGGAGAACCGCGTGATCTGCGACGAGGTGCTGGTCGTCGAGTCCGCACACACCGGCCGGTTCACCTGCACGACCGATGTCGACGACTGCCAGATCGCCTCGTTCCATCCGGGCGCGATGAGCGAGTCGAAGACGATCACCATCGCCCCGGTGCACGCCCGCCACGAGATCTCGCTGATCCTGATCGGCGCCTGCGACCCGGACGCCATGATCACCCACACCCGGCAGGCCCGGTCGCTGGGCGTCGACTTCGCCGCCGATCCCTCCCAGCAGCTGCCCCGCCTCGACGGTCAGCAGTGCCGGGAACTGATCGACGGCGCCCGCTACCTGTTCACCAACGAGTACGAGTGGCAGCTGCTCCGGGAACGGACCCGCTGGTCGGCCGGGGAGATCACCCGCCGGGTCGGGCTTCGGGTCACCACCCTCGGCCGGGCGGGCGTCGAGATCGCCGACCGGGACGGGCTCGAGCTGCGGATCCCGGCCGTCCCGGCCCGGGAGGTGCTCGATCCGACCGGGGTCGGCGACGGTTTTCGCGCCGGGTTCCTGTCCGGGATCGACGCCGGACTGGGCCCCGAACGGGCGGCCCAGCTCGGCGCGCTCGTCGCCGTGCTGGTCATCGAGAGCGAGGGCGCCCAGGAGTGGTCGATCTCCGGGGCCGACCTGCCCCGGCTGGCCGACGCCTACGGCGACGACGCGGCAGCCGAGGTCGCGCCGGTCCTGCGTCAGGGCAGGGAGTAGGCGTGCCCGCCACCGTGCTCGACGGCCGCGCTGTGGCCGTCGAGGTCCGGGCCGAGGTCGCCCGTGCGGTCGCCGCACTGAACCGGCCGCCCGGTCTGGCCACCGTGCTGGTCGGCGACGACCCGGCGTCCGAGGTCTACGTGCGGAACAAGCGCCGGCTCTGCGTCGAGGCGGGGATGGCGGACCTGCACCGGCACCTGTCGGCCGACGTGCATCAGAGTGCGCTCGAGGCACTGGTCGACGAGCTCGCGGCGGACACCGCCGTCACCGGGATCCTGGTCCAGCTCCCGCTGCCGGACCATCTCGATCCCGATCGTGTCCTTGCCCGGATCCCACCCGGGAAGGACGTCGACGGGCTCACCACGACCTCGGCCGGGCGGCTCGCACAGGGCCGTCCCGGCCTGCGCCCGTGCACGCCGGCCGGGGTGCTGCGGCTGCTCGACCGCCACGACATCCCGGTCGCAGGAACCGAGGCCGTCGTCGTCGGGAGATCGGTCCTGGTCGGCCGTCCGCAGGCCCAGTTGCTGCTCGGCCGCGACGCGACCGTCACGACCTGCCACTCCGCGACCCGGGACCTGGTGGGAAAGTGCCGGCAGGCCGATCTGCTGGTGGTCGCCGCCGGGCAGCCGGGTATCGTCGGCCCGGAGATGGTGAAGCCGGGTGCGGTCGTCGTCGACGTCGGTATCCACCGGACCGCGGATGGACTGTGCGGCGACGTCCGTACCGCCGAGGTGGCCGAGGTCGCTTCCGCCATCACCCCGGTACCGGGCGGTGTCGGACCCATGACGATCGCCATGTTGCTCTACAACACCCTGACCGCTGCCACCGTGGTCGACCACACGGCAGCGGCAGGCGCGGGGTCATGACCGCCCGGACCCCGGTGGGGATCAGAACGGTCGCCGGCCGCCGAGCGTGCGGGTCAGCCGCTCGGCGGCGCCGACCAGCAGATCGACGTGCTGCTCGCAGCGCTCCCGGGTGAGCCGGATCGTCGGGCCGCTCACCGTCA
Organism: Pseudonocardia sp. DxW; assembly: GCF_058448985.1. Taxonomy (NCBI): domain Bacteria; kingdom Bacillati; phylum Actinomycetota; class Actinomycetes; order Pseudonocardiales; family Pseudonocardiaceae; genus Pseudonocardia; species Pseudonocardia sp. DxW. The sequence goes on along the minus strand of NZ_JBZFLK010000002.1, from coordinate 486,138 downwards.
GCGCGGCCGCGACCGCACCCGCCTGGTCGAACACCGGCGCGGCCAGGCCGGAGCCGCCGTCGTCGCGCTCGGCGGTGGTGATGGCGAACCCGTCCCGGCGGGTCCCGGCGAGCAGCGCCCGCAGCGCCCCCGGATCGGTCACGGTGTGGTCGGTGATCGTCTCCAGCGGCCCGGCGAGCACCCGCCCGGCGAGCGCGTCGTCCCAGGCCAGCAGCACCCGGCCGGCCGAACCGGTGTGCAGCGGGGCGATCTTGCCGACGTGCATCTCGCGGCGCAGCGCGTGCCGGGTCTCGGCCATCGCGACGCAGACCCGCAGCCCGCGCTCGGTGCGGAACAGGGTGGCCGTCTCACCGGTGGTGTCGCGCAGCTCGCGCAGCACCGGGACGGCCAGCTCCAGCAGATCGGCGCCACGGGCGGCGGCACCCGCCCAGTAGGCCATCCGCACTCCGATCCGGACCCGGTCGCCGACCCGGTCCAGCATCCCGGCGGCGACCATGTTGGACACCAGCCGCTGCACGGTCGAGGTCGGCAGCCCGGTCGCCTGCTGGATCTCGCCCAGGCTGAGCACCGGGGCCTGCAGGGTGAACGCGTCCAGGATGTCGGTGATCTTGCCGAGGACCAGCAGCGGGGTGCGCCCGGCCGGCTCGGAGCTCATCCGCGCTCCAGGAACCGCTCGGCCGCCGCGCGGTAGCGCTCCCAGGCGTCCGGGGCCGGCTCCGGCTCGTACCGGGCGGGCTCCCCGGCGGCGGTCCAGACCGGCGGCGTGGGGCCGCCGCGCAGCGCCCACGCGGCCTGCCGGGCGGCGCCGTCGGCGACGTACTCGCCGGGCTCGGGCACCCGGACCGGCACCTCGAACACCTGCGCGGCGATCCGGCAGACCGCCTCGGACCGGGCGGCCCCGCCGACCAGGGTCACGCCGGTCACCGACACGCCCTGCGCGCGCAGCGCCTCCAGGCCGACCCGCTGGGCGAACAGCATGCCCTCGACGGCGGCCCGGGCCAGGTTCTCCCGGGTGCCGGAGGCGAGCGTCCAGCCGTGCAGCGCACCGGTCGCGTCGGGCAGGTTGGGCGTCCGCTCGCCCTCCAGGTACGGGACGACGACCAGGCCGCCCGCGCCCGGCTCGGCGGCCAGCGCGAGCCTGCCCAGCTCGTCGTGGTCGACGCCGAGCAGCCTGCGGGTCGCGTCCAGCACCCGGGAGGCGTTCAGGGTGGCGATCAGCGGCAGGTAGGCGCCGGTCGCGTCGGAGAAGCCGGCCACGATGCCGGACGGGTCCTGGGCGCGCCGCGCGGACCGGGCGAACACGGTGCCCGACGTGCCGAGCGAGACGACGACGTCGTCGCCGGCGTCGACCCCCAGCCCGGCGGCCGCGTTGTCGCCCGCCCCGGCCCCGACGACGATCCCGCCGGGCCCCTCCACCGACTCCGCCGGGCCCAGCACCCTGGGCAGCACCGGCGTCCGGCCGAATCCGTGTTCCAGCAGGTCGGGCCGGTAGTCGCGGCCGTCGAAGTAGCCGGTGCCGGACGCGTCGGACCGGTCGGTGACCAGCTCGTCCAGCCCGGGTGCGCCGCGCAGCCGCCAGGTGAGCCAGTCGTGCGGCAGGCACACCGCCGCGGTGGCGGCCGCGTGCTCCGGCTCGGCACCGGCCAGCCAGCGCAGCTTCGCCAGCGTGATCGACGCGACCGGCACCACCCCGGTCGCGCCGGCCCAGCCCTCGGCGCCGATCTCCTCGACCAGCGCGGCCGCGGCCGCGGCGGAGCGGGTGTCGTTCCACAGCAGCGCGTCCCGCACGACCCCGCCGGAGCCGTCCAGGCAGACCATGCCGTGCTGCTGGCCCGCGACGGCGAGCGCGGACACCCCGTCCAGGCCGCCCGCGTCGTCGACGGCGGCCTGCAGCGCGTCCCACCACGCCTGCGGCGCGACTTCGGTGCCGTCCGGATGGGCGGCCCGGCCGGACCGGACCAGCTCGCCGGAGTCGGCGTCACGGACGACGACCTTGCAGGACTGGGTGGACGAGTCCACCCCGAGCACCAGAGCCATGCGCACACCCTGCCATCGCGGGCCACCGGCGCGGCGGGCAGCGCGCAACCGGGTCCCGGTGCCAGGCTGGACCGATGAGCGACGAGCAATGGTTCTACTGCCTCCGGCACAACACGGTGGAGCCGCTGGAGGGCTGCCGCGCCGCCGACCGGCTCGGCCCCTACCCGGACCGGGAGACCGCGGCGCGCGCGCTGGAGATCGCCCGCGAGCGGACCGAGGAGGAGGACCGCCGCGACGAGCGGTGGAACGCCGCCGAGGACGACGACGACCGGTAGCCGCCGGCCGGTCAGCCGCGCGGGCGCAGCGTGACCGGGATCCCGCCGACCGGCACCGGCAGCGAGGTGTTGTCCCAGCGCAGCCGGTGGTCGGTGGCGACGGTCCAGCGGAAGCGCTGCAGCATCTCGTGCAGGATCGCGGTGACCTCGAGCGTGCCGAAGTGCAGGCCGATGCACTTGTGCACGCCGCCGCCGAACGGGATCCAGGCGTCCCGGTCGCTGCGGTCCTCGCGCCGGTCCGGGCCGAACCGGTCCGGATCGAAGGTCTCCGGGTCGCTCCAGCAGGAGCGGTCGTAGTGGTTGACCGCCTGCGCGACGACGACCCGGGTCCCGGCCGGCACGTGGTGCCCGGCGACGGCGGTGTCGGTGACCGCGGTCCGCATGACGACCGGCACCGGCGCGTCCATCCGCAGCGCCTCGCGGATCACCAGGTCGATGTCGGTGAGCGAGCGCAGGTCGGCGACGGTGGGCACCGCGTCGCCGATCCGGGCGGCCAGTGCGTCGGACTGGGCGCGGCAGCGGTCCTGCCAGTACGGGTTGCGGGCGAGATGGAAGGCGGCCGAGGCGGCCGTCGTCGTCGAGGTGTCGTGCGCCGCCATCATCAGGAAGATCATGTGGTTGACGACGTCGTCGTCGGTGAACCGCTCGCCGTCGTCGGCCCGCGCGTGGCACAGCGCGGAGAACAGGTCGTCGCCGCCGCCCGCCCGCTTGGCCTCCAGGTTGGACCGGAACCAGTCCTCCAGCAGCGCCCGCCCGCGCAGCCCGCGCCGCCACCGGGTGCCCGGCAGGTCCCGGCGGACGAACGAGTTCGCCGCGCGCACGCAGTCCACGAACGCCGTGTTGACGGCCTCGGCCTCCGGCCCGGACCGGCCGTCCATGAAGACCTTCTGCGCGACGTCGAGGGTGAGCCGCTTGAGCGCCGGGTAGAGCCGCAGCTCGGCGGGCCAGGTCGCCATGACCTCCCGCAGCACCGGGGTGGTGGTGGCGACGTAGCCCTCGATCCGGTCCGCGGTGAACGCCTCCTGCATGATCCGCCGGTGCGCGCGGTGCTCATCGAAGTCGAGCAGCATCAGCCCGCGGTGGAAGAACGCGCCGACGGTCGCCCGCCACCCCTCCTGGGAGAACGCCTTGTCCCGGTTGGTCAGCACCTCGCGGCTCGCGGCCGGCCCGGTCACCACGATCGCCCGGCCGGCCGGGCTGCGCATCCACCAGACCGGCCCGAGCGCCTCGGTGCGGGCCCGGGTGAAGCGGTGCCCGAACCGCACGTAGGCGAGCGCGTGGCCGAGCAGCGGCGGCCCGGCGTCGCCGGGGACCTCGCGCAGTCCCGCCGGGACCGGGCCGAACGGCGCCGGCCGGCGGCCGGTCGCCGCGGAGAGCAGGGCGCCGTCGACCCGCTCCGGCGCCGGCAGGGCGAGCACCGACGACCACCGTTCACGGGCGTGCTGGACCAGGCTCACGGGCGTGCCTCCTCGCTGCGACCACCGGACACCGGACGTTAGACAGTTCTCGGATAACTGTCCACTCGATTGACGGAAACCGGCGCACGGTCCAGGATCGGCGCGTGGAGCGGCGGACGATGGCCCGGCGGGCGCGCGACGACCTGCGCGCCGAGGTGCTCGACGTCGCCGAGCAGCTCGCCGTCGCCGGGGACCGCCCGTCGATGCCGGAGCTGGCCCGCCGGGTCGGGGTGAGCAGGCAGACCCTCTACAGCGAGTTCGGCGACCGCGACGGGCTGGCCGCGGCGCTCGTGCTGCGCGCGACCGGCCGGTTCCTCGACCGGATCGAGACCGCGCTCGACGGCGAACCCGACCTGCACGCGGCCTGGGTCGCCGCGGTGCACGCCGCGCTCACCGAGGCGGCGCGCAATCCGCTGGTCACGGCGCTGCTGAGCGGCGAGGCCGCGGTGCCGTCGGCGTTCGGGAGCGGCTCGGGCCCGATCGTCGCCGCGGCCACCGACCGGGCGGCCGGCTTCCTGCGCCGCGTCCGGCCCGACCTGCCCGACGCCGACGTCCGGCTCGCTGCGGCCACCGCGTCCCGCCTGGTGGTCAGCCATCTGGTGCTGCCCGGCGGGACGCCGGACCGGGTCGCCGGGGACGTCGCCACCGTGGTGCTGCGGATTCTCGGCGCGGAGCAGCGCGGCTGACCGGCAGCCCGGGCCCGGAGCGGTCGCTCAGGCCCGGACCGGCTGCTCGCGGGCGCAGAGCCGGGCCAGCAGGGCCGCCGGGCGGTCCGGCCCGGCGGAACCGGACCAGGCGACGTGCCTGTCCGGCCGGACCAGCACCAGCGGCCGGCTGTAGCTGCGTGCCGCCTCGGCGGGCAGCGTGACGACGGTGAGCGGCACCCCCAGCTCGGCCGCCGCGTCCACCAGCCCGTGCCCGGCCGGGGCGTCGGGGCCGATCCGCAGCAGGGTGAGGTCCGGGCCGAGCCGGTCGAACACCACGCCGCCGTCGGCCAGCCGGTGGTGCGGCAGCCGGGCGCCCGGTTCGACGCCGTGCAGGTAGGACCCCATCGCGCCGGGGGCCGTGCGGCCGGTCCCGGTGCTCGCGGTGCTCCCGGTGGTTCCGGTGTTCCGGGTGGGATCGCCGGCCGGGCTGCCGGGCCGCCGGTGTCGGTGTCGGTGTCGGGGTGGTCGTCGTCGGCGATCCCGGGGGAGCCGGTGTAGCGGGTGCCGAGCTGGATCCCGGTGCTGTACCACTGCTGCCGGTCGATCTCCCGCAACCGGGCGCCGGTCCGGGCGCGCAGCGCCGCCCCGGCCGGGGTTTCCGTGCGCAGCACGGGATCGGCCAGCGCGTCCTCGATGTAGTTCCCGATCGACGCCGCCGCCCGCGAGGTCGCGGTGCCGACCGAGCGGCGTTCCAGGTCGTAGTGGTCGAGCAGGGCGGGGGAGCCCCAGCCGTGGTGCAGGGCGGCCAACCGCCAGCCGAGCCCGATCGCGTCGGCGATCCCGGCGTTCATCCCGAACCCGCCCAGGTTGACCCAGACGTGCGCGGCGTCGCCGGCCAGCAGCATCCGGCCGGTCCGGAAGGTGTCGGCGATCAGCCGGCGCGGGGTCCAGCGGACCACGCCGAGCACCTCGTGCTCGACGTCGCGGCCGATCGCCTCCCGCAGGGCGAGCTCCGGATCGGCGGTGTCGAGGTCCTGGCCGTCCGGGACGCGGGCGTGGCACACGTACTCCGACCGGCCGTCGAGCTGCATGAACGCGCCGCGGTGGTGCTCGCCGTGCCAACCAGTACCACCAGCCGGGCCGGGGGCCGGGCATGGTCAGCTCGGTGGACCGGAAGTGGATCGACATCCGCCGGTCGCCGACCCGCGGATCGCCCTCGAACCGGGCGCCCATCGCCCGGCGCACGGTGCTCGCGCCGCCGTCGCAGCCGATCACGTACGCACCGGTCCGCACGACCGGCTCGCCGGTCGTCGTGTCGGTGCCGTGCACGGTGACGCCGTCGGCGTCCTGGGTGCAGCCGGTCACCCGGATGCCGCGCTGCACCCGGACGCTCGGCAGCCGGGCCGGCTCGTCGGCCAGGATCGGCTCCAGGTAGATCTGCGAGATGCGGTGCTGCAGCTCCGGCGTCGGCCAGTCCGCGGCCTCCGGCGCGTTGCCGGCGAACACCTCGTCCGACGACGAGAACCGGAACCGGGTGAGCTCGTGGCCGTGGATGCTCGTCGTGTACACGGCGTCGGTCGGGTGGTCGCCGGGCAGCCCGGCCCGGCGGATCCGGTCGGCGATGCCGAGCCGCCGGAAGTACTCCATCGAGCGCGCGTTGGTGGTGTTGCACCGGGGTTCCCGGTGGTGTGCAGGCTCTGCTCCAGGACGACGACCGGGACGCCCCGGGAGCCCAGATCCAGCGCCAGGGTCATGCCGACCGGCCCGGCGCCGACCACCACGACCGGGGAACCTGCGTGATCGCTCATGCTCCGGACGGTAGGAGCGCGTCGGCGACAGTTCAAAGACGATTGTCCTGACCCGGCGATAGCGTCCTGGCTATCTCCTCGGTCAGCTGCCGCTGGACCGGGGTGAGCCGCCGGTCCCGCCGGCGGACCAGGGTGACCGGATGGCGCAGCCGCACCCCGCGCAGCCGGATCTCGCGCAGCACGCCGGCCGCGAGATCTCCCGCGACGACGGCGCGGGACAGCAGCGCGACACCCAGCCCGCCGGCCACGGCGTGCTTGATCGCCTCGGCGCTACCCAGCTCCATCCCGATCGGCCGCCCGGCCAGCCCGGCCAGCCGCAGCTCGGCGTCCTGCAGCCGGCGGACGGCGACGTTCGGCGGCGGGCAGACCGCCGGGATCCCGCCGAGCGCGGCGACCGGCAGCTCGTCGGGCAGGTCGCTGTCCGGCGCCGCGACCAGCACGAACTCGTCCTCGCCGACCTGCTCGCCCTCGAACAGCGCCGGATCGACCGGCTGCTCGGTGACGAGCACCGCGAAGTCGCACTCGCCGGTCTCGGTGCGCCGCAGCGCCGACTCCGGATCGGACACGAGCAGGGTGACCCGGGCGGCCGGCCGGGACCGGCCGAAGGCGGTCAGCACCGGCGGCAGGTGGAAGCTGCCGACCGTCATGCTGGCGGCCACCGTGACGGTGCCGCCGCGGCCGGCCGCCAGGTCACCCAGGTCGCGCTCCAGCGCGGAGCGAAGGCTGAGCACCTCCTGCGCCCAGGCGTGCACGTGCCGGCCGGCCTCGGTCAGCACCAGCCGGTGGCCGCGCCGGGTGAGCAGCTCCAGGCCGACCCGCTGCTGCAGCAGCTTGAGGTGCGCGCTCACGACGGGCTGGCTGACGAGCAGCCGGTCCGCCGCGGCGTGCACCCCGCCCAGCTCCACCACCAGGCAGAGGATCTCCAGCTTCTGCAGCGAGATCCGCGGGTCGATCGTCACCCGCCCGGACGGATCCGGCACCGCGGACTCCTCGCGCACGCCCACCTCCCGGCTGTCCGGCCGTCATGCCAGCACCTGCCGGGCCGGGGCGCAAGCCGTCCGGCCCGTCCTCACGCGGCCTGCCGGCCGGTCGCGCCGCCCGCCGGGTCGCGGGTGTCGTCGTCGGCCGGGCCGGCACCGGCGGGCACCGGGAACCGGGGCATCGTCAGGAAGATCGCGGCGGCGGCGACGAGCAGCGCGACCGAGGTGAACAGGGACAGCGTGTAGGTGCCGGTCAGGTCCCGCAGGGTGGAGATCAGCAGCGGGCTGGACCCGATGCCCAGCAGGAAGAACCCGTAGAACACACCGATCATCCGGCCGTAGAGCCGCATGCCGAGGTACCGGGTGGTCAGGTAGCTCATGAAGTCGATCTCGGCGCCGAGCGCCAGCCCGACCCCGATCGCGGTGAGCGGGGCGAACGCCGGTCCGCCGACCGCGAGCGCGAGGAACCCGGCCGCGGCCACGACGACGACGCCCGCGGCCACCCGGGGCGCGAAGATGCGGTCCACCAGGTACCCGGCGCCGAGCCGGCCGACGATGACGGCGATGCCGACCAGCGAGGCGACCGAGGCGGCGCTGCCGGCGTCGACGCCGTTGTCGCGCAGCAGCGGCACCAGGTGCACGGCCATCCCGCCGACCGCCAGCGACACGACCAGGAACGACGTCGCCACCTGCCAGAACAGCCTGCTGCGCACCAGCGACCCGATCGGCAGCCGGTCGCCGGTCGCGGGGGTGGCGCCGGCCCGGGCCGTGGCGTCCCGGCCGGGCACCAGGAGCAGCACGACGACGGTCGCGACCAGCACCGCGATCGCGAGCACCCGGTAGCCCCACCGCCAGTCGTCGGCGATCAGCGTGCCGAGGGTCAGCGGTACCAGGAAGGCGAGGAACCCGTTCGCGCCCAGCGCGATGCCCAGCGCCAGGCCCGCGCGCCCGGTCGAACCGTTCGATGACGGTGCGGGTGAAGCTGACCGGTGTCGACGTCGCCGACATCAGGTAGATCAGCGTCCAAAGCAGCAGGAAGCCGGTGAAGGTCGGCCCGATCTCGGCGAGCGCGAAGTACCCGGCGGCCAGCCCGAGCACACCGGGCAGCCGGGCGCCGAACCGGTCGACCAGCGACCCGACGAACGGCAGCACCACGATGTGCACCAGGTAGCCGAACAGCGGCACAGACGACAGCGCCGTCCGGGACCAGCCGAACTCGGTCTCCAGGCTCGGGATGAACAGGCCGTTGGTGTAAAAGGTGAACCCACCGATCCCGAACCCGATGCCGATCGTCGCTCCGATCAGCGCCGGCCAGCTCCGTCGGAACTCGCCGGCTGCGGTGGCCGGTCCCGGCCCGTACGACGTCGTACCCACCAGTGCACCCCTGATTCCCGGCGGCAGCGGGAGTGCCGGATTCGCCGCGCATGACCGTCTCGGTGACGGAAGGGACGCTAGGGCGGGCCGGGTGAGAGGTCCAAGACGAATTCCGCCGATCGGCGATAGCTCTGCGGCTGTCGTCCTCGGCTCGCCGGCGCCGAGCGTTGCGAGACGGCGCTCGCCACCGCCATCTCGCAACGCTCGGCCGGGACGGGTCAGCCGACGATCACGACGTGCAGGGTGCGCGGCCCGTGCACGCCCTCGACCCGGTCCAGCTCGATGTCGCTGGTCGCGCTCGGCCCGCTGATCCAGGTGTGCGGCCGGACCGGGTCCAGCCCGGCGACCGCCTCCGGCACCCCGGCGACGACCTGGTCGGCCCGGATCACGCAGACGTGCAGGTCCGGGACCAGGGTCGCGGCCCGCCGTCCCTGGCCCGGGCCGTGGTCCAGGATGATCGTGCCGGTCTCGGCGATGCCGACCGCAGCCGTCGACAGCACGCCGTCACAGCGGTCCAGCTCGGACACCGGGACGTCCGGGCCGTCGACGACCACCTCGACCCCGTCCGGCACCAGCTCCGGCGGGAATCCGTCCGGCACCAGGATCCGCAGCGGCCCGCTCCCGGCGAGCGGTTCCCGGCCGGCCAGTGCACCGGCGACCGTTCCGGCGGCCGATCCCGCCGACGCCCGTTCGACGACGGCGCGATAGTCCGCGACCCGCTCGTCGAACAGGTCCACCACCTGCCCGTGGGTCAGGTCCCGGGCCGGAGTCGGCCGGACCACCGGGACGTCGAGCACCGGCTCGACGTCGGGCACGTCGGACAGGGCCCGGCGGGCCCTGCCCAGGATCGCCTCGCGCGCGCTCACGACCGGCCTCCCTCGGCGTCGCCGTCGGTGGGTGTGGCGGTGGGTGTGTCGGTGGTCCGGCTACGACCGCCGTCGGTGTCGGTGGTCCGGCTACGACCGCCGTCGGTGTCGGTGGTCCGGCTACGACCGCCGTCCGTCCGCTCCCACCAGGTCCGGAACGACTCCCCGGCCGGCACCGGCACGTCCCGCGAGTCCGACCAGGCACCCGCCGGGCCGGGCACCGCGCCCAGCACCGTCCGCCCACCCGGATCGCGCCGGGCCATCCGCGCGGCGAGTCGCCCACCGAGCCCGGCGGCCTTCTCCACCCGCTCGGTGCGAGCCGCCGACGACAGCGTCCAGGACGCCGCCTTCATCGCGACGTCCTGCACCGACGGCAGCCGGGACGTCCGCCGGTGCTCGGCGACGACCTCGCCGCGCAGGTGCACCAGCACCTCCGGGATGTCGATCCGCACCGGGCACACCTCGAAGCAGGCCCCGCACAGGCTGGACGCGTAGGGCAGCGAGTCGGTCTGCGGGTCCGAGCCGACGCCGCGCAGCTGCGGCGTCAGGATCGCGCCGATCGGGCCCGGGTACACCGAGCCGTAGGCGTGCCCACCGGTGCGCTCGTAGACCGGGCAGACGTTCAGGCAGGCCGAGCAGCGGATGCAGCGCAGCGCCTGCCGCCCGGTCGGGTCGGCGAGGACGTCGGTGCGGCCGTTGTCCAGCAGCACCACGTGCACCTCCTGTGGCCCGTCGCCCGGGGTGACACCGGTCCACGTCGAGGTGTAGGGGTTCATCCGCTCGCCGGTGGAGCTGCGCGGCAGCAGCTGCAGCATCACGTCCAGATCGGCGAACGTCGGCAGCACCTTCTCGATGCCGACCACCGACACCAGCACCTCGGGCAGCGTCAGGCACATCCGGCCGTTGCCCTCGGACTCGACGACGGTCAGCGTCCCCGTCTCGGCGACCGCGAAGTTCGCCCCGGACACCGCGACCTTCGCCCGCAGGAACTTCTCCCGCAGGTGCGCCCGGGCCGCCGCGGCGAGCTGCTTCGGCTCGTCGGTCAGGTCGTCCGGCGCGGCCCGCCCGGCCCGGCCCATCTCGCGCAGGAAGATCTCCCGGATCTCCGCCCGGTTGCGGTGGATCGCGGGCACCAGGATGTGGCTGGGCAGGTCGTCGCCGAGCTGCACGATCAGCTCGGCGAGATCGGTCTCCCAGGCGTGGATGCCCGCGGCCTCCAGCGCCTCGTTGAGCTCGATCTCCTGGGTCGCCATCGACTTGACCTTGACGACCTCGTCGGTGCCGTGCCGCTGCGCGATCCCGACGACGATCGCGTTCGCCTCCGCCGCGTCGCGCGCCCAGTGCACGGTGGCGCCGGCCGCGGTCAGCGACCGCTCCAGCTGCTCCAGGTAGCCGGGCAGGTGCCGCAGCACCCGCTCCTTGATCGCCGCGCCGGCCAGCCGCAGCTGCTCCCACTCGTCGACCTCGCCGACCACACCGGCCCGCTTGGTGCGGATCGTGCCGGTGGCGTGCGCGAGGTTGCGGCGCAGCTGCGAGTCGCCCAGTGCGGTGCGGGCCGCCGCCGGGAACGCCGGGGTGCCGAGGAAGGTGCCGCTCACGCCGTCACCCCCGCGCTGCCGACCGAGCGCCGGTCCGCCGCCCGGCCGGCGTCGGAGATCACCGGCTCGGTCTGCGCGAGCACCTCGGCGAGGTGCATCACCCGGAGCCCGGAGCGCTGCCGGGACAGCAGCCCGCCGACGTGCATCAGGCAGGAGTTGTCCCCGGCCACCAGCACCTCGGCGCCGGTCTCCCGGACGTGCCGGGCCTTGTCGTTGCCCATCGCGATCGACGTCTCGGCGTTCTTCACCGCGAACGTCCCGCCGAAGCCGCAGCACTCGGCCGCGCCGGGCAGATCGAGCAGGGTGAGGCCGCGGACGGCGCCGAGCAGCCGGGTCGGCCGGTCACCGACGCCGAGCATCCGCAACGAATGACACGTCGGGTGGTAGGTGACCCGATGCGGGAAGTACGCGCCGACGTCGACCGTGCCGAGCACGTCGATGAGGTACTCGGACAGCTCGTAGACCGGCGGGGCGTCCCCGACGGCGCGGACCAGCCCCGGATCGCCGGAACGCTCGGCGACCAGCCCGTGCTGGTGGCGGACCGAACCGACGCAGGAGCCGGACGGCGCGATCACCGCGTCGTACCCGGCGAACGCGTCGAGGTGGTTGCGCACCAGCGGGACGGCCTCGTCGAAGTAGCCGGTGTTCACCATCGGCTGGCCGCAGCAGGTCTGCGCGGCGGGGAAACCGACGTCGACCCCCAGCCTGCGCAGCAGGGTGACGACGGCCTTGCCGGTGTCCGGGAACAGGGTGTCGTTCAGGCACGTGACCATCAGGCCGACGCGTGGCATGGAGCCTCCGTGGAAGTGGTGGGCGGAGGATGTCGGTATATGTGGTCGGACCAAGGTAGCGATATGGTCGGACCACACACAAGTTGTGGGGGACGACGTGACCGACACCCGCAGGGCGCGCCCGGCCACCTACGAGATGGTGCTGGAGCACGTCGTGGGCCGCCTGACGACGGGGGAGTGGCGCCCCGGCGACCGGCTCCCGCCGGAGCGCGAGCTGGCGGCGCAGCTCGGTGCGAGCCGGCAGGCGGTGCGCGAGGCGCTGCGGGTGCTGCAGGCCCAGGGCGTGATCCGCTCCCAGGTGGGGACGGGCGCGGACTCGGGCACGGTGGTCGTCCCGGCCCCGGCGCGCGCACTCGGGCGGGTGCTGGCGCTGCACCTGGCCGTCGACTCCTTCCCGGTGGACGACGTGACCGAGGCCCGGGTGATGCTGGAGCGGTTCTCCGCCGAGCTGGCCGCCCGCCGCCGCGCCGCCGCCGACCTGCTGACGATGGCCGCCGCGCTGGACGAGATGGACGCCGATCTCGGGCCCGAGGAGTTCAGCGACGCCGACATCGCCTTCCACGTCGCCATCGCGGGCGCCGCCGGGAACCGGCTGGTCAACGAGCTGACGGTGGCGATCCGGGAGTCGGTGCGCGGGTTCCTGCTCGGTGCGATGCGGGAGCAGGGGGACTGGCCGGCGCTGCGGGACCGGCTGCGTGCCGAGCACCGGGAGATCCACGCCGCACTGTCCGGTGCGGACGGGGTGGTCGCGGCGGACCTGATCGAGGCGCACATCCGCGCGTTCCACGGGCGGTTGGGTGGGTGAGTTGGCGCTGCGGGCCGGGTGGGTGCGCCGCAACCGCGACCGCGGTTGGTCGGGTCGGCGGTGCTGGTGACGGCCGGTCCGGGCCGCGCGCTAGGCTCCCGCCCCGCGGATCGAGGGGGAGCTCCATGTCGCAGGACGCGGTCGTCGCGGTGTCGGCCCGGAACCGGCGCGCCCTCGCCGATCTGGTCGAGTCGCTCGACGCGGACCAGCTCGCGGCCCCGAGCCTCTGCGCGGGCTGGGACGTGCGGACGGTCGCCGGGCACGTCGCCTCGGTGCTGACGATGTCGCTGCCCGTGCTGCTGCTCGCGATGGTCCGGGCCCGCGGCGACGTCGACCGGGCCATCGACCAGGCGGCCCGGCGGGTGGCGGAGCGCCCGGTGCCGAAGATCGTCGCGACCCTGCGGGACCGGGCCGACAGCCGGTTCTCCCCGCCCGGCACCGGCCCGCACGGCCCGATGACCGACTCGCTCGTGCACACCGCCGACATCGCGGTGCCGCTCGGGATCCTGTACGACCCGGATCCGGCGGACGTGCGGCTCGGGCTCGACCACGTCGTCGGGCGGGCGCCGACCGGGTTCACCACCCGGCGCAGGCTGGCGGGCCTGCGCTTCGTCGCCGACGACGCGGGGTTCGCGCACGGCGAGGGCGCCGAGATCCGTGGCCGCGGCATCGACCTGCTCGTCGCGGCCTGCGGCCGGCCCGCCGTGCTGGATCGCCTGGCCGGACCCGGTGTCGAGGTCCTGGGTGAGCGGATCGGCTGAGCCGCCGGCCGGATCCGCACGGGTTCGCCGCGTTCGCACGGGATCCGATCCCGTGCGAACGCGGCGATCCCGTGCGAACAGCGAAGGGCGGGGCCGGGGCGGGGCCGGGCGGGTGGTCAGAGTCCGGCCAGCTGTGCCACGTGTTCCAGCCGGTCGACCGCGGCCCGGTGCAGATGGTCCCCGGTCGCCGGATCGGCCTGCCCGGCGTGCGCGCGGGCGTGCGTCCCCTCGATGACGATGGCCAGTTTGAACCCGGCGAGCACGGTGTACCAGTCGATCGCGGACAGGTCCCGGTCGGAGCCGCGGGCGTAGGTCTCGACCAGCTCGGCGGGCTCCGGGAGGCCGCCGAGCTCGGCGAGCGCGGCGCCGGCGAGCGGGCCGGGGCGGTCCGGCCAGGTGACGAGCAGCCAGCCGAGGTCGAGCAGCGGATCGCCGACCGTGCACATCTCCCAGTCGACGATCGCGGCGACCCGCGGCTCGACCGGATCGAGCAGCACGTTGTTGAGGTGGTAGTCGCCGTGCACCAGGCCGGGCCGGGACTGCTCGGGGCGGTGCGCCCGCAGCCAGGCGGCGAGCTCGTCGATGTGCGGGAGCCGGTGCCCGGGGTAGCCGGGGACCCAGTCGTAGGACGCGAGATGGTCCAGCCAGCGCTGCACCTGCCGTTCCAGGAACCCGGCCGGCCGGCCGAGGTCGCCGAGCCCGATCGCCTCGTGGTCGACCGCGGCGAGCCGGGCCAGCGCGGTCGCGGTGTCCAGTGCGGCGGCCCGGCGGGCGCTCGGGCCGGTGCGGTAGAGCGAGCCGACGGACGCGCCGGGATTGTCGCCGTCGACGGCGTCCATCAGGTAGAACACGACGCCGAGGACGTCGGTGTCGGTGCAGCCGGCAACGAAACCCGGGTGCGGCACGCCGGTGCCGGCCAGCGCGGACAGCACCCGGATCTCACGGGCCATGGTGGCGTTGCTGCCGGGCCGCGGATGCTCGGGCGGGCGGCGCAGCACCAGGTCCCGGTCGCCCCAGGTCAGCCGGAGCACGACGTTCTGGGTGCCGCCGCCGACCGGCCGGACGTCGGAGATCGGACCGGTCAGCCCGGTACGGTCGCCCCAGCGGGCCAGTGCGGTGAGATCGACGGTATCGGCGAGGGACACCGGGTGACGTTACGGCCGGTCCGCCCGGCTGTCGCGGGGGCGCGGCCGTCCGGTTTGGCGGAGTCGACAACGCGGCGGCCGGCCGGGGGGTGACAGCGCCCACCTCGGCGACCAGGGTGCCGCCATGACCAGCGTGCGCGAGACCTCCGCCGGTACCGGTCCGGCCTTCGGGCTCTGGTACGACTTCCGCAATCCGGTCCCGGACCGGCCCTTCGGCTCGTTCTACGCCGAGGTGCTCGACCAGATCTCCTGGGCCGAGCAGAAGGGCCTGGACTCGGTGTGGCTGACCGAGCACCACTTCTGCGACGACGGCTACAGCCCGTCGCCGTTCGTGCTCGCGTCGGCGATCGCGCAGCGCACGTCGCGGATGCGGATCGGGACCAACCTGATCGTCTCCCCGCTGCACGACCCGGTGCGGCTCGCCGAGGACTCGGCGACGCTGTCGCTGCTGTCCGGCGGCCGGTTCGATCTCGGCGTCGGGCAGGGCTACTGGGTCCGCGAGTTCGAGGCGTTCGGCCGGAAGGTCACCCAGCGGCCGAGCCTGCTCGAGGAGGGCGTGGAGGTGATCCGGCAGGCGTGGTCCGGCTCCGCGGCCGGTTACCAGGGCCGCCGCTACCGGTTGCCGCCGCTGCCGGTCACCCCGGTCCCGGAGACGCCGCCGCAGCTGCTGATCGGGGCGATGGCCGACGTCGCGATCGAGCGGGCCGCCCGGATCGGCGACGGCTTCCTGTCCACCCAGAACGCGCACCACCGCAGCTACCTCGACGCCCTGGAGCGGCTCGGCCGCCCGGTCGCCGACGCCCGGATCTACGCCGGCCAGTGGGCGATCGTCGCCGAGGACCCGGAGCGGGTGTGGTCCCGGATCGGGCAGCACGCGCTCTATCAGCTCAACGAGTACATCTCCTGGGGCGCGTTCGGCCCGCCGGACGAGGTGCCGCGGTTCACCGATCCGGCGCAGATCGTCGAGGCGGGCGCCTACCAGCTGATGGACGCCGAGATGGCGGTGACCCACTTCAGCGGGCTGCTCGCCGCGACACCGCAGATCCGGGACGTGCACTTCTGGGCGATGCTCCCCGGCGAGCCGGTGGACAGCGGCTCCGAGCGGATCGCCTACCTGGCCGACAAGGTCGTCCCGGCGGTCCGCGAACGGCTGCGGGCCTGATCCCTGGCCCGCACCGGACGACGGACGGCGGCGGCCGCACACGCAGCTCGACGCACACGACGAGAAGGAGTGATCGACGATGGCGTTCCTCGAGGTGGAGGACGGCAAGCGGGTGTTCTACGAGCACCACGCCGGGACCGGGCGGCCGGTGGTGCTGGTGCACGGCTGGGCCGCGAACGCGCGCTGCTGGGACACGACGCTGTCCGCGCTGCTCGCCGCCGGGCACTCGGTCACCACGATCGAGCACCGCGCCTGCGGCCGGTCGGACGCCGACTTCGCGGACGCCTCGATCGGCGCGATCGCCGGTGACGTGGTCGCGCTCGTCGAGCACCTCGGGCTGCGCGAGCCGGTGCTGAACGGCTGGTCGCTCGGCGGCGCCGTGGTCGTCGAGGCGGCCCGCCGGCTCGGGTCGAACCTGGGCGGCCTGGTGCTGACCGGCGGGGCGACGCCGCGCTACACCTCCGCCGACGGCTGGCCGTACGGCGGCACCCCGGACGACGTCGAGGGCGTACTCGCCGGGCTCGCCGCGGACCGGCCCGGCACCTTCCGCGCCGTCGCCGAGGCGGTCTGCGCGAAACCGGTCGGGGAGCCCGTCGTGCAGTCGATCTGGCTGGCCTTCCTGGAGTCCGGCCCGCGGTGCGGCGACACCCTGCGCGATCTCGCGCACATCGACCAGCGGGAGATCCTGCCGACGCTGGACGTCCCGGTCCTGCTGCTGGCCGGCCGGGAGGACGGCTTCGTGTCGTTCGACGCGGTCGCCGCCTCCCGCACGCTGTTCCCGGACGCACGGCTGGTCGAGTTCGGCGGCGTCGGGCACGCGCCGTTCCTGGAGGACGGCGATACCTACCGGACCGAGCTCCTGGGGTTCCTGGCCCGGTCGGGGAGCTGAGGGTGGGGCGGACCTGGGTGGTGACCGGCGGCTCCCGCGGGATCGGCCGCGCCGTCGTCGACCGGGCGCTCGCCGAGGGGGACACCGTGCACGTGCTGGCCCGGTCGGTGGACCGGGACGGCTGGCCGCCCGCGGTCCGGGACCGGGTGCTCCCGGTGCCGGCCGACATCGGCGACGCGGACTCGGTGCGGCGCGCGCTGGACGCCGTCGAGCGGGCCGCCGGCTCGGTCGACGTGCTGGTCCAGTCGGCCGGCGTGCACCGCGGCGGCCGGCTCGAACGGCTCGGCGACGACGCCTGGGACGAGGTGCTGACCACCAACCTGACCGGCGCGTTCCGGGTCGCGAGGGCGGCCCGGCCGCTGCTCGGCGAGGGCTCGTCGATCGTCAACATCGGGGCCGTCGTCGGGTTGCGGGGCTACCCGGGGGACGCCGCGTACGGCTCGGCGAAGGCCGGCCTGGCCGGCCTCACCCGGACCCTGGCGATGGAGCTCGCACCGGACGGCGTCCGGGTCAACCTGGTGGTGCCGGGCTTCGTCGACACCGAGATGACGGCCGGGCTCTCGGCGGGCTCGCGGGCCGCCGTGGTGGACGGGATCCCGCTGGGCCGCCCCGGCCGGGCCGGGGAGATCGCGGACGTGGTGTGGATGGTGGCCGGGGCGACCTACATGACCGGTTCGACGGTCGCGGTCGACGGCGGGCTGCTCGCCTCCTTCGGCGCCCCCCGCCCCCGGCGGGGCTGACCGACCGGGGCCCCGCAGCCGCACCGGCCGCGGGGCCCCGGCGGGATCAGGGCGCCACGAACACCGCGGTGGTGTGCTCGGTGTCCAGGTACTCCTTCACCGACGAGATGCGGCCGTCCCGCACGGTGAACAGGAAGTGGTACAGGTTGTTGTAGACGCGGCCGTTCTTCAGCTCGGTGTAGGACTCGGTCTCCACCGCGACCCGGTCGCCCTCGGCGGTGAAGGCCAGCGGGGTCAGCCGGATCGCGCCGCTCGTGGTCGACGCGGCGATCCCGGAGACCATCTCCCGGAAGCCGGCCTTGTCCTTGGTGCCGGAGATCCCGGGGATGGTGCCGGCCACCCACCAGGTCGCGTCGTCGGTCATCCGGTCCATGATCCCGTCGACGTCGCCGGCCGAGAACACCTCCATGAACTCGGTGACGATCTTCTTGTTCTGCTCGCTGCTCACGTGTCGCCGTCCCTCGTGGTCGGCCCGCCCCCGGCGGTGGGGGCGGGCGGGGCCAGCTGGCGGACGACCATCTCGGCGTAGCGGTCGGCGATCTGCTCGATCGTCAGCCGCCCGCCCGGGTCGAACCACTCGTTGGGCCCGTTGATCAGGTCCAGGATCGCCAGGGTGGCCAGTCGGGGGTCGGGGCAGTCGAACTCGCCCGCGTCGACCCCCTCGGCGAGATGCCGGGCGATCCTGCGCTGGTAGTCGCGCCGGTAGCCCTGCACGGCCTCCAGCCGGTCCGGGGACAGTGCGCGCAGCTCCCGTCCCGCGACGAGCCACGCGTCCCGGTTGGCGCCGATGTGCGTGATGTGCGCGCGCACCAGGCGGGTCAGCCGTTCGGCGTGGCTCTCCGGACCGTCCAGGAGCGGCATCTGCTCGACGACCATGTCGCGGTCCACGACGTAGATCGTGTGCAGGAGCAGCTCCTCCTTGCTCCGGAAGTGGTGGTAGAGCGACGCGGCCTGCATCCCGGCGGCGTCGGCGAGGGCACGCATGCCGACGCCGTGGTAGCCGTGTTCGCGGAACATGCGGCTCGCCAGCGCGACGAGCTCGGCCTTGCGGGCGCCTCCGCGGGAGGGCCGATGCCCGTCGCTCGGATCGACGTTCATGACCCGAGACACTGTCACTGTCCCCACCTCCGGTGGAGGCCGGGCGCCCGGTCAGGCGGGCACCGGCGCCGTCACACCCATCTTGTGCAGTTCGGGCACGACCTTCTCGCCGAACAGCTTCAGGCTGGCCCGGACCTTGTCGAACGGCAGGCCCGCGAACGACGGCGCCACGTTCGGCTGGTGGTCGCCGAACAGCTCCAGGCGGTGCCGGTACTTCTCGACGATCTGCTCCGGCGTCCCCCAGATCTGGGTGTCCGCGTAGCCGGCCGCGGCGGCCTCCATCCCGGCCTCGCGGATCATGTCCGCACCGGCCTGGTACGCCTCGTAGCCCTTCGTCTCGCGCCAGTGCTTCCCGGCGAAGTCGTAGTGCTTGACGACCGAGAGGAAGTACCGCGACAGGTACTCGCGGGCGGTCTGCTCGGCGACCTCCGGGTCCTCGTGGCAGTAGATGAAGTCCTGGGTGAGCACCGGGCCCGGTTCGGTGCCGTGGGTCTCCCGGTACACCTCGCGGTAGCGCTCGATCGCCGGGACGTGCTGCTCGGCCGGGTACTGCATGAAGGTCATCATCCGGGCGCCGATCTTCGCCACCGCGGGCACCGAGTCCGGGGACATCGCGACGCCGTAGAGCCTGCCGTCCCAGTCGTTCCCGGCCTCCGGGGCCGGGCGGATGTCCACCCGGGGCTGGTCGTAGTAGGTGCCGTGGTGCTCGACGTAGCCCTTCCGCAGGCCCTCGATGATCAGCGGGGCGGCCTCGTCGAACCGGCCGCGGGACTCGTTCATGTCCTGGCGGAAGCCCTCGTACTCCATCTTCGCCAGGCCGCGGCCCATCCCGAACACGACCCGTCCGCGGGACAGGATGTCGAGCATCGCGACCTTCTCGACGACCCGGAGCGGGTCGTTCCACGGCAGGATCACCGCGCCGGTGCCGAGCTTGATCCGGCTGGTCCGGCCGGCCAGGTAGGTCATCAGCTGCAGGTTGTCCGGGCACATCGAGTAGTCGTCGAAGTGGTGCTCGGCCGCCCAGGCGGAGTCGAAGCCGTACTCCTCGGCGAGCACGCCGAGCTCGGCCTCCTGGCGGAACATCTCCGCGTCGCTCAGATCCTCGTGCCAGTTCTGGAAGACAAGCAGGACACCGACATCCATGGCGGTTCGCCTTTCCTCGGATCAGGGGTTGCCTAACGATCGTTAGGGCTGCGAGGGTAGTGTGACTCGTCACAGCGGGTCAAGGCGCCGACGGAGGTGGCAGCGAGCGATGGCCAGACCCCTCACGGCCGAGCCGGACCCCGGTACGCGGCCCGGGCCGGTACTCGTCCCGGACCCGCCCGATCCGCTGGTCCGGCTGCTGGGCGGGCTGTCCGCCGCGGTGCTCGACGGCGCCGGGCCGGAACGCCTGGTGATCCGCGCCGCCGAGCTGCTCGGCCTGCCGGTGGCGCTGCGGTCGCCCGACCTGGGCCGGGTGCGCTGCTGGTCGGCACCCACCGCCTTCCGGCTGGACGCACCGCCACCGCTGCCCGCGACGGCGCTCGCCGTGCCCGGGGTGCGGCACGCCGTCGCGCGGCTCGGCCCGGCCCGGCCCTCGGTCGTCCTGCCGCCGGACCCGGTGCACGGCCCGGCCCGCCGGCACCTGCTCGCCGTGCTGACGGGGGAGGACGGCGTCGCCGGCTACCTCGACGTCGCCGAGCTCGGGCGTCCGTTGCGCCCGGCCGACATTCCGGCCGCGGAACAGGCGGCGGCGATCCTGTCGGTCCAGCTGCTCGGCGAGACCGTCGCCGAACGGGCGGTCGCCCGGGACCGCGACGACGTCCTCACCGATCTGCTGCACGGCACCCGGGACGAGCCGGACCTGCGCCGGCTCGCCGTCCGGGCCGGGCTCGATCCGGCCGCCGCCCACCTGCTGGTGCGGTTCCCGGTGCGCGACGGCCGCTCGGCGTCGGGCTGCCGGGACGCGGTCGCGGATGCGCTCGTCGGTGCGGCCGTCGGTGCGGCCGGCGGCGCTGTCGGAAGTGCTGTCGGAGGTGCTGTTGGAGGTACTGTCGGCGGTGCTGCCGGAGATGCGGCCGGCGGTGCTGTCGGCGGTGCTACCGGTGATGCGGTCGGTGACCTGCCCGGCGCGGTCCCGGCGGTGCTGCCCGGGCCGGACGCCGTGCTGGCGCTGCTGGAGCTGCCCGCGGATCCGGCCCCCGGCGGGCTCCGCGCCGTGCACCGCGCGCTGCGCGGACGGCTGGACCGGATCGCGGCCGCCACCGGGGTGCGGCGCGCGGTCGTCTCCGGCGCGGTCCGCGAGATCAGCGGCCTGCCCGCGGCACTCGCCGAGACCGGCGACGTCGACCGGCTGGCCGCCGCGCTCGGCGGGACCGCCGACGTCGTCGGGGTGCCGGAGCTGCGGACGCTGCGGCTGGTGGTGGACGGCGGCCGGGCCGCGGCCGCCGCCCGGTTCGCCGAGCAGTGCCTCGGCCCGCTGCGCCGCAGCGACGCCGAGACCGGCGGCGACCTGGTCGAGACCCTGCGCCGCTACCTGGCCGCCGGCGCCCAGGTCCGGGCGGCGGCCGCCCGGCTCGGCGTGCACGAGAACACCGTCCGCTACCGGCTCGGCCGGATCGAACACCTGACCGGGCTGGACATGCGCCGGTTCGACGCGCTGCTCACCGCCCAGCTCGCGCTGCAGGTGGACGTCCTCGCCGCCGGGGCGGCACCACTCCAGGAGGGAACACCATGACCGTGCAGGACACCCTGCAGGACCGGGTCGCGATCGTCACCGGCGCCGCCCAGGGCATCGGCCGGGCCACTGCCCTGCGGCTCGCCGCCGAGGGCGCCGTCGTTACCTGCGCCGACATCCGGGACTGCGCCGAGACCGTCGCACTCGCCGACAAGGAGGGCGGCCGGGCGGCGGCCGTCGAGCTCGACGTCCGCAGGGCAGCCGACTGGGAGCGTGCGGTCACCGCCGTGGTCGCCGAGTACGGCCGGATCGACCTGCTCGCCAACGTCGCCGGGGTGGTCAACCTGCTCAGCCCGGACACCGTCGTCGACCTCACCGAGGACGCCTGGCAGGTGGTGATCGACACCGACCTGAAGGGGGTCTGGCTCGGGATGCGGGCCGTCATCCCGCAGATGGTCGCCGGTGGCGGCGGGCGGATCGTCAACATCTCGTCGATGGCGGCGTTGCGCGGGCTGCCGAACCTGGCGTCCTACTCGGCGGCGAAGGCCGGGGTGGTCGGGCTGACCCAGCAGGCCGCGTTCGAGTACGCCGAGCAGGGGATCCTGGTCAACGCCATCGCGCCTGGCACCATCGACACCCCGATCCTCGCCGAGATCACCGACGAGATGCGCGAGGCCAACGCCAACGCCCACCTGATCCGCAGGCTCGGCCGCCCCGAGGAGATCGCCGCGATGGCCGCCTACCTGTTCCGGGAGGGCGGTTTCCAGACCGGGCAGACCGTGCCGGTGGACGGCGGCTGGGCCGCCAAGGGCAACTTCTGATGTGGGACTTCGAGACCGAGCCGGAGTACCAGGAGAAGCTGGACTGGGTGGACGGGTTCGTCCGGGACGAGATCGAGCCGCTCGACCTGGTGCTCGGCGACCCCTACGACAAGTCCGACGCGACCGCGCGCCGGCTGGTCCGGCCGCTGCAGCAGCAGGTCCGCGACCGCGGTCTGTGGGCCGCGCACCTGCGGCCCGACCTGGGCGGGCAGGGCTACGGCCAGGTCCGGCTGGCGCTGCTCAACGAGCTGCTCGGCCGGTCCCGGTGGGCGCCGACGGTGTTCGGCTGCCAGGCCCCGGACTCGGGCAACGCCGAGATCCTGGCGCATTTCGGCACCGACGCGCAGAAGCAGCGCTACCTGCAGCCGCTGCTCGACGGCGAGATCTCCTCCTGCTACTCGATGACCGAGCCGCAGGCCGGTGCCGATCCGACGCTGTTCACCACCCGCGCGGTCCCGGACGGCGACGGCTGGGTGATCGACGGCGAGAAGTGGTTCTCGTCGAACGCCCGGCACGCGTCGTTTCTGATCGTGATGGCGGTGACCGATCCGGACGCCGCGCCGCACGACCGGATGTCGATGTTCATCGTGCCCCGGGAGACGCCCGGCCTGACGATCGTCCGGGACGCCGGTGTCGGCACCGAGTCACCCGAGCACTCCAGTCACGCCTACCTGCGCTACGACGGCGTGCGGGTGCCCGGCGACCACCTGCTGGGGGAGCGGGGGCGGGCGTTCGCGATCGCCCAGACCCGGCTCGGCGGCGGCCGGATCCACCACGGGATGCGCACCATCGCCCAGATGCGCCGCGCGTTCGACCTGATGCTGGAGCGGGCGGTGTCGCGCAGCACCCGGACCGGCCGGCTCGCCGACATGCAGTCCACCCAGGACAAGGTCGCGGAGAGCTGGATCGACCTGGAGCAGTTCCGGCTGTTGCTGCTGCGGACGGCCTGGCTGATCGACCGGCACCAGGACTACCGGGCCGTGCGCAAGGACATCGCCGCGGTCAAGGTGGTGATGCCGCGGGTCTACCACGACGTGGTGCAGCGGGCGATGCAGCTGCACGGGGCGCTGGGCATCTCCAACGAGATGCCGTTCTCGGCGATGATGGTCGACGCCCAGGTGATGGCGATCGCGGACGGCCCGACCGAGGTGCACCGGCAGACCCTGGCCCGGCAGCTGCTGCGCGACGTCGAGCCGGGCGAGCCGCTGTTCGGGTCCGGGCACCTGCCGGCCCGCGCCGACGCGGCCCGCGCGCACGTCGCGGCCCGGCTGGAGCACCTGGTGGCGAACGCCTGACGCCGGATCAGCCGTCCGCGGTCGCGGCCCGGTGCTGCCCGAGCAGGTGCACGTACGCCTCGGCGGAGAGCGGGATGGACTTCCGCTCGTCGTCGGTGAGCTCGCGGCGCACCTTCCCGGGCAGCCCGGCGACCAGCGACCCGGGCGGGACGACGGTGCCCTGGGTGAGCACGGCGCCGGCCGCGATCAGCGAGCCGGAGCCGACCCGGACCCCGTTCATCAGCACCGCACCCATCCCGACCAGCACGTCGTCGTCGATGGTGCAGCCGTGCACGACGGCCCGGTGCCCGATCGTCACCCGCTCGCCGATGGTCACCGGGAAGTCCGGGTCGGCGTGCACGACGGTGCCGTCCTGCACGTTCGACCGGGCGCCGACGGTGATCGACGCGAAGTCGGCGCGGAGCACGCAGGTGTACCAGACACCGGCGTCCGGGCCGATCCGCACGTCGCCGGCCAGCACGGCGCCGGGGGCGATCCAGGCGTCGGCGTGCACGTCGGGCCGGTGGCCGTTGATCTCGATCACGGGGTTCCTTCCGGGGGGTCGATGACCCGGACCGGGGTGCCGGCCCGGAACGCGGCGACGTCGTCGGTGACGTCCGCGAAGTACTCGGCGTAGGACTGCCGGGAGGCGTAGCCGGTGTGCGGGGCGAGCACCGTGCGCGGGGCGGTCCGCAGCGGATGGTCGGCGGGCAGCGGTTCGGTGTCGTAGACGTCCAGTGCGGCGCCACCGAGCCGGCCGGGGTGCAGCGCGTCGAGCAGCGCCTGCTCGTCGACGATCGGGCCGCGCGAGGTGTTCACCAGCAGCGCGGTCGGCTTCATCAGGACCAGCTCGGCCGCGCCGACGGCGCCCGCCGACCGCGCGGACAGCACCAGGTGCACGCTGAGCACGTCCGCGGTGCGGAAGAACGTGGTGCGGTCCGGCGCCTCGACGCCGATCTCGGCGGCCCGCGCCGCGGTCAGGTTCGGGCTCCACGCCGTCACGTGCATGCCGAGCGCGCGGGCCACCGGCACCATCGCCGCACCCAGGGTGCCCAGCCCGAGCAGGCCGAGGGTGGATCCGGCGAGCACCGTGACCAGGCCGAGCTGCCAGCCGCCGGTGCGGATCGCGGCGTCCTGCGCAGGCAGGTTGCGGGCCAGCGCGAGCAGCAGCGCCCAGGTGTGCTCGGTGGTGCTCGCCCGCGCGGCGGGGCCGCGGGCACCGCAGACGGTGACGCCCCTGGCGTTCGCGGCGGCGACGTCGATCGAGGCGTTGCGCAGCCCGGTGGTGATCACCAGCCGCAGGTCGGGCAGCGCGTCCAGGACCTCGGCGGTGACCGGGGTGCGCTCGCGCATGCAGACCACGGCGTCGAACCCGCGCAGCCGGGCGACGAGCTGCGCCGGATCGGCGACGTGATCGGCGAAGGCGACCGCCTCGACGTCGCCGGGGAATCCGGTCAGCGACAGCGCGATCTGCTGGTAGTCGTCGAGCAGCGCGACGCGGAACGGCATGCCGGCGATCCTACGTCCGCACCGCGGCCTCGAAGGCCGCCTGGACGTCGTCGTTGAACAGCACGAACCGGGCGAGCGCGACGGACGTGTCCGCGGCCCGGACGGTCTCGACGGCGATCCGTGCGGCGTCCGGGATCGGCCAGCCGTAGATGCCGGCGGAGACCGCGGGGAACGCGACGGTGCGCGCCCCCAGCTCGTCGGCCACCCGCAGCGACTCCCGGTAGGCGCTCGCCAGCAGGTGCGAGCGGTCCTCGCGCTTCGCGTACACCGGGCCGACGGTGTGGATCACCCAGCGGGCCGGGAGGTCGCCGGCGGTGGTGGCGACGGCCTGCCCGGTCGGGAGACCGTCCGGGTAGCGCCCGGCGCGCAGCTCCCGGCACTCCGCGAGGATCGCCGGGCCGCCGCGGCGGTGGATGGCGCCGTCCACCCCGCCGCCGCCGAGCAGCGACGAGTTGGCGGCGTTCACCACGGCGTCGACCTCGGCCTCGGTGATGTCGCCGCGCTCGGTGCGGATCTCGGTGCGGATCTCGGGGCTCATCGGCGCGCCTCCTCGCGCAGCCGCCCCAGCAGCGGGATGGCCGCGATCTTCTCGTCGGTCAGCGACTCCCACACGATGCCGCCGTCGGGCCGGGTCCGCCGGTGCTCCCGGCAGTCGATCACCCGGTCCGGGGTGACGACGATGTCGACCGGCGCGTCGTGCGAGGCCCACGGGATCACCCCGGCGTCGCGCAGCTGCAGCTCGTGCACGGTGGTGACGACGAGGGTGTCGTCGGAGACCAGGCCGGCCTCGCGGGCCAGCGCGAACTCCAGGTCGGCGAATCCGCCGCCCTTGCCGAGCCGGGCGCCGTCCGCGCCGACCGCGACGCAGCCGGTGACGACCAGGTCGACCGGTTCCAGATCGGCGACGGCGATCCGGCGCGCCGAGCGGGTGGCGTGCGCGATCGAGACGGCCTTGCGCGGCGGATCGGCGAGGTGGTCCGGGTCGAGCAGGAAGAACGGATCGTCCTCGGCGAGCCGGGGGACGGCCATGTAGACGGTCTTGCCGTCCTCCAGCGCGTACCGGCGGACCGGCAGCTGCGCGGAGTCCGGGTTCGACTTGACGGTCCGGGCGGACCGCCACGCGTCCAGCTCGCGCAGCCGCCGGGCGGCCCGCTCGGCGCCGACGAAGTTGGAGATCCGGTTGCGGGCGCCCGGGAACCGGGCCGCGCGCTGCTCGGTCAGCGCCGTCCACACCTCGTCGCGCAGCTCCGCCTTGCGGGCGAGAGTCTCCGGGTCGCCCCCGGCGTCATGGTCGTGGCGGCGGCTCATCCGCTCAGTGTTCCCGCAGCGCCTCGATCAGCTGGTCGCGGGTCATGTCGGAGCGGCCCTCGACGCCGACCCGCTGGGCGCGCTGGTAGAGCTCGTCCTTCGTCATGTCCTCGTAGTCGCCGGACTCGCCGCCGCGGGCACCGACGGTGTCGCGGCCCTCCGCCGCCGCGGCGTTCGCGATCCGCGCGGACTTCTCCTTCGAGTTGCCCTCCTCGCGGAGCCGCTCGTACATCTCCTCGTCCTTGATGCTGCTCGCCATGGCTGGGGACTACCCGGCGACCAGCGCCTCCAACCGGTCCAGGAACGGCTGCTGGGCGACGACGATGCGCTCCCGCGCCGTCGCCAGGTCGCACCACTGCGCGCGGTCCAGCTCCGGGAACCGCAGCCGCTGCCCGGACCGGGGCGGCCACTCGATCTCGACCCAGCCGCCGTCGTCGGGCCGGTCGGCGACCGCGTCCGCGCCGTCGAAGCCGGTGCCGTCGAGGGCGAACACGGTGACGGTCTTGCGGGACTGCCGGACACTGCCGAGCGCGACCGGCTCGCCGTCCGGAACGGGACGGCCGATCTCCTCGGCGAACTCGCGCCGGGCGGCGTCGAGCGGGGTCTCGTCGGGGCCGTGCTCGCCCTTCGGGACCGTCCAGGCGTGCTCCTTGCGCGCCCAGAACGGGCCGCCCATGTGCCCGAGCAGCACCTCGGTGCCGTCGGGTCCGCGGCGGTGCAGCAGCAGCCCGGCGCTGGTCACGGGTGGCATCGTGGTTCCTCACGGTCGATCCGGTGCACGTGGTGCAGTGGCGGGTCGACCGGGTTGTCCGGGGCGAGATCGCCGGAGGCGACCCGACGGAACCCGGCCTTCTCCAGCGCGCGCCATGACGCCCGGTTCGCCGCGCACACCGGCACGATGATCGCGGTCGTGTCCGGGTAGTGCTGCCACACCCCCGTGACGGCGGCGGCCAGGATCCGCGGGCCGAGGCCGCGCCCGGTGAGCTCCGGCGGGCCGATCAGGTAGTCGATCGTGACGGCGCCGGGCGGGATCGCCACGATCGGCGCGATCTCCTCGACGTACCCGGGGAAGTCGTGCCAGCGGGCCCGCTGCAGCAGTCCGGCCGGGGTGCCGCCGACCGACACGACGAGGTCCTCGCCCGGTTCCTCGCCGCTCATCGTCGGGCCGAAGTCGCGCTGCACCGCCTCGGGGGAGGTCTCGTGGTTCCACCAGCGGCGCACGTGCGGCTCGGCCAGCCAGCCGGCCAGCATCGGGAGGTCGGCGGGGGTGAGCGGGCGGAAGGTGATCGCGCCGTGGGGTGTCGCGCTGTCAGGTGTCGTGGACTCGCCGGGTGTGGTCGCGCCCGGTGTGGCGCTGCGGGATGTCGTGGCGTCGACCGCTGCCGGCGCGTCGGCGGGTGCCGGATGCTCGGCCATGCCCGGACGGTAGCGGCGTGCGGGGAACCGGGCAGCCGGTTATCCGCGGGGTGGAGCTCTGCCGGTCGCCCGCCCGGTCGCCCGCCGAGTCTCGCGCCCGGTCGCTCGTCCGCGGGGACGAGACCGCCGCGGCGCCGAGCTCGTCCCCGCCGACGACGTGTCGGGACGGCGCACCGTTTAGCGTCGTCACGGACGCGGCGTGCGGGGGTGCGCCGCAGGAGGGGGAGACGGTGAGCGACGAGGAGCAGCAGCCGGCCGCGGCGGCCGGGACGACCCGGGCCCGGCGGGGCCGGTGGTCACGGCGCGAGTACACCCCGGAGGAGATCGAGGCCGGCAAGCAGGCGTGGCGCGACGCGGTCCCGTGGGAGACCCCGATGAACCGCGGCGACAAGATCCTGGTCTTCTCGACGCTCGGGATCATGGCCGTGATGCTGCTGTCGCTGCCGCTGCGACCGTTCCTGCTCGCCACCCACCCGGTCGCGCTGAGCGTCGTCACCGGCAGCCTGTCGGCGATCGGCGCCGGGGCGGCGTTCGCCCGGATCGGCGAGATCGAGCTGTGGCTGGTGATCGTCGCCGGGATCATCGGGATGATCAAGTTCGACTGGCTGTTCTGGCTCGCCGGACGCCGCTGGGGTCCCAAGGTCGTGACCTTCTTCGCGCCCGGTGACGTCGCCCAGCGGTTCGTCGCCCGGGTCCGGGCCTGGCCGCGCTGGGCGATGCCGCTGGTCGTCGTCGCCGCCGCGCTGCCGGGCATCCCGGCGGTCGCGGTGTTCGCGCTGGCCGGGCTCGGCCGGATGCGGCTCGGCACGTTCCTGCTGTTCGACGCGATCGGCGCGGCCATGATCACCGGCCTGGTCGCCGGGCTGGGCTACGGCCTGGGCCAGCAGGCGGTCGACGTGGTGCTGGCGATCGACCGGTACGCGCTGTGGATCAGCCTCGCGCTGGTCGTGTTCGTCGCCTGGAGCTCCGGCCGCAGGCAGAAGGCCGCGCCCCCGGCGACCTCCGCGCCCCCGGCCGGTCCGGCCACCCCCACCGACGGCGCCGGCTGACCGCGCCACCCGCGCCCGGCCCACACACCCGCGGCCCCGGCCGACCGCGCCACCCACCACCGGCGCCCGGCCGCACTGCCTTTCGCCACGGTCAGATGTCGGCGAGGCGCAGCCGCAGGCCGCTGGCCCGGCCGGCGGGACGGGCGATCGCGGCCCGGACAGCGGCCTCGGTGCCGATGATCCGCACCTGCTCCTTGGCGCGGGTGACCGCGGTGTAGAGCAGCTCGCGGGTCATCAGCGGGGAGTCGGCCGGCGGCAGGACGACGGTCACCCGCCGGAACTGGCTGCCCTGGCTGCGGTGCACGGTCATCGCGTAGACGGTGCCGACGCCACCGAGGCGGGCCGGTTCGAACGCGGCCGGTGAGCCCTCGCGCACGAACACCGCCCGGCGCCCCTCACCGGTCCGGACGACGACGCCGGTGTCACCGTTGAACAGGCCCAGGTCGTAGTCGTTCGCGGTGACCAGCAGCGGCCGGCCGGGGAACCACGGTGCCTCCGCGTCGTACCCGGGGCGGGCGGCGGACAGCCACCGTTCGACCTCCGCGGTCCAGCGCGCGACGCCGTACGGGCCGCGGCGGTGCCCGCAGAGCAACCGGTGGTCGTCGAGCACCCGCAGCGCCGACGTGACGTCGCCCGACTCGGCGGCGCCGATCAGGTCGACGGCCGCCTGGACGACCTGCGAGCGCAGCGGGGCCAGCCGCTCGGGGGCGATCTCGGCCGGGTCCGCCGCGACGAACGACAGCTCCGCCGGTGTCCCGGCGAGCAGTGCCATCGCCCGGTCGCCGTCGCCGGCCTGGACGGCGGCCGCGAACGCGGCGATCGCGCCGCTGAACCGCCAGTTCCGCTGCAGCCGGACGACGCCGTTGCGCACCACGACGGGCTCGCCGGCCACACCGGAACCGGGCTCACCGGTGGCGGCGGGCGCGCGGGTGCCGGGTTCCCCGGTTGCGCCGGCGGCCGGCCTGCCGGGCTCGCCGGGAGCGCGGGTGCCGGGCTCGCCGGGTGCGCCGGCGGCCGGCCTGCCGGGCTCGCCGGGAGCGCGGGTGCCGGGCTCGCCGGGTGCGCCGGCGGCCGGTCGGCCGGGGGCGTCGGGCTCGTCGGAGCCGGGCCTGCTCGCGGCGCCCGCGCCGGTGTCGGCAGCAGCGGCATCGGTGTCGGCTGTGGCGTCGGCTGCTGTGGCGCCGGTGTCGGCTGTGGCGTCGGTGGCTGTGGCGCCGGCGTCGGCTGTGGTGTCGGTGTCCGTGCGGCGGACCGGGCGCTCGGCCCGGAACGCGCCGCAGCGTTCCAGCGCCTCCTGCAGCTCCGGCTCGACCCGGCCGGGTGCCTCGGCGAGATCCCCGAGCACGGCGCCGGCCTCCACCGACGCGAGCTGCTCGGGATCGCCCACCAGCACCAGCCGGGCGTCCGGGCGGACCGCCTCCAGCAGCCGCGCCATCATCGTCAGCGACACCATCGACGTCTCGTCGACGACAACCACGTCGTGCGGGAGCCGGTTGCCGCGATGGTGCCGGAACCGGCCGGACGCGCCCCGCGAGCCGAGCAGCCGGTGCAGCGTGGAGGCCGTCGTGCCCTCGACCGCGATCCGGTCGCCGGGCGGCATCCGGACGACCGCGTCGGCGACCGACTGGGTGAGCCGGGCCGCGGCCTTCCCGGTGGGGGCGGCCAGCGCGACCCGCAGCGTCGGCCGGCCGGGGCGGTCGGCGTGCAGGTCGTGCAGGACGGCGAGCAGCCGGGCGACGGTCGTCGTCTTGCCGGTGCCCGGACCACCGGCGATGACGCTGACCGGGCGCAGTGCGGCGACGGCGGCGGCGAGCCGCTGGCGTTCGGCGCCGGGATCGTCGAGCAGCCGGTCCAGCGCGGCGCGCAGCCGCGGCGGGGGCACGTCGGCGACCGGGCCGGAGCGGGCGGCGAACTCGCGGCGCACCAGCTCCTCCTCCTGCCAGTACCGCTCCAGGTAGAGCAGGTCGCCGAGCAGCCGCAGCGGCCGCCCGGCCGGGCCGGCCTCGCCGTCGGCGACCAGCGGGCTGGCCGCGCAGGCCGCCCGCCACGCGCCCGGCTCGGGCCACGGCAGCCCGGACACGTCGACCGCGATCTCGCCCTCGCCGGCGGTGGTCGTCGCGACCTTCCCGAGATCGACGCAGACCGACCCGTTGCGGATCGCGCGCACCGCCAGCGCGGCGGCGAGCACCACCGGCTCGGGTTCCGCGGCCGCCGGGTCGGGGGCGCCGACCGGGTCGCCGCGGCCGCCGAGCCGGGCCAGCCGGCGTGCGACGTGCACGTCGCCGGGGGCGAGCACGTCTGCCTCGTTGAACGTGGCGAGCACCCCGGCCGCGGTCCGCGCGGCCCGCGGGCCGTACGGGTCGCGCTCGGGTGCCGCGGTCAGCCCGGTCGTCATGCGCCGCCTCCGTCCAGCAGCTCGGACAGGTCCTCGACCAGCGCGGCCGGTGGCCGCCAGGCGAACACTCCGCACGGCGCGGCCAGCGGGCCGTCGCCGGTGACCGGGGTCGCCGGCCCGCACATGCCGCGCAGGAACAGGTAGCCGACGCCGCCCAGGTGAGTCTCCGGGTCGTAGTCGGGCAGCCGCCAGCGCAGGAACCGGTGCAGCGCGACCGCGTAGAGCAGCGCCTGCAGCGGGTAGTGCGCGTCGCTCATCGCCTCGGCCAGCCGGCCCGCGGTGTAGTGCGCCGCGGTGAGCGGCTCCCGGCCGGCCGCGCCGATCGGGCCGAGCCAGTTCGTCTTGTAGTCGACGACCAGGTAGCGGCCGTCGACCCGCAGCACCGAGTCGATGCTGCCGGTCAGGTAGCCGCGCAGCGCCTGCCCGGCCAGGTCGGGGCCGTCCAGCCGGTCGGCGTAGCCGTGCAGCGGGTCGCCCGGCCCGATCCGGCGCCGGATCGCCGACGCCAGCCCGGCCAGGGTCAGCCGGCCGGTCGGGGTGTCGCCACCGCACAACGGAAGCTCGAAGTCGAGCTCGGAGAGCCGGTCGGCCGGGGCGACGTCGGCGAGTGCCCGGCCGGACGCGAGCGGGCCGAGCGGGGTGCGCAGCACCGGGACCAGGGCGTCGGCCAGCGCCTCGGGATCGACGTCGGCGGGCTGGCGGGCCAGCTCGGCGGTGACGTGCGCGACCAGCTCGGCGCGCAGCGCCTCGTCGCCGTCCGCGGCGACGGTCGTGTCCAGGTGCTCCAGGACGGCGTGCACCAGGGTGCCGAAGCCGGCACCCATCGGGAGGTCCGCCATCGGCGACGGCACGCCGGCCGGATCGGGCCCGGACGACGGCGCCGCGCCGGCCGCCGGCGCAGCGGCATCGGGCCCGGCGGCGGGCCCCGGAACCGCGGCATCGGGCACGCCGCCGATCTGCGGCGCAGCGGCATCGGGCGCGGCGGCGCTCGCCGGCACTGTGGCACCGGGCGCGGCGGCGCTCGCCGGCACCGTGGCGCCGGGCGCGGCGCCGATCCCCGGTGCGGCGGCGTCGGGCACGGCTGCCGGGCGCACCGGCGACCCGGCCGGGTCCGGCTCGTCGCGGATCCCCTCGGTCTCGGGCTCGCTGAGCACCCCGGGCGTGACCGCGGGCTCCTCGTCCGGCTCGTCGCCGAGCGGGATCCGGTGCGCGGCGTGCGCGGCCGCGGTGAGCGCGGTGTAGGAGGTGCGCCGCCACGCGGTGTCCAGGCCGCGGCGGAACTCGGCGGCCGCGGGCCGCTCGTCGTCCGGGTCGGCGGGCCGGCGCACCGGCTCGCGGTCGTGCAGGGTCTCCACGGCCGCGCCGCCGCCGTCGAGCCGCTCCCGCAGGTACTGCAGCGCCACCGCGTCGCCGGGGACCTTCGCGGTGCCGGCCGGTTCGGCGCCGGGCCCGCCGTGCCCGAACAGGATCCGGTGCAGCGACGACGCGGCGGTGGTGGTCGCGGGCACCCACCAGGCGACGACCTGGCTGCACGCCCGGGTCAGCGCGACGTAGAGCAGCCGCAGGTCCTCGCCGGCCTCCTCAGCCTGGTGCAGCGCGGTGCGGCCGGGCCGGTCCGGGCCGGTCGACCCGCCGACGTCGAGCAGCCGGCGCGGCCCGCCGCCGGGGCCGGTGTCGTGGTAGAGCAGCGGATCGGGGCTGTCGTTGACCCACCGGTCCCAGGCGAACGGCAGGTAGACGACCGGGAACTCGAGCCCCTTCGACCGGTGCACGGTGACGATCTGGACGGCGTCGGCGTCGGACTCGAGGCGCCGGCTGCGCTCGGCGGAGGTGTCCCGGGCGGCCTCGCCGATCCGGTGCCGCAGCCACTCGGTGAGCGCGGTCGGGCCGAGATGGCGCTCCAGCGCGGCCGAGTGCAGCACCTGGCCGACGTGCCGCAGGTCGGTGAGGTCGCGCTCGCCGTCCGGCCGGGACAGCAGCCTGCGGGCCGGGGCGTACCGGGCGAACACCGCCTCGGCGAGCGCGGCGACCCCGCGCTCGGCGAGCACCGCGTGCCAGCTGCGCAGGTCGGCGCCGAGCGCGTCGACCAGCCGGTCGGCGTCGGCCCCGCACAGGTCGGCGACGGTGTGCCCGACGAACCGGGTGAGGGCCGCCGCCCGCAGCCGCAGCGTGCGCTGCGGCTGCTCGACGGCCTCCAGCAGGGTCAGCCAGTCGGCGGCCGCCGGGGTGGTGAACACGCTGGTGCTGCCGGTGAGCACGGCGGGGACACCGGCCTCGGCGCAGGCGTCGCGGACCAGGACGCCCTGCGCGTTCGTCCGGACCAGGACGGCGACCTGGCCGGGCCGCAGCGGCGCCCCGTCGTAGGTCGCGGGGCCGGCCAGCAGCTCCGACAGGTCGACGGCGACGTCCCGGGCGACGACCTTCCGGGCGCCCGGCGCCCGGCCCAGCTGCCGCCCGGTCAGGTCGAGCCGGTCCCGGTCGACCAGCCGCAGCCGCAGCGGCGCGTCCCGCGGCGCGCCCAGCCTGCCCGCGGTGTGGTGCGCGTCGACCGGGTGCACGACGATCTCTGGGTCGCCCAGCGTCGCCTCCCCGAACACCTTCTCCAGCGCGCCGAGCAGGGCGCGGTCGCTGCGCCGGTTGGTGGCCAGCGTGCGCCGGTCGGTGGCGGCGGCCGCGGCCTGCAGGTAGCTGTGCACGTCGGCCCCGCGGAACGCGTAGATCGCCTGTTTGGGGTCGCCGATCAGGACCAGTGTGGTGCCGGGCGCGGAGTGGAAGGCCAGCGAGAGGATCTCCCACTGCAGCGGGTCGGTGTCCTGGAACTCGTCGACCAGCACCACCGAGAACCGGGACCGCAGCCGCTCCCGGGCGGCCGGGCCGCGCAGCGGGTCGCGCAGCGCCTGGGCCAGCCGGGTCAGCATGTCGTCGTAGCTGTAGATCCGCAGCCGCCGCTTGCGGGCGTCGACCTCGCGCCGGACGGCGGTGGCGAAGCCGTGCCGGACGGCCGCGTCCGAGCGCGGATCGGCGTCCCGGGGTTCCAGCTCGGCCTGCGGGTCGGCGACCGCGCGGCGGGCCAGGGTGAGCGCCTCGGCGCGGGTGAAGGCGGGCCGTCCGGCGTCGGGGTTCGCGTACTTGCGGACGTAGAAGTCGTCGACGACCTCGGTGACGACGTCGTCGACGTGTTCGACGAACTCGGCCTCCGGGTCGTTGTCGCCGGCCACCCCGAGCCCGGCCAGCATCTGCATGCAGAACTGGTGGGTGGTGGCGATGGTGGCCGCGTCGAACGACGCCGACGCCTCCGCCAGCCGGGCCCGCCGCCGCTCGACGACGGCCGGGTCGCCCGCGGCGAGCAGCGCGACCACCGGGTCCCCGGCGGGTGCGGCCCCGCCGTCGAGCACCGCGGCCAGTGCCCGCTCGGTGCCGACCAGCCGCTCCCGGACCCGCTCGCGCAGCTCCTGGGTGGCGTCCCGGCCGAAGGTGACCAGCATCAGCCGGTCCAGCCCGGCGACGCCCTCGGCCACGTAGCGGGTGGCGAGCGCGGCGATCGTGTACGTCTTGCCGGTGCCGGCGCTGGCCTCCAGCACGACGGTGCCCTCGGGCAGCGGCCCGTCGACGGCGAAGGTCGGGGCGGAGAGAACCGCGGTCACGGCGCGTCCTGCCTCTCGTGGTCGAGCAGCGGGGCCCACACCCGGGTCGCGAGCGCGCCGAACCGGGTGGGCTCGGCACCGGCACCGGGCTCGTCGCGCAGCAGCAGCGGGGCGGCCGGTCCGCGGACGAAGGTGTGTGCGGCCTCGTCGCGCTCGAACCGGGACCACTCGGCGTCCGCCGCGGCCAGCGCGTTCGCCGGGGTGACCCCGCGGGACCGGTTGCGGGCGTAGACGGCGGCCGCGTCGGTCGGCAGCGGCAGTGGTTCGCGCAGCCCCTCCCGGCGCAGCGCCACCAGATCGGCCAGCACGCGGCGGGCCAGCTCCGGATCGACCGGCCCGAGCGTGGACCGGGCCGGGCCGCCGCCACCCCGGCCGATGGTCACCGCCGTCCAGCGGCGGTCCGGGTGCGCGGCGGTCAGCGCCAGCAGCTGCACCCAGGCGCGGAGCCGCTGCCGGGCCTTGAGCCGCGAGTACCCCACCCGCACGACGACGTCGCCGTGCAGCCCGGGGACGGTGCCGGTCACCGTGGCCCCGTCCAGCTCGGCCACCAGGTCCTGGGAGGTCGCCTCCCCGGTGCGGACCGCGGCGGCCAGCGCGACCAGCGGCTCCACCCGGCCGCCGACGTCGGTCAGCACCCGCCGCCCGATGCCGCCCGGCGGCAGGTCGCCGCGCAGCGTCTCGGCCCGGGCGACGGCCTGCGGCGGCGCCCCGGCGAGCCGGTCGGTGAGCAGCCGTTCCCCGATCCGCCAGCTGCCGAGACCGTCGAGCTCGACCGGCAGCGCGTCGTCGGGCTCGGCGTTCTCCTGCGGTGGCAGCACCCGCACCCGCTGCCGCAGGAACGCCCGCACCGGGTGCTCGACGAACGCGACCAGGTCGTCGAGCTCCACCGGGTTCCCGGTGTCCTCCGGGGCGGGCAGCGGTCCGGGCGGGAACAGCGGCACCGCGGCCCGCGGACCGGCGGCCATCTCGGCGCCGCCCAGCGCGGCCCGGTCGAAGCTGAACGGCCCGTCGGCGAGCAGCGCGCCGGGCCGGAAGTTCCGCCGGTCGAACGGCTGCAGCGGATGCCGGGCACGCAGCGCGCCGGACGCGGCCACCGGCGGGTCGCCGGGGACCTGTACGCAGGCGTCGATCGCGTCGCACAGCTCGCCGACCGGCACCGACGGCGGCCGCTGCGCGCCGGTCCGCTCGTCGGCCCCGGAGCTCACCACGACCAGGGCCGAGGTGGCCGAGCAGATCGCGTCGAGCAGCAGCTGGCGGTCCTCGCCACGCGGGTCCCGCTCGCCGACCACCGGATCGCGGGCGAGCACGTCGTCGCCGTCCGGGGCGCCGGCCCGGGGGAACACGCCGTCGTCGCAGCCGAGCAGGCAGACCACCTTGTGCGGGACGGCGCGCATCGGGACCAGGGTGGCGACGGTGAGCGTGCCGGTCCGGAAGTTCGCCCGGCTCGGCCTGCCACGCAACCGCTCCGCGAGCAGACCGCGCACGTCGGGCAGGTCGAGGTCGACGGTGTCGGCCTGCGGTCCGGCCGAGTGCAGCACGTCGGCCAGCTCCGCGCGGGCCTGCCCGGCCTGCCAGGCGTCGGCCGGTGCGGTGTCGGTGAGCGCGGACAGGGCCTCGGTGAGTGCGGCGACCCAGGCCGACAGCGGCTGCGGCTCGCGCAGCGCGGCGAGCGCGGTCGCCAGCCGGTCCACGATCTCGGCCAGCCTGCCGACCAGGTCGACGTCGGAGGAGTCGACCTCGTCGAGCGGGAGCGCGCTGCCCAGCCAGGCCGGCGCGCCCGGCGTCTCGGCCATCGCGACGCCGACCAGCAGCCGGTCCAGCCCGGCCCGCCAGGTGTTCTGCTCGATCCCGTCGAGCCGGTAGGGGGCGCGGTGCGCGGCGTCCAGCCCCCAGCGCACGCCGGCGGCGGTGACCAGCTCGGAGATCCGCTCCAGCGCGTCGTCGTCGAGCCGGAACCGGCGGCGGACCGGGCCGGACGCGATCAGGTCGAGCACCTGGGACGCGGTCAGCCGGGACCCGGCGAGCTCCAGCAGGGTGGACACCGTGCCCAGCAGCGGATTGGCCTGGCGTAGCGCCCGGTCGGCCAGCCGGACCCGCAGCAGGTGCCCGGGATGCAGCTCGTCGCACGACGGCCCGGCCCCCTCGCCCGCGGCGCCGGGCTCCGGGGCCAGCCCGAACGACGCCGTGATCAGCGGCGCGAACACCTCGATGTCCGGGCACATCACGATGATGTCGCGCGGTTCCAGCCCCGGATCGGCGGCCAGCAGCCCCAGCAGCACCTCGCGCAGCACCTCGACCTGCCGGTCCGGGCCGTGACAGGAGTGCAGCACGATGCTGCGGTCAGCGGGATCGAGCGGCGGGCGGTCGGCGGGCCGCGGCGGCGGCGTGTCGTCGCGCAGCGCGCGCTGCACCCGCTGCAGCAGGGTCGGCGGTCCGTCCGGTCCGGCGGCCGGATGGTGGGTGTCGGTGACGCCCGGCCCGGCCGCGGGCAGCCGCAGCGCCAGCTCCCGGACGTCGCGGCCCAGCGAGCGCAGCAGCGGGTTGCGGACCAGCGTGGCGCTGCCGTCGGCGGCGCGGGCTGGCGGATCGGCGGGGCGGGCGGCGCGGACCGCCTCCCACATCGCCGGGGACGGGTGCGGCAGCCACAGGTGCACGTCGCGGTGCGCGGACAGCGCCTCCAGCACGGCGAGGTGCTCGGCGGCGAGCCGGGTCGGCCCGAACAGCGAGATCCGCCCCGGCAGCTCGCCGGGATCGGCCCCGGCGCGCAGCGCGGTGACCGCGTCGGCGAGCCGCTCGGCCGGGCCGGGCGCATCGAGGCCGGACCGCAGCCGCCGCCACAGCTCGGGCTGCCAGGCCAGGTCGGGCGGCACCGCGTCCTCGCCGAGGGCCCACGAGCGCAGCAGCACGGGCCGGTGCGTGGCGTAGGAGCCGAACAGCCCGGCGAGCGCGCGGGCCAGCGCGTAGCGGCGGCCGTGCCCGCCCCGCTCCAGGTGTGCGGCCAGCCCGGCGAACCGCCCGTCGCCGGAGGTGACGGCATCGTCGATCAGCTCGAGCAGCGGCCACACCGCACGCCCCGGGGCCCACGGGTCGGTCTCCGGATCGGTGCCGGTGACCCGGGAGACGACATCGCCGAGCAGGGCGGCCGGGGACGGGAACCGCACGTTGGCGCACACCCCGTCACCGCCACCACCACCGCCACCACCACCGCCGCCGGCACTGCCGCGGGCGCCGAGCCGGTGCGAGAGCCGCTGCGCCAGCCACCGCTCCACCCCGCGCTCGGGGACCGCGACGATCTCCGGTGCGAACGGGTCGGCACCGCCCGGTGCCGGGTCCGCGAGCAGCCCGGCGAGCGCCTCGACGAGGGTGTCCGCGCGTTCGGACCGATGCAGCTCCAGCACGCCCGGCACGGTATCGGCGAGCACCGACAGCGAACGCGCGGCCTACCTCACCAGCGGGACACGCCGTAGTCCTTCAGGAACACGCCGTAGAGGTCCTCGCCGCGCTCACCGGCGACGATCGGGTGGTACACCCGGGCGGCGCCGTCGGACAGGTCCAGCGGTGCGTGGAAGCCCTCCTCGGCCAGCCGCATCCGCATCGGGTGCGGGCGCTCGTCGGTGATCCAGCCGGTGTCCACCGAGGTCATCAGGATCCGGTCGGTCGTGAACATCTCCCCGGCGCTGGTCCGGGTCAGCATGTTCAGCGCGGCCTTCGCCATGTTCGTGTGCGGATGGCCGGGCCCCTTGTAGCCGCGCCCGAACACACCCTCCATCGCGGACACGTTCACCACGTACTTGCGGTGCGGGCCGGCCGCGGCCATCGCCGGCCGCAGCCGGGACACCAGCACGAACGGCGCCGTCTGGTTGCACAGCTGCACCTCGAGCAGCTCGACCGGGTCGACGTGCTGGACGTGGTCGACCCAGCTGTTGACGGCGGCGGTGTCGGGCAGCAGCCCGCCCGCGTCCACCGCGGTGCCGGCCGCGATCCGTTCCGGCGACGCCGACCGGGCGGTGACGGCCAGCGCCGCCAGGTCCGCGCCGGGCACCGCCCCGGCGAGCAGCGCCGGGTGCTCGCGCGCCGCGCTGGTGAACGACAGGATCTCCGGCAGCTCGCCGGCCGGCAGCGGCTCGGACTCGGCGGCCTCGATCGCGGCGTAGGAGCCGGGGGAGCGGCGCACCGTCTGCGCCGCGTTGTTGATCAGGATGTCCAGCGGCCCGGCCGCGGCTACCTCGTCGGCCAGTGCGACGACCTGCCCGGGATCGCGCAGGTCCACGCCGACCACGCGGAGCCGGTGCAGCCACTCCGGGCTGTCGGCGAGGGCGGCGAACCGGCGGGCCGCGTCCCGCGGGAACCGGGTGGTGATCGTGAGGTGCGCGCCGTCGCGGAGCAACCGCAGCGCGATGTACATGCCGATCTTGGCGCGGCCGCCGGTGAGCAGCGCCCGGCGGCCGGTCAGGTCGGTGCGGGCGTCCCGGTGTGCGTGGTGCGCGGCCGCGCAGTCCGGGCAGAGCTGGTGGTAGAAGGCGTCGACCACGGTGAACCGGGTCTTGCAGGCGTAGCAGCCGCGGGCCCGGTGCAGCACGCCCGCGGTCGCGCCGCGGGCGGTGGAGACCAGCGGGATGCCCGCCGTCTCGTCGTCGGTCCGGCCGTCGGCACCGGTCGCGGTCGCCGCGGTGACCGCGGCGTCGGACGCCCGCTCGCGCTCCCGCTTCTCGGCCCGCCGGCGCATCCGCACCGACTTCCAGATCCCGGCGGTCGCCCGGCGGACCCGGACCGCGTCCGGGTGCTCGGGCGGCAGCTCGTCGACCTGGGCGAGGACCTTCAACGCCGTCGCGAGTTCGCCGGGGTCGATGCCGCTGCTCACGACCCCAGTCTAGGAGTCACGACGCGAGCGGCTGTTCCAGCCCGACCTCCTCGGCCATCTCGGACAGCACCGCGATGTTCAGCTCGAACCCGAACACCGCCTCGGCGGCCACCCGGGAGCGGGCCGCGGCGTCCCAGCCGGTCGCGTCGAGCAGCTCGCGGTAGCGGGCCCGGAACCGCGGCGGCGCGCCGAGCGCGGTGAAGTCGTAGAAGCGCACGCCGTCGCCGGACAGCCCGTAGGTCCGCTGCAGCAGCTTCCCGATCACCTGGCCGCCGGACAGGTCGCCCAGGTAGCGGATGTAATGGTGGGCGACGAACCGCTCCGGATCGGTCGCCGCGGTGCGCAGCCGGTCCACGTAGCGGGTGGTGGCGGGCAGGATCCGCGGGACGCCGCTGCCCAGCGCGTCCAGGTCGTCGTGCAGGGCGGGCAGCCGGCGCAGGTCGTCGATCACGAACGGGCCGGCGACCGGGTGCCCGGCCATCGCGTCGGACGCCGCCTCCAGGGCGGTGTAGATCGCGCCGTACTGCTCGGCGAGCAGGGTGTAGGCGTCGAGCGGGAGCGCGCCGTCGAGCAGCGCGGCCATGTAGGTGGAGCGGTGGGCCTGCTCGTGGACCTCGGACGTGGCCTGCCGCAGCTCGGCGGACAGCGTCCCGCCCACCGGCGTACCGGAGATCGGTGTCGTGGCGCTCATCGGCCCTCCCGGACAGCGGGGCGTCACGGCGCCGGATCTGACACCGTGTCAGATCATGATGCTAAGGGCTCGGCGGCGGTAAGGCTAGCCTCAGTCGGATGCCGTCGTCGAGGGGGTGACCATCCGCAGCACCGCGCGCACCGCCGTCTCGACGGTGTCGTCCAGCTCGGCGGCGGGCACCTCGACGATCTTCCGGCTGGACAGGGCGGCCGAGACCAGCCCGGCCAGCACGACCGGGTCGTCGCCGGACATCGAGCCGTCGAGCGCGCCGTCGGTGAGGATGGCGGTCAGCCGGTCGCCGATCGGGTCGGCGTGCGCGGCGATCCGGCGGTACGCCTGCGGGTCCAGCGCGCCGGCCAGCGCCTGGCCGGGCGGCAGGTGGAACTCGGCGAGCCGGCGCAGCTGCATCCGGGCGAAGACGGCGAGCCGGTCCGCGGGGGAGCGGGCGCCGGCCAGCGCGGCGTCCAGGTCGGCGACGTAGCGGGCGGCCTCGGCCTCGACGAACGCGACGAGCAGGGCCTGCCGGTCCGGGAAGTGGTTGTACATCGCCGACCGGCCGACGCCGGCCGCGGCGGCGACGCCGGACAGCGTCACCGACTCGAAGCCGCGACCGTAGAGCTGCTCGCGCAGCGCGCCGAACACGCGCTCGCGGACCTGCTCGCGATGCGTCGCGAGCGAACCCCCGATCACCTTCGGCACGCGGGCCAGTCTAGGCCCGCGTGCCGGGGACCGGGTGCGGCCGGAGGAGATTCAGAGCTGCTTGAGCACCGACTCGACGCCGGACACGTCGACCGAGGACGGGACGTCCTCGACGCCGATCCACTGCACCACGCCGTCCTTGAGGATCGCGGCGTAGCGCTTCGAGCGGGTGCCGAGGCCGAACTTCGAGCCGTCCATGTCCAGGCCGGCGGCGGCGGCGAACTCGGCGTTGCCGTCGGCGAGCATGAGCACGGCGTCGCCGACGTTGCGGGACTCGGCCCACGCGCCGAGCACGAACGCGTCGTTGGCCGCGGTACAGGCGACGGTGTCGACGCCCTTCTGCTTCAGCTCGTCGGCGCGCAGCACGAAGCCGGGCAGGTGGGTGTCGGAGCAGGCCGGGGTGAACGCCCCGGGTACGCCGAACAGCACGACGGTGCCGCTGCCCAGGACGCTGGCGCTCTGCACCGGCTTCGGGCCGTCGGCGGTCGGGGTCATGAGCTGGACGTCGGGGACGGTGTCCCCTGCGGCGAGTGCCACGGATCCTCCTGTGGATCGGCGATCGGATCGGTACCGACACTAGTGCCCGGGCCCGCACCAGAGCAGTGCCCCGGCCAGGCCGCAGGCCCCGGCCTCGGCGTGGGTGAGCGGGCGGGCGGGGTCCGGGTGGAGCGCCTGCGCGACGACGACCGCGGCCAGCCCGCGCGGGTCCGGGTCCGGCACCCGGTGCCGGGCGCCGTCCGGGCCGACCCAGCCGGTGCGCCCGGTCCAGCCGGCGGAGACCCCGGCGCCCCGCCCGCCCGGCCGCCGGGCCCGCAGCCGGCGCTGCGGGCCGGTGCCCTCGACGACACAGTCCAGCCCGGCGCGCCGGACGATCGAGGCCACCAGCTCCAGATCGGGCTCAGCCCGCATCGCCGGGCCGGAGCTCACGGTCCGGCCAGCCGAGCAGCCGGGCCCCGAGCACGGCGGCGTGCAGGGTGAACCGGTGTCCGGGATCGGTCGGGTCGTGGCCGGTCAGCTCCGCGATCCGCTCCAGCCGGTAGGAGACGGCGCGCACCGACAGGTGCAGCCGGCGGGCCGTCTCGGCGACCACACAGCCGGTGCCGAACCAGGTCTCCAGGGTGTCCAGCAGCGGCGCGGCGCCGCCGCGGGCCCGCGCCAGCGGCACGGCGACGGTCTGCACGAGGTCGGTGATGGCCGGCTGGTCACGCAGCAGCACCCGGTAGACCAGCATGTCCTCGGCCCGTAGCACCGGCGCCGGCAGCCGCAGCCGGCCCGCCGTGGTCAGTGCCTCCCTGGCCTCCTCGTAGGAGCGGGCGATCCCGTAGGACCCGGGGTGCGCGCGGCCCACCGCCACCCGCCACCCGGCACCGCGCCCGGTGCGGGTCAGCTCGCCGTGCAGCAGTCCGCCGAGCTCACCGGCGCCGGTGCCGGCCGGGGCGATGACGACGATCCGTCCGTCCTTGGTGGCGACCAGCACGTCCCGGTCGCCGACCCCGCGCACGACGGCGCGTTCCAGGGCGGCCGGTACGGACTCCACCCGGGCCGGGCGGCCGTCCGGCGCGGCCAGCGCGACCTGGTGCGGCCGGCCCAGGTCCATCCCGAACGGCTCGGCCCGTCCGACCAGCCCGCCGGCGTCGCCGTCGCCACGCAGCAGGTCCTCGATCAGCTCCCGGCGCAGCGTCTCCTCGTGGCGCACCAGGTCCCGGCGGGCAGCGGTGTAGCCGTCGGCGAGCCCGGCCACCGCCAGGTCCACCGCCCGCATGACCGCCTCCGCGGCGTTCGCCGTGGTCCCGGCGTCCCGGAAGTGCGCGGTCGGCGGGAGCTCCCGCCACAACCGCCAGGCGGCCGACAGGTACAGCTGCACCGCGTTCCCCGCGCTGACCCCCAGTTCGGCGGCCCGGGCCCCGTTGCGTCGCACCGCGTCGAGCTCGGGGTCCGAGGGCAGCCTGCCGGACGCCGCGGCGTCGGCCAGCACCCGCAGGAAGTCGCCGAGCAGCTCGGGCGGGACACCGCCCGCCCCGCGCCCGGCATCGTCGGCGACCCGGCGCAGCCACCCCTCCGGCACCGGTGCGTCCGGCCGCCGGACACCGTTGCGACTCTCGGCCCGTCCGCTGTCGTACACGGTGCGTCGGTTCAGTGCTCGAAGGGCACGGCGCGGAGTAGCGTGCACCCGGCCCGCCCGCCGTCGGGGAGCCGGTACCGGACGGCGTCGCCCTGCTGCGCGCCGTGCAGCGCGCGACCGAGCGGGGAGTCCGGCGAGCAGATCATGGTCCCGTCGGGCCGGATCCGGTTCTCGTCGTGCGAGAGCAGGAAGGTCTCGGTCTCGCCGTCGTCGTAGCGCACGGTGACGGCCATGCCGGGCTCGGCGACGCCGTCGTCGGGCGGCCGGTCGCCGACCACCGGATCGCGCAGCAGCTCCTGCAGCCGCCGGATCCGCTGCTCGCGGTCGCGCTCCCCGGCACCCGGTCCGTCCGGACCGTCGTGCTCGCGGCCCTCGGCCGGGGCCACCGCCTCCCGCTGCTGCAGCAACGACTGCAGCTCGGCACGCAGCTCCTGGTGGCTCCGCTCGGTCAGCCAGACCCGGGTCACGCTCATCGTCCGCTCCTCGTACGCCGGGGTGCGGCGATGTGCCGGACCCCCCGCAGGGAGACCTACCACGAGCGGCACCGGACGCCGATCTCGTTGCCGGGGCCCGGCAGGCCGGGACGCCCGGACGTTGCCCGGGACGACCGTGCCGGGGGCCCGCCGGGACGCCCGCGGATGGGCGTCCCGGCGGGCGCACCGGTCAGTGGCAGCCCTTGGTCTCCGCCGCGGGCACGTCCAGCGCCGGATTGCGGTCGAAGAACCCGGCCGGCTTGAGGGTGAACCCGGTGTAGTCGACCGGCATCACCGGCCAGTCCTCCGGCCGCGGGAAGTGGGTCAGCCCGAAGGTGTGCCACAGCACGACGTCCTGCCCGTCGATCTCGCGATCGGCCGCCACGTAGGCGGGCAGCCCGGCCCCGCCCGGGTTCTGGTTGACGAAGTCGCCCGCCGAGTAGCGCTCCGCCGGGTCGTAGCGGGTCACCCACAGCGCCTTGGACGCGAACGTCGCCCGCGCATGGATCGACGACGCCTCGTCGGCCAGCAGGGTCGGCTGCCCGAGCGGGTGCAGCACGTACCCGACGGGCCGGCCGAGCCCGTTCGTCTTCTCGGTGTTGACGACGTGCCAGACCCGCCCGGTGCC
Organism: Pseudonocardia sp. DxW; assembly: GCF_058448985.1. Lineage (NCBI taxonomy): Bacteria > Bacillati > Actinomycetota > Actinomycetes > Pseudonocardiales > Pseudonocardiaceae > Pseudonocardia > Pseudonocardia sp. DxW. The sequence continues at coordinate 442,159 of NZ_JBZFLK010000002.1, read as the reverse complement.
CGGCGAGGCGTCCCGGGCGGCCGTCGACTCCCGGGTCAGCCGGGTCGCCGAGCGGCCGAACGCGTTGCCGTGGGGATTGCCCTCGCCCATCGGGACCCGCACCGCCTCCACCTCCTCGACCGCGTTCGCGAGCCCGTCGACGGTCATGTCGAGGCGGGCCGAGAACAGGTGCTGGTGGTAGGGGGCGCCGAGGCCGGGCGCGACCTCGGTGGCGTACTCGCCGGGCGTGCCGGAGGTGAACACGATGCCGGTCGCCTTGCACTCCAGCTCGATCGTACCGTCGAGGTAGAGGTACCAGTAGAAGCCGTAGTCGTAGTTGCCGATCGGGGTGAAGAACGAGATGACCAGCCGGCGCTGGCGGCGCACCTCGCGGGAGCCGGTGAAGATGTCGGTGTGCTTCCAGAGGACGCCGTAGTCCTCCTCGTGCATGCAGATCGCGTTCCGGATGGTCTTCGGGTTGCCCAGGTCGTCGGCGATGGTGGCGTCGACGTAGTGGATGTCGCCGAGGCAGTCGCAGCCCAGCTGCAGCGAGTCGGCGTAGCGGGCGAACATGTACTCGCCGCAGTCGAAGTAGTTCTGCCAGAACCGGACCGGCGCCGGATCGGCGTAGGGCACCACCATCTCGGCGACCGACGCGCGATAGCAGATCGGGCGGTCGTCGAAGGCGATCTGGTGCAGGGTCAGGCCCTCGCGCTCGTTGAACCCGATCCGCAGGTCCCACTTGCCCCAGCGCACCCGGCCGTGGTCGACGGTGAACGACCGGCCCTCCGGCTGGGTGATCTCGATCGGCCGCAGCGAGTCCAGCGGCGGGCCCTGGACGGCCGGGTCGTCGAAGTTCCCGCTGGTCGCGGGCACCGGCACCACGCCGGTGTCGATCACCCGGTCGACCGTGCGGGCGGTGAGGTCGATGTAGGCGACGAGCCCGTCGACCGGATGTGCCCAGGCGTGGTCGGCCTCGTGGTCCTGCCGGAAGCCGAACGCCCTGGCCATCCGCCGGCCGGTCTCCTCCGGGTAGTCGTAGACGCCGGCGGACAGCGGCACCGCGCGCACCGTGGCCGGCTTGATCCCGCGCTTCTCCAGCGCGGCGAGCCAGTCCGGGGAGGCGTTGAGGACGTCCTCGATGAACTCGAACTCCGAGTCGATGATCGGCGGCTGGCCGTCCCGCGCGGGCTCCAGCTCGCGCGAGGAGACCAGCTCGCCCGCGGTCACCGACACCACGGTGTCCCAGGACCGGCCGGTGGACAGGTCCAGCAGCACCGCGCGGAACCGGCGGTCGGCCGGACCGCCGGCGAGCACCTCGTCCTTCGGGGGCTCCTCGGGCGCGAAGAACGCGTACCGGACGTGCTCGGTGAGCAGTCCGGCCGCGTCGAGCACCTCCCGGACGGCGGACACCTCGGTCTCGGTGGTCATCCCCAGCGGGTGCCCGGTCGCGGTCCGTGGCTGGACGGCGGTCATCGGATCTCCTCGTGTCGGGCGGTGCCGGGGCCGCGACGTCATCGGCCGGCCGTCGGCGTGGGTACGAACGGGACCGGAGGGTCACGTGCCCGACCGACCGGCACAACTGCCCGTCCCGAGTGGTGCGAATCACCCTGCCATCCGTTCCCGCCGCGTGGGAACCGCTGTGTCGATTTTCTCGTTCGGGTCATCGCTGCTGGTCACGGCACTGTGACCGGAGGTTAGGGTCCGCAGCGGACAATCGTGCGACCGGGCGGCCCGGCGACCGCCGATGATCCGGAGGGGAGAGGTGCCGAGGTGGCGACGCTGCGCGACCGCTCGCCCGTGCACGGGCTGGAACGCCGCAGGCTCGGCCCGGCCGACGTCGTGGCGCAGTCCATCGCGGGTTCGGCCCCGTCGGCGGCGATGGCGGCGACCCCGGTGATCGTCGCCGGGCTGGCCGGACCGTGGACGGTGTGGTCGTTCGTCGCCGCGGCCGTGATCGCGCTGCTGGTCGCCGCGTCGATCGGCCGGTTCACCACCAGGATGGCCGCGCCGGGCGGGCTGTACCCGCTGACCGCGCAGGGCCTCGGATCCGGGCCCGCCTTCGCCGGGGGCGTCGCGGCGGTGCTCGGCTACCTGCTGCTCTGCGCAGCGGCACTGGGCGGGGCGGTGCTGTACCTGCGGCCGCTGCTGGGGGCGGGCCCGGCACAGACCCGGTGGGGCGCGACGGCGGCGGCGGTGCTGTGCGGGCTGATCGTGACGGCGCTGGTGGCCCGCGGGGTGCGGCCGGCCGCGCGGGTGGTGCTGCTCGTGGAGGCGATCGCGGTGGGGGCGCTGGTCGGGGTGTTCGCGCTGCTGCTCGCCGGGGGGCCGCTGCCCGGGCCGGGCGCCGGGCCGCAGCCGGCGATCGGGGCGGCGGGCCTGGTCGCGGGGGTGGTGCCCGCGCTGGCCGCGTTCATCGGGTTCGAGGTGGCGACCTCGCTGGGCGCGGAGACCCGGCGCCCGTTCCGGACGGTGCCGCGGGCGGTGTTCGCGACGGCGGCGGTGACCGGCGTCCTCTACGTCTTCGCGGCCGCGGTGCAGACGAGCGGGTTCGCGGCGGTGCCCGGTGGGCTGGGCGGCCAGGTCCAGCCGGTCCAGGTGCTGGCGACCACCCGCGGCTGGTGGTGGATCCCGCCGGTACTGCACGCCGCGCTGGTGCTCTCCTTCCTGGCCTGTGCGGTCGCGACCGCGACGGCACTGTCGCGGGTGCTGTTCTCGCTGGCCCGCGACGGCGCCGTGCCCGGCGTGCTCGGCCGTACCCACCGCCGGTTCCGCACGCCGCACGTGGCGGTGCTGGCGGCCGTCCCGGCGGCCGCGGCGGCGGTGGCCGTGCCGCTGGCCGCCGGTGTCCCGCCGGAGGTGCTGCTGGTCGGGCTGCTCGGGGCGGCGACCGTCGGGTTCCTGGTCACCTATCTGCTGGTCTGCCTGGCCGCGCCGCTGTTCCTGCGCCGGATCGGGGAGCTCACCCCGGCGGCGGTGGCGACGGCCGCGCTCGCGGTGCCGGCGTTGTTCGCGGCGCTGGTGGCGTTCGTGCTGGCGGCCCCGCTGTCCGGGCTGGTGCTGGCGGTGGCGCTGCCGGCCGGCGCCGGCTGGTCGGTGCTGCAGCGCCGCCGGGGCGATCTGCCCGCGCTCGGCGTGTACGACGAGACCGTCGCCTCCGACGTCTGGCACCGCGTCCGGTGAGCGACCCGCCCCCGATCAGCGGCCGCCAGCCACGCGCCGTGCGGACCGCGCTGGCCGTGCTGGAGGAGGTCGTCGCCGCCGGGCCGGGGGTGACCGCGAAGGAGATCTCCGCGGCGCTGCGGCTGCCGCCGGCGACCACCTACCGGGTGCTGAACCTGCTGGTCGGCGAGGAGTACCTGGTGCGGCTGCCGGACCTGCGCGGGTTCGCGCTCGGCCGGCGTGCGGCACGGCTGGCACCGGTCGGTGTCCCGCGGCTGCCGACGGCGGCCCGCGGGGTGGTCGACCACCTGCGCAGCCGGGTCCGCTGGGGCGTGCACCTGGCCGTGTTCGACGGCGGACGGCTGCACCTGCTCGATCCCGATCCGGATCACCCGCCCAGCGATCCGGACCTGCTGGCCCGGCTGCCGCAGGCCTCGGCGCTGGGCAGATTGCTGCTGGCCGACCAACCGGACTGGCGGGCACTGGTGCGCGAGCTGCGCCCGGTCACCGAGCACACGGTGACCGATCCGGACCGGCTGTCCAGGCTGCTCGACGAGGTCGCCGAGCAGGGCCTGGCCGGCCAGACCGGCGAGCTGCGCCCGGACCGGGGGTGCCTGGCGGCGGCCGTCCGCTCGCCGGCGGACGGCCGCCTGGTGGCCGGGCTGGCGCTGTCCGGCCCGGCCGCCCGGGTGGCCGATCCGGATCCCGAGCTGGTCGCACTGCTGCGCGAGCACGCCGGGTCACTCGGCCCGCTGCTGGGCTGATCCGCTCACTCCTCCAGCGCGGCGAGCGCCTTGCGGGCCTGCTCCAGCTCGGCCTCCAGCTCGGCGACCCGGGCCGCCTTGGCCGACTTCGCGCTCTCGATCACCTCGTCGACCGGCCCGGCCAGGTCGGCGTGCAGGGTGGCGGCGGCCGCGGACACCGCCGACGCGCTCACCGGCAGGCCGCGGGCGACCCAGCTGGAGCCCTGCTTCAGCTCGGCCTGCCACTCGCCGTCGGCGGAGCCGCTGACGGTCAGCGTCATCGTCACCACCCGGGTGGTGCGGGCGGTGGAGGAGCCCTTCGGGCGTCCGCGCCTGCGCTTGGGTGCCTCGTCGCCGGTCACCTGTGTGTCGTCGCCGGTGTCGGCGTCCTGGGTCTCGTCCACGTGCGTCCCCGCTTCCCCTCGACAGTTCCACTGTGGCAGGCCCAAGGGTGCGGTCAGAACAGGTGTTCGACGAGTGCACCCCCGGAGGCCGGGCGACCACGAGATGTGCATACGGGAGGGTTGTCCCGCGACGGCCGATACCTATACCTTCGAGTCGATTCCTATAGGATGAGGTGCAACGGTGCGTCGATTCCCGGTGCCGGAACTGGTCGCGTTCGCGGGGCGGGCACTGACCGCGGTCGATGTCCCGGCCGACGACGCCGAGCTCGTCGGCGACTCGCTGGTGGCGGCCGACCGCCGCGGCATCGGCTCGCACGGCCTGCTGCGCCTCCCGCTGTACGTGCGCACCATCCGGGCCGGCGGGGTCACCGCGCGGGCCCGGCCGCGCTGGCTGCGCGAGCACGGCGCCACCGCCCTGCTCGACGCCGACGGCGGATTGGGGCAGGTCGCGATGGCGGTCGCGGTCGACCGGGCCGCCGCGCTGGCCGGCACGCACGGCGCCGCGGTCGTCGCCGTGCAGGGCAGCTCGCACTACGGGGCAGGCGGCTACTGGACCGACCGGCTCACCGACCGGGGCATGGCCGGTCTGCTGACCTCCACCACCGGCGCCTCGGTGACCCCGTTCGGCGGCGCCCGGCCGGTGCTCGGGACCAACCCGCTGACCGTCGCGGTGCCGAGCTCGGGGGACGGCCCGCTCGCCGTGGACATGGCGACCAGCACCGGCGCCTACGGCAAGGTGGTCGCCGCCCGCGACGAGGGCCGGGAGATCCCGCAGGGCTGGGCGGTCGCCGCCGACGGCAGCCCGACCACCGACCCGGCCGCCGCACTCGGCGGTGCGCTGCTGCCCTTCGGCGGGCCGAAGGGCTCCGGCCTGTCGGTGCTGCTGGAGGTGCTCGCCGCCGGTCTGACCGGGGCGAACTACGCCGACCAGACCGTCGACATGTGGATCGACCCGGGCTCCCGGATGAATGCCGGGCACCTCCTGCTCGCCGTCGACACCGCCGCCTTCACCGGCCGCGCGCACACCGAGGCGCGGGCGGCCGACATGCAGGAACGGGTGCGCTCCGCCGGCCCGCCCGGCGGGGCCGTGCACGCCCCGGGCGATCCGGAGCGGGCGCACCAGCGGCGGACCGGCGACCGGGTCCCGCTCGCCGCACCGACCGTCGACCAGCTCGACCGGATGGCCGCCGAGCTGGGGATCGAGGGCCTCGGCGGGGACACGTAGCAGCGGGAGCACCGGACGACGACGTTCGAGGGAGCGCGATGACGGCTGACCGACGAGGGCGCCTGCGCCGGGCCGGGGCGGGAGCGGCCGTCGTGGCCCTGCTGCTGTCCGGCTGCGGCCTGGGCGGCCCGATCGACGCGAGCGACATCCCGGTGGCGCCGGGCGAACCGGGCGACACCGTGCTGCGGCTGGCGCACGCCTACGACGTCAGCCACCCGGTCGAGCAGTGCGGCACGCCGCTGATCCAGCAGGAGCTGCTCGGCAGCGGGATCACCGTGGAGAGCTACCCCTCGGCGCAGCTCGGCACCGAGGCCGAGTCGCTGGAGCAGGTCGCCGCCGGCGGGCTCGACCTGACCGTGGCCGGGCCGTCGTTCCTGGGGGTCTGGTACGAGCCCGCCGCGGTGCTCGACGGCGCCTACCTGTTCGACGACGTCGGCGAGTTCGTCGCCGCCGTCGAGGGGCCGGTGGTCGCCCGGGTGCACGAGGAGTTCCGCGAGCGCAGCGGGATGCGGGTGCTGTCCAGCTGGTACTACGGCACCCGGCACATCACCGCCGACCGGCCGGTCGAGCGGCCCGAGGACCTGGCCGGGGTCAAGATCCGCACCCCGGACGCTCCGCTGTACCTCACCAACTTCGGGATCATGGGCGGCGCCGCGACGCCGATGGCGCTCGGCGAGGTCTACCTCGCGCTGCAGCAGGGCACCCTGGACGCCCAGGAGAACCCGGTCCCGACCATCTCGTCGTCCGGGTTCCACGAGGTGCAGGACCACCTGAACCTGACCGGGCACATCGTGCAGGGCGTCCACCTGATCACCAACGACGAGCTGAACTCGGCCCTGGAACCGGAGCAGCGGGACCGGCTGGACGCGGCCGCCGCGGCGGCCGGCGAGGCGATCCGGGAGTGCATCCTCGCCGAGGAGACCGGGATCGTCGAGCAGTGGCGGGCCGAGGGCACACTCACCGTCCACGACGTCGACATCGCCCCGTTCGCCGACCGGGTCCGGGCCGAGCTGCCCGGCCGGGTGTCCTGGGGCGCGGTCTACGAGGAGATCCGGGAGTCGGTCCGATGAGCGCCCCGGCCGGTGCGGACCTGCCCGAGGAGGCCCCGGAGGCCCCCGACCTGCTGGAGCGCCGCAGCCGCGGCTACCGGTTCCTGGTCGACGTCGAACGCGTCGTGTCCTGCCTGCTGCTCGCCGGGGTGCTGGTGGCGGTGCTGCTGCAGGTGCTGACCCGCTACGTCTTCGACAGCCCGCTCAGCTGGACCGAGGAGATCGCCCGGTTCCTGCTGGTGTGGCTGACCTTCGTCGCCGCGGGCTACGTGATGTCCCGGCGGCTGCACATCGTCGTCGACCTGCTGGTCGACCGGCTGGGGCGGCGCGCGTCCCGGCTGGTCGACGCGTTCGCCGGGATCGTGGTGCTGACCGCGTCGGCGACCCTGTCCGTCGCCGGGGCGGTGTTCGCGGCCGGCAGCTCCTCGCTGCTGGCGCCGGCCACCGGACTCCCGCTGACCGTCGTCTACGCCGCGGCCGTCGTCGGGTTCGCGCTGGTCGCGCTGCACGGCGCGCTGAACCTCTACGTCGCGCTGCGGCATCCCGAGGAGATGCCCGGCGCCGTCGAGGCGCTCACCGCCGGAGCCCCGAGGAGCATCCCGTGACGCTCGCACTGATGGTGGGCGCGCTGATCGCCCTGCTGCTGCTGCGGGTACCGGTGGCGATCGCGCTGCTGGTCCCGTCGCTGGTCTACGTGGTCGTCGATCCGACGGCGTCGCTGGGCATCGCGGCCCAGCAGACCGTGTCCGGGGTGAACAGTTTCCCGATCCTCGCCGTCCCGATGTTCATCCTGCTGGGCAACCTGGCGAACGTCTCCGGGGTCACCGACAAGCTCTTCGACGCGGCCACCGCGGTCGTCGGGCGGGTCCGCGGTGGCCTGGGCTACGTCAACGTCGGCACCAGCTTCGGCTTCTCCTGGATGAGCGGCGCCGCGATCGCCGACGCTGCGGCGATGGGCCGGGTGCAGGTCCCGGCGATGGTCAAGCGCGGCTACCCGCTGACCTTCAGCGTGGGGATCACCGGCGCGTCCTCGCTGATCGCGCCGCTGATCCCGCCGAGCATCCCGGCGATCATCTACGCGGTCACCGCCGGGCTGTCGGTCGGCGCGCTGTTCATGACCGGGATCGTGCCCGCCCTGCTGCTGGTGCTCACCCTGTGCGCGACGTCGTGGTGGCTGATGCGCAAGCGCTCGGACCTGCGGGAAGAGAGCCTGCCCGCAGCGCAGCGGCTCCGCGCCGTGCTCGGCTCGCTGCCGGCGCTCGGCGCCGCAGTGATCATCCTGGGCGGGATCCTGTCCGGCGTCTTCACCCCGACCGAGGCGTCCGCGCTCGGCGTGGTCTACCTGCTGGTGCTCGCGCTGACCTACCGGGCGCTGGACCTGCGCCGTCTCTACCGGACCCTGCTGCAGACCGTCGAGACCTCCGGCTCGGTGCTCTTCATCGTCGCCTCCGCGGCGCTGTTCGGCTGGGTGCTGGCCCGCGAGCGGGCCCCGCAGCTGGCCGCCGAGCTGATCTTCGGCCTCACCGTGTACCCGATCGTCTTCCTGATCCTGGTCAACCTGCTGTTGTTCGTGGTCGGCGCCATCCTGGAGCCGACCGCGGCGATCCTGATCCTGGTCCCGGTGCTCGCGCCGGTGGCCGAGGTGTTCGGGATCGACCCGCTGCACTTCGCCGCGATCGTGATCTTCAACCTGATGGTCGGGCTGCTCACCCCGCCGGTCGGGTTGGTCGTGTTCGTGCTGGCCAGCGTCACCCGCACGCCGGTGCCGACGGTGATCCGCGGACTGCTGCCGTTCTACGTCGCACTGGTCGCGGTGCTGATCGTCATCACCTACTTCCCGCTGCTGACGACGTGGCTGCCCACGGCGCTCGGCTTTGCCTGACAGATCCCCGCACCGAAGGAGTCCCATGCCGGTCATCACCTCCGTGCGCACCCGCGACGTCCGATTTCCGACGTCGCTGGAGCTCGACGGGTCCGACGCCGTCAACGTCGATCCCGACTACTCGGCGGCCCACGTCACCGTGACCACCGACGCCGGGGAGACCGGGTACGGCCTGGTCTTCACCGCAGGCCGCGGCAACGAGCTGGTCGTGCACGCGATGGAGTCCTACGGGGCGCTGCTCCTCGGCCGGGACGCCGACGAGCTGCTGGCCGACCTCGGATCGGCGTCGCGGCGGCTGGTGCACGACTCGCAGCTGCGCTGGCTCGGGCCCGAGAAGGGCGTCGCGCACATGGCCTGCGGCGGCCTGGTGAACGCGCTGTGGGACATGCGGGCCCGCCGCGATGGGGTGCCGCTGTGGCGGTTGCTGGCCGGGATGCCGCCCGCCGAGCTGGTCGGCGTCGTCGACTTCACGCACATCCGCAACGCGCTCACCCCGGACGACGCGCTCGGTCTGCTGCGCGACGCCGAACCCGGCCGCGCCGAGCGGATCGCCGAGCTGGAGCGGTCCGGCTACCCCGCCTACACGACGACGCCGGGCTGGCTCGGCTACAGCGACGAGAAGTTGGTCCGGCTGTGCCGGGAGGCCGTGCGGGACGGGTTCGACATGATCAAGCTGAAGGTCGGCGGCGAACCGGCCGACGACGACCGCAGGCTGGCGCTGGCCCGTACGGCGGTCGGCGACGGCGTGCGGATCGCGATCGACGCCAACCAGCGCTGGGAGGTCGGCGAGGCGATCGAGCGGGTGAGGGCGCTCGCCGCGCACGAGCCGTACTGGATCGAGGAGCCGACCAGCACCGACGACGTCCTCGGGCACGCTGACATCCGGGCCGGCGTGCACCCGGTGCGGGTCGCGACCGGGGAGGCCGTCGCGAACCGGATCGTGTTCAAGCAGCTGCTGCAGGCCGGCGCAATCGACGTCATGCAGATCGACGCCACCCGGGTCGCCGGGGTGAACGAGAACGTCGCGAACCTGCTGCTCGCCGCCCGGTTCGGCGTCCCGGTCTGCCCGCACGCCGGCGGCGTCGGGCTGTGCGAGCTGGTCGTGCACCTGTCGTTCTTCGACCACGCCGCGGTCAGCGGTCGGATCGGCGAGCGGGTCGTCGAGTTCGTGGACCACCTGCACGAGCACTTCGTCGATCCGGTCGTGGTCCGCGACGGCCGCTACGCCGCACCGTCGGCCCCCGGCACCGGGGCCGCGATGCACGAGGCGTCGCTGCGGCACTGGGAGTTCCCGGACGGGGCGGGCTGGCGCGATCTCGGGACGGCCCGGTGAGCGCGCCGGCCGGTCTGCTCCCCGCCGACGCCGCCGACGCGCTGCTGATCGGCCGGGTGTGGGATCCGGGCACCGGCGGGCCGCGCCCGGTCGCGGTGCGCGGCGACGGGCTCGCCGACCTGTTTCCGACCGCCGCGACCGTGTCCGGGCTGCTGGAGCTGCCGGCCGCCGACGTCGCGCGGGCCGCCGCCACCGCGCCCGTCCTGTGGAGCCTGGACGCGGTGACCGGCGGCGCCGGGCCGCAGCTGCTCGCGCCGGTCGACCTGCAGGTGGTGAAGGCGTGCGGGGTGACGTTCGCCGGCAGTCTGCTGGAACGGGTGATCGAGGAGCGCTGCGCGGGTGACCCGGCGCTGGCCGCCGGCGTGCGGGCGGAGGTCACCGCCGCGCTCGGCGGCAGCCCGGCGGCCGACCTGTCCACGATCGTCCCCGGATCGGCGCAGGCCGCCCGGGTCCGCACCGTGCTGCGCGGGCGCGGGCTGTGGTCGCCGTACCTGGAGGTCGGCATCGGGCCGGATCCGGAGGTGTTCACCAAGGCCCCGGTGCTGTCCTCGGTCGGCCCCGGCGCCCGGGTCGGCATCCCGGCGTTCTCCGACTGGAACAACCCGGAGCCCGAACTGGTGCTGGTGGTCGACGCGCGGGGTGTCCCGCGCGGCGCGACGCTGGGCAACGACGTCAACCTGCGCGACGTCGAGGGCCGCAGCGCGCTGCTGCTCGGCATGGCGAAGGACAACAACGCCTCCAGCGCGCTCGGCCCGTTCGTCCGGCTCTTCCACGACGGCTTCACCCTCGACTCGGTCCGCACCGAGCGGATCGCACTGCGGATCGACGGCCCGGACGGCTTCGTGCTCGACGACCACAACGACGTCGGCCGGCTCAGCCGCAGCCTCGAACAGCTCGTCGCCGCCGCGTACGGCGCCCACCACCAGTACCCGGACGGCTTCGTCCTCTACACCGGGACGCTGTTCGCGCCGACCCGCGACCGCGGCGCCGCGGGGCACGGCTTCACCCACGTCGTCGGCGACCGGGTGACGATCTCCAGCCCGCGGCTGGGCGCGCTGGTCAACGAGGTCGGCCGGACCGAGGAGCTGCCGCCGTGGGAGTTCGGCATCGGGGCGCTGCTCGGGTACCTGCACCGGCAGGCGGCGGGATCGGGATGAGATCGCGGTGACCCGCTACCGTCCGTCCCGGGTGGACGTGTCGAGAGGAGGCGCCGGTGACCGGGGAGCTGCCGGTTGCGGGCCGCAGGAGCACCGCCGAGGTCTACGAGGAGATCCGGACGATGATCCTGGAGAGCCGGATCGAGCCGGGGGAGCGGATCAACCTCGACGCGCTCGCCCGGGACCTGGGCGTGTCCCAGACCCCGGTCCGGGAGGCGGTCCGGCACCTGGAGGGTGACCATCTCGTCGTCCGCACCGGGGAGGGCCGGGGCTACCGGACGACCGCGCTGCTCGACCGCGCCGGCCTGCGCGAGCTGTTCGAGTTCCGGCTGCTCGTCGACCTGTGGGCGGTGCGCGCGGTCGCGGTGAACCGGCTGTCCAACCCGGCGGGCCGGCTCGCCCGGGAGGTCGACCGGTTCGAGCGTGCCGCGGTCGGCGTCGCCGACGTGCGCCGGCTGCTCGTCACCCACGACGCCACCTTCCACGGCGAGATCCTGGCCGCCTGCGGCAACGACGTCGCGCGCCGCGCCTACACGGGGACGCACGGGCACCTGCACGCGTTCCGCCTCTACTCGCCCGACATCGACGGCACCGCGACCGTGCGCGAGCACCGCGCGGTGCTGGACGCGATCGCCGGCTGTGACCCGGACGCCGCCGAGGAGGCGATGCGCCGGCACCTCGTCGACGCCTACCACCGGTTCGACGCGGCGTTCGCGGCCGGTGACCGGGCCCGGTTGCGGGTACCGGGTCGGCAGAGCCTGTTCTGACCCACAGCCGACGACACGATCCCGACGACCGGAGGAGGACCATGCACGACGAGCTGGAGACGGTGCTCGCCGAGGCCGCCGCCGCCGCGGCCCCGGTGGCCGCGGCCGGGACCACCGGGCGGCGGGCCTGGCTGTGTGCCGTCGCCGACGCCCTGGAGGGCGCGTCCGGCGAGCTGCTGCCGCTCGCGCACGCCGAGACCCACCTGCCGGAGCACCCCCGGCTGGCCGGCGAGCTGGTGCGCACCGCGTTCCAGCTGCGCTTCCTCGGCGACGTGATCGCCGAGGGCTCGGTGCACGACGCGGTCGTCGACACCGCCGACCCGGACTGGCCGATGGGGCCCCGCCCGGACCTGCGCCGCCATCAGGTGCCGCTCGGTCCGGTGCTGGTCTTCGCCGCCGGGAACTTCCCGTTCGCGTTCTCGGTGGCCGGCGGGGACACCGCCGCCGCGCTCGCCGCCGGCTGCCCGGTGGTGGTGAAGGCCCATCCGGGGCATCCGGAGCTGTCCCGCCGCACCGCGGCGATCGTCCGCGACGCGCTGCGCGCGGCCGGCGCGCCGGACGGGGCGTTCGCGCTCGTCGAGGGGGTCGAGACCGGCGTCGACGCGCTGCGCGACCCGCGGACCGCCGCGGCCGCCTTCACCGGGTCGGTGCACGGCGGCCGCGCCCTGCACGACATCGCCGCCGCCCGCCCGGTGCCGATCCCGTTCTTCGGCGAGCTGGGCAGCGTGAACCCGGTCGTCGTCACCCCGTCGGCGGCCGCCGGCCGGCCGGACGAGATCGTGTCCGGGCTGGTCGGCTCGGCGACGCTGGGCGCGGGGCAGTTCTGCACCCAGCCCGGTGTCGTGTTCGTGCCGGCCGGGTCCGGGCTGGAGGGCCGGGTGCAGGAGGCGATCGCCGCGGTCGAGCCGCAGCCGATGCTCACCGCGGCCGGCGCGCAGGCGTTCGCGCAGCGGCGCGCCGCACTGGCCGCGCACCCCGGCGTCCACTCGTCCACCGCGGCGGGTGACACCGGGGACGGGCTCGCCCCGCGGCCGTCCGCGCACGTGACCACGGCCGCCGCGCTCGCCGCCGATCCGGACGCACTCGGCGCCGAGTGCTTCGGCCCGAGCACCCTGCTGGTCACCTGGTCCGGCACCGGGGAGCTGCACGCGGCGCTGCGCGCGCTCGGCGGCGCGCTCACCGCGACCGTGCACGGCAACCCGGGCGACCCGGAGCTCCCCGAGCTCCTCCCGCTGCTCGCCGGGCTGGCCGGGCGGCTGGTCTGGAACGGCTGGCCGACCGGGGTGACGGTGAGCTGGGCGCAGCAGCACGGCGGCCCCTACCCGGCGACGACGGCGCCGTCGACCACCTCCGTCGGGGCCGGCGCGGTGTCCCGCTTCCTGCGCCCGGTCGCCTGGCAGGGTTTCCCGCAGGAGCTGCTGCCACCGGAGCTGCGCGACGACGATCCCGGGGTGCCGCAGCGCCGGGACGGTGTCCGGTGACCGGCTCCACGGTGCGCGCGGTCCGCTTCCACGAGACGGGTGGCCCGGAGGTGCTGCGGATCGAGGACGTCGAGCTGCGCGACCCCGGCGCCGGCGAGGTCCGGATCCGGGTGCGCGCGGTCGGGCTCAACCGGTCCGAGGTGAACTTCCGGCGCGGCACCTACCTGGAGGCCCCGGTGCTGCCGGCCGGTCTGGGCAGCGAGTGCACCGGGACGGTGCTCGCCACCGGGCCGGACGCCGGGCCGTGGCGCCCCGGCGACGAGGTGTGCGTGCTGCCGGCGTCGTCGCAGAACACGCACCCGGTGTACGCCGAGGAGGCGATCGTCCCGGCCGGTGCGCTGCTGGCCCGCCCGTCCGGTCTCGACGACGCCGGCGCGGCCGCGCTCTGGATGCCGCTGCTGACGGTGTGGGGGATGACCCGGCACGCGGTCCGGCTGCGCGAAGGGGACCGGCTGCTGGTCACCGCGGCGTCGAACAGCATCGGCGCCGCGGCGCTGCAGATCGCCCGGCACATCGGCGCGCGGGCGGTGGCGGTGGTGCCGGACGGCCGGCACGGCGACGCGCTGCGTGCGGCCGGCGCGGACGAGGTCCTCACCGGCACCCCGGACGCCGAGCGGCTGCGCGAGGCCCTCGGCGGCGGTGCCGATCTGGTGCTCGACGCCGAGGGCGGGCCCGGCGTGGAACGGCTGGTCCGGGCCTGCGCGCCGGGCGGTGCGGTGATCGTGCACGGCGGCCTGTCCGGGGAGCCGACGCCGCTGCCCGCCGCCGGGTACGCGCCGGTGTGGCTGCGCCGGTTCCACGTCCGCGAGGTGGTGGGCGATCCGGCGGTGCTGGCCCGGGCGGTGGCGTTCGCGCGGGCCGGGCTGGCGGCGGGGACCCTCACCCCGCTGGTCGACCGGATCTTCGATCTCGACGACGTCGCCGCCGCGCACGACTACCTGGAGTCGCCGGACCGGGCGCCGGGGAAACCGGTGCTGCGGATCGGGTGAGGTCACTCGGTCGGGTGTGAATGCGTTGTGGGGAAAGGAGATCGGGGGAGTCCGGCCTAGATTCGGCGGATGGCGTCCTCCACCGCGAGCAGCACGGCCGGCACCCGGATCCGCCGGGTGCTGCTGCCCACCGCCGGGGTCGTCGCGTTGGTCCTCGCCGGCGGTTACCTGTTGCTCGCGGTCAGCCGGCTCACCGGGCTGCCGGAGGACGGCTGGCAGGGGTTGGCGATCGGCAATCTGATCGCCTTCCTGCCGCCGCTGATCGTGCTCGTGCTGTGGCTGCGGTTCCGCGAGGGACGCGGCATCGCCGATCTCGGCTTCCGGGTGCCGCGCCCGGCGGTCGGCGTGCTCGTCGGGGCGCTGACCGCGATCGTCCTGTTCGCCGCGCTGCAGGTGCTGGTCGCGGTGCTCGCCCCACCGGCGGGCGGGGGCGCCGACGCCGGGCCCGATCCGGTGTCGCCGGGCCTGCTCGTCGTGCTGGTGCTGCTGGTGACCGTCGCGGTGCAGGCGTCGACCGAGGAGATCCTGTTCCGCGGCTACCTGATGCAGGCCGTCCGGCGCGACCTGGGCAGCTACGGCGCCGTCCTGTTCAGTGCGGTCGTCTTCGGCCTGTGCCACAGCCTGAACCCCGGGGTCACGGTCGCCTACGTGGTGAGCACCGGTGCGCTCGGGCTGCTGCTCGGCTTCCTCGCGCTGGGCCGGGGCGGGCTGTGGGTGTCCTGCGCCTTCCACACCGTCTGGAACCTGATCCCGGCGGTCGTCACCGCCGGTTCCGAGCCGGACGCCGGGGACGGCGGTTCCGGCTCGGCCGCGGCCCGGGGCACCGCCGGGGTGCTGCTCGCCTTCGCCGTCGGCGCCGGGGTGCTGCACCACCGGCGCAGCCGCCGCGCGGCGGCCGCCGGCGCCGCCTGACCGGGCTCACGCCGGGCCGTCCGGGCTCACCGCCGGGGCGACCGGGCTCACGCCGCGCCTGACCGGGCTGACCAGGGCCGCGAACCGGTCCAGGTCGACGTTCCCGCCGGACACCGTCACCCCGATCCGCCGCCCGGCGAACCGCTCCGGATCGGCGGCGACGGCCGCCCGCATCCCGCAGAACGCCAGCGCCCCGGTCGGCTCGACGACCACCTTGTACCGGGACGCGAACAGCGCCATGGCCCCGACCAGCGCGTCGTCCGGCACGGTCAGCACGTCCGCGGCGTGCCCGGCGATGATCGGGAAGGTCAGCTCGCCCAGGTGCGTGGTCGCGGCGCCGTCGGCCAGCGTGCGCGGCTGCGCGATGGTGACGATCCGGCCCGCTCGCAGTGACTGCCTGCCGTCGTCGCCGGCCTCGGGCTCGACGCCGAACACGGCGCAGCCGGGGGAGAGCGCCTGCACCGCCAGCAGCGAGCCGGACAGCAGCCCGCCGCCGCCCAGGCAGACGAACAGCGCGTCCAGCGGGCCGTGGTCCTCCAGCAGCTCCAGCACCGAGGTGCCCTGCCCGGCGATCACGTGCGGATGGTCGTAGGGCGGCACCAGGGTGAGCCCGTCGCGGGCGGCGAGATCGGCGGCGATCGCGGCCCGGTCCTCGGTGTAGCGGTCGTAGTGCACGATCCGGGCGCCGTAGCCGCGGGTGGCGGCGACCTTCGACGCGGGCGCGTCCTGCGGCATGACGATCGTCGCCGGGATCGTCAGCAGCCGTGCGGCCAGCGCGAGCGCCTGGGCGTGGTTGCCGGAGGAGAAGGTGACCACCCCGGCGCGGCGCCGGGCGTCGTCGAGCCGGGACAGGGTGTGGAACGCGCCGCGGAACTTGAAGCTCCCGGTGCGCTGCAGGTTCTCCGCCTTGACCAGCACGGTGGCGCCGAGCTCGGCGTCGGTCAGCCGGGAGGTCAGCACCGGGGTCCGGTGGGCGGTCCCGCGCAGCACCTGCGCGGCGGCCAGGACGTCGTCGGGGGTGGGGAGGTCGGCCGGTGCCGGGGTGGGCGTCACGGCGCCACCCTCCGCCGGGGGCGTCGCCGGGTTCAACCCGGTTCACGATCGGGTGTAACGCATGCCACAGCCGAGTCGTTAAGGAGATGGGCTCCCCAACCTGATCGACCCGTTCCCCCGGAAGGACCACCCCGATGCGTCTGCGTACCCTCCCCGCCGCTGCGCTGCTCGCCGTAGCGGCCACCGTGCCGCTCGCCGGAGCCGCGTTCGCGCAGGACCGCGACTGTGCCGACTTCGCCACCCAGGAGGAGGCGCAGGCCGCGCTGCTCCCCGGCGACCCGGAGCGGCTCGACGCCGACGGCGACGGCGTGGCCTGCGAGAACCACGCCTACGCCGGCACCGCCTCGACCGGCACCGGATCGAGCGACTCCGGCGACGGCGCCACCCAGGTCAGCGCGACCCCGGTCGGCGGCGTGGAGGCCGGCGGCGGACCGGCCGAGATGCTCCCGGTCGCGCTGGGTGCGCTGGCCGCCGGCGGGGTCGGGGCGTTCGCGGCCCGCCGGATGGTCGGCGCCCGGCGCGGCTGAGTCCGGCGACCGTGACCGTCCCGCCGTTCCCCACCCGGCCGGTGCGCGACCGGGCCGGGCGGGGAACGGCGGATCGCGGCGCGCGGCGGCGGGCCGGCCGGGCGCGGCGGGTGCTGCGGGTCGCCGTTCCGGTGCTGGCGGCGTCGGCACTGGTCGCACTCGCCGCCCCGGCCGGCGCCCCGCCCGCCGGGCCGGCGACCACCCCGGTCGCCGCGACCGGGGTGCACGACGGCGCCCGGGCCGGCTCGGCGCTGCTGCCGGACGGCCCGGGCACCCTGTTGCGCTCCGAGCCCGTCCGGCTGCGGGTGGACCGGCTCGGCCTGGACACCGGACCGGTGCCGCTCGGCCTGCACCCGGACGGCACGATGGAGGTCCCCGACTCGGCGGGCACCGTCGGCTGGTTCACCGGCGCGCCCACCCCGGGCGAGCTGGGGCCCGCGGTGCTCGCCGCGCACGTCGACTGGAAGGGCCGCCCGGGCGCGTTCGCCGAGCTGGCGACGCTCGTCCCCGGCGACCGGATGGTCGTCGACCGCGCCGACGGCGGCACCGTGGCGTTCGTGGTGACCCGGACCGGCCAGTACCCGAAGGCGGAGTTCCCGACCGCCGAGGTGTACGGGGACCTCGACCACGCCGGACTGCGGCTGATCACCTGCGGCGGCGCCTTCGACCGGTCCGCGGACAGCTACACCGACAACGTCGTGGTGTTCGCCGAGCGGATCGGCTGACCGGTCACCGGCGGCGCCCGGTGCCCCGCGCCGGGACGGCGGTCCGCGGGTCCTCCGGCCACGCGTGCTTCGGGTAGCGGCCGCGCAGCTCCGCCCGGACCTGCGGGTACCCGGTCTCCCAGAACGACGGCAGGTCCGCGGTCACCGCCGCCGGCCGCCCGGCCGGGGACAGCAGGTGCAGCACCACCGGCACCCGCCCGCCCGCGACGGCCGGTGAGCCGGTCCAGCCGAACACCTCCTGCACCCGGACCGGCAGCGCCGGCGCGTCCCCCGAGTAGTCGAGCGCGATCCGCGACCCGGACGGCACGGCGAGCCGTTCCGGGGCGAGCTCGTCGATCCGCCCGGCGAGCCCGCCGACGTGCGCGGCCAGGTGGGCCCGCAGCGCCTGCCCGGCGTCCACCCGGGCGAGATCGGCGCGCCGCCGGGCGGTGGCCAGCGGCCCGGCGAGCCAGCCGGCCGGGTCCTCCGCCGAGGCCAGCAGCGCCTCCTCGCCGACGTCCGGCCACGGCTCGCCGAGCACCCGGTGCAGGAACCCGAGCCGCTCCCGCAGCGACGACGCGGCCGCCGTCCAGCGCAGCAGCCCGGTGCCCTCCGCGCGCAGCCCGGCGACCAGCGCCGAGCGCACGGCGTCCCGTGCGGGACGCGGATCGGGCCGCTCGGCGAGCACGATCGCGCCGAGCCGGTGCACGGTGCGCGCGCGCACGTCGCCGTCCGCCCAGACCACCTCGGCGCCGCTGACGAGCAGCGCCGCACCGGCCCGCTCCGCGGTCTCCCGGTCGGTGGCGGCGGCCAGCCGGACCCGGCCGTGCACCTCACCGGGGCGCCGGTCGGCGACCGCGACGGCGAGCCACTCGGCGTCGCGCAGCGGTCCCGGCGGCACCTCGACGGCGGTCCCGCCCGCCAGCAGGTACACCCCGGATCCGGTGTCCCGGCGCCGGGCGAGCCGTTCCGGGTGCGCGAGCCCGGTGACCAGCGCGGCGAGCTCGGGCCCGGACATCCGGCTGCGCTGCCCCCCGCCACCGGAGCCGCTGCCGGAGCCGGTGCCGGAGTCAGAGCCAGTGCCGGGACCGGAGCCGGAGCCGGAGCCGCTGCCGGGGTCGGGGTCGGTGCCGCTGCCGGGACCGCTGCCGGGGTCGCTGCCGCTGCCGGGGCCGGTGCGCCGCAGCGTCCGGGCCAGCCGGTCCCGCTCACCCCGCCAGCGCCGCGCCCCCGGCGCCTCCCCGGAGCGCAGCCGGGCGAGCGCCGCGACCAGGTCGTCGGCCGGGCCGGCGAGGGTGTCGTCGTCGAGCACGGCCACGATCCCGGCGACGTCGGCCGGGGCACCGGCGTCGGCGCCATCGAGCAGCGCCCTGGCCAGCCGCGGATGCAGCCCGAGCGCGGCGATCCGGCGGCCGCGGGCGGTGACCGCCCCCGCGGCGTCCAGCGCGCCGAGCGCGGTGAGCACCGCGCGCCCGGCGGCCAGCGGGCCCGCCGGCGGCTCGTCCCACCAGCGCAGGCCGGCACCGTCCGGGGTGCCCCAGACGGCGAGGTCCAGCGCCGGCCCGGTCAGGTCGGCGGTGCGGATCTCGGGTTCCGGCGCGTCGGCGAGGCCCTCGCCCTCCGGCCAGCACCGGTAGGCGACGCCCGGTGCCTCGCGCCCGGCGCGCCCGGCCCGCTGCGTCGCGACCGCCCGGGACACCCGCCGGGTGACCAGCCCGGACAGCCCGCGCCGGTGGTCGACGTGCGGCACCCGGGCCAGTCCGGAGTCGACGACCGCCCGCACCCCGGGCACGGTCAGGCTGGACTCGGCGACCGCCGTCGACAGCACGATCCGCGGTCGCGGGCCCTCCCGCAGCGCGGCGTCCTGCTCGGCCGCGGGCAGCCTGCCGTGCAGCGGCAGCACGTCGGCGTCGAGTTCGCGCCCGCGCAGCGCGGCGGCGACCCGGCCGATCTCGGCGACGCCGGGCAGGAACGCGAGCACGCTGCCGTGCTCCAGCGCGCGCACCGCGGTCCGCGCGACGACGGCCTCGATCCGCTCGCCGCGGGCCGGCGGCACGTGCGTGACGGCGACGTCGTGGGTCCGGGCGGCGACCTCCAGCACCGGGGCGGGCCCGCCGGTGCCGCCGAGCAGCGCGGCCGGGCGGGCCGCGTCGAGGGTCGCGGAGGTGGCGAGCAGCCGCAGATCGGGCCGCAGCCCGTCGCGGGCGTCGAGCAGCAGAGTGAGCAGCAGGTCGGCGTCCAGATGCCGCTCGTGCACCTCGTCGAGCACCACCGTGGACACCCCGGCCAGCTCCGGATCGGCGGCCAGCCTGCGCAGCAGCAGCCCGGAGGTCACCACCTCGACCCGGGTGTCCGGCCCGGTGCGGGCGTCGCCGCGGACCCGGTAGCCGACGGTCCCGCCGACCGGGGTGCCCAGCAGCGACGACATCCGGGCGGCCGCGGCCCGGGCGGCGACCCGGCGCGGCTCGGCGACCAGCACCCGGCCGGCCGGGGCGGCCCGGACGTCGTCGCCGACGGGCAGCCCGGCCAGGGCGAGCGGCACCAGGGTGGTCTTGCCGGTGCCGGGCGGCGCGACGAGCACGCCGGAGCCGTGCCGGTCGAGCGCCCGTCGCAGGTCGTCGAGGACGGCGGTGACCGGGAGATCGGGCAGCGGGCGGACCGGCGGGGGAACCATCGCCCCCAGTATCTCCTCCCCGGGACCTGCTCCTCGGGACCTGTTCAGCCGATCCCGACGAACGGCAGCACCAGCAGCGCCCCGACGGCGAGCGCCAGCAGCGCGGTGATGAGCAGGACCACCCAGGTCGGGACGCCGCGGTCGTCGAGGACCGCGGGATGCGGGCGGTGCAGCAGGGTCATGGCGGGTCTCCGTCGACCGTGGTGGGAGGCGGTGGAACACCACCGCTCGGACGAACGGGATGTCGCGGACGGAGCAGCCGGTGTTAGCGCCGGTCATCCGAATCGACGACGCCCGGGCCCGCGACCGGCGGTCTCAGCCGCGGTGCAGGCCCGGCTCACGGTCGGGCACGGTGAACGTCGCCGCGGTGCTGACCGGCGCGCCGGGGCGGCTGACCTGCTCGACCACCCGGAAGTCGGCGCGCAGCTGCGCCGGCTCGAACCGGGTCAGCAGGTAGCCGCGCCGGTCCTCCCGGTAGCGGATGTGCGGGTTCTCGGAGCCACCGTCGCCGTCGCCGTCGCCGTCACCGCCGTCACCGCCGTCGCCGCCGGAGGTGACCGAGGTGGTGACCAGCTCGGTGCCGACCGGGCGCGCGTCCCGGTCGCCGCCGGGGAGGATCTCGTTGGCGTGGTGGACGTGCTCGTCCCCGGTCAGCACGACCGCGTTCCGGACGCCGGCGTCCGTCCAGCCGCGGACGATCCGGTCCCGGGACTCCGGGAACGCCTCCCAGGTGTCCCGGGACTTGCGCCCGCCGCTGCGCCGGGCGAAGAAGACCTGCTGGCCCAGCACGTCCCAGCCGGCGGTGGAGCTGCGGAACCCGTCGAGCAGCCAGCGCTCCTGCCCGGCGCCGGTGATCGAGCCGTCGCCGCGGTACTGGCGGGTGTCGAGCATGTGGAACGTCGCCAGCGAGCCCCAGCCGATCCGGCGGTAGAGCTGCAGGTCCAGGCCGCGCGGCAGCGACGCCCGGCGCAGCGGCATGTGCTCGTAGTACGCCTGGAACGCGGCGCGCCGCCGGTCCGGTGCGCGCCCGCGGTCGCCGCCCGCCCAGTTGTTGACCAGCTCGTGGTCGTCCCAGACCACCAGCCAGGGGGCGACGGCGTGCGCGGCCTGCAGGTCGGCGTCGGTCTTCTGGTGGGCGTGCGTGCGCCGGTAGCCGGCGAGGTCGGTCGGCTCGGGCCCGCCGGGATCGCGGACCTCGCCCTCGTCGGTCTCGTAGATGTAGTCGCCCAGGTGCAGCACGAGCTCGGGCTCGTCGGCGGCCAGCGCCCGGTAGGCGGTGAAGTGCCCGGCGCCGAACTTCGCGCACGACGCGGCGGCCACCGTCAGCGCGGGCACCGCGGCCCCGGCGGCCGGGGTGGTGCGGGTGCGGGCCGCGGGGGACAGGTGCCCGTCGGAGCGGAACCGGTAGAAGTAGTCGCGGCCCGGCAGCAGCCCGGCCGGCTCGGCGTGCACGCTGTAGGCGAGCTCGGGCACCGCGGTCTCGCTGCCGCGGCCGACGACCCGGGTGAACCGCTCGTCCTCGGCGATCTCCCACTCGACGACGGCGGGCCGTCCGGCCATCCCGCCGAGCCCGTCCCCGGCGTCCGGGCGCGGCGCGAGCCGGGTCCAGAGCACCATCCCGTCCGGTGCGGGATCGCCGGACGCGACGCCGAGGGTGAACGGGTCCCCGGTCCGCCGCGACGGCGCGGGGGCCGCCGGGAGCTCCGGGAGGAGGCCGCCCAGCGCGGTCCCGACGATGCCGGTGAGCACGGTGCGGCGGGTCGGGCCGGGCACGTCATCTCCTCGGATCGGTGGGGCCCGCCCATCATGTGCGGCGGGCCCGCCGCCGTCCCGGTGCACGCGCCGGTGCGGGCCGCCCGTGCGGGTGAACCCGGACAAGGCCGCAGCCCCGGGTGTTCGATCCCGACGACCACCATCCCTACGTGGAGCCCGGGTACGCGCTGCCCTGGGCCGCGGCGGTGGCGGACCGGATCGCCGGCATGCGGGAACACCCGGTGCGGATCGAGTCCTACGTGGAGGGGTACACGGTGGACCGGCGCGGGACGGTCGAGCTGTCCGACACCGGCCCCCGGGTCGTCGTGCTCGGCGGCTTCTCCGGGCAGGGCTTCAAGCGTGCGCCCGCGGTCGGCGAGATCGTCGCCGGCCTCGTCCGGACCGGGATCACCCAGTGATCACGGATCGGGAACCCGGACGGTCGCCCGCCGGGCGTTCCGGTGCCCGATCCGTGATCACCGCCGCAGCCACCCCGCGCCGGGAACCCGCCGGCTGGTCCCGGGAGTTGACCGGGGGTGACCGTCCCACCCCGTCCGGCGCTCGCGGTGCTGCTGCGCGCCGCGATCGGGCTGTGTGTCGTGGCCGCGCTGGTCGCGGTCGAGCTGACCTCCCGCTCGGGCGTCGGCTGGCGGCTGACGACGTTCACCTACCAGGCCAACGTGCTCGCCGCCGTGTTCTACGCCGGCACGCTGCTGACCCGCAGGCTCGACGCCCGCCCCGGGCTGCGCGGCGCCGTCGTGCTGTACCTGCTCGGCGCCGGGCTGGTGTGGCTGGTGTTCCTCATCGACCGGAGCACGGGGTTCACCCCGGCGAACGTGCTGCTGCACCTGGTCGTCCCGGCGCTGGCGCTCGCCGACTGGCTGCTGACCGGCCGGGACCGGCCCGGGGCGCGCTGGTGGCATCCGCTGCCGTGGCTGCTGTACCCGGCCGGGTACCTGGCGCTGGTGCAGCTGGTGCTGGACGGCGCCCCCTACTACTTCCTCGACGTCCGCGTGCTCGGCTCGACCGGGCTGGTCCTGAACGTCATCGGGCTGGGCGTCGGCTTCCTGGTGCTCGGCCTGCTCGTCGTCGCGCTCGGGCCGCGCGGTCAGGACGACAGGAAGCGGTCGATCTCCGCGGCGAACGGCTCCGGGTCCAGCAGCATCTCCAGGTGACCGCCGGGATAGCGGTGCACCCGGGCCCGGCGGATCCCGCGGTTGAGCATCGTGGCGTTGCCGCGCGGCACGATCGGGTCGTCGTCGCCGGCGATGATCAGGGTGTCCGCGGTGATCGCGGGCAGCAGCGGCAGGCTGGTCCAGCCGGACAGCGCGAGCAGCTGGTAGTAGTACCCGCGCAGCGGGCCCCGCCGGGAGCCCGACCCGAGCGCCTCGGCGGCGCGTTCCGGATGGTGCCGCAGCGACCCGCCGTAGATCTTCGAGGCCACCGCGTCGACGTAGGACGGGTCCTGGTGGCGTTTCGGCGAGGTCAGCACCGCCATCACCCGGGGTGACGCGGGCACCATCAGCGCGCCGGGGCCGGTCGCGACCAGCACGAGCTTCCGGACCCGCCGGCGGCGGCTGATCGCGAGCTGCTGGGCGAGCATCCCGCCCCAGGAGAAGCCGAGCACGTCGGCCTCGCCGATGCCCAGCTTCGTCAGCACCTGGCCGACCCGGTGCGCCATCCAGGACAGGTGGTACGGCATCCGGGGGGCGGGCGAGCCGCCGATCCCGGGCGGATCGAACCGGATGACGTCCAGGTCCGCGGGCAGCGCGGCGACAAGCGGATCGAGGACGTCGGTGGCAGCGCCGATCCCGTTGCACAGCAGCAGCGGGGTGCGCCGCGCCCCGGGGCCGGACGCGGGCCGGCGGACGACGCGCAGTGAACGACCGCCGACGAGGACGTCGTGTTCCTCGAGCGGCGCGGGGCGGGGAGCTGATCCGGACATCACGGGGGAGCGTAAGCCTTGGCGGCGCCACCGACGGTGTGAGAGTGATCCGTCAGATAGGTGCCCGGCGCCGGGAACAGCGGCCGGAGCCTGCGCCCGCCCAGCTCGGGCGGCGCGTCCCGCAGCGCGCCGGACCGCTCGGCGAGCCAGCCGGCCAGGTCGTCCCACCAGGAGCCCTCGATCCGGCTCGCGGCGGCCAGCCAGGACTGCGGGTCGCCGTCGCCGGTCCCGCAGCTCGCCGCCCGGAACGAGGCGCCGGGCCGGGGCGGGGCGATCAGCGCGCCCGCCTGGTCGCCGGGCGCGAGCACCAGGCGGCAGGACCCGCCCAGCATGCGGGCCGTGCGGTGGCCGCCGGTCCACGGCTGGACCGGATCGTCGGCGGCAGCCACCAGGTAGCCGTCGCGGCGGAGCTCGGCGGGACGGACCGGGGTGCCCAGCACCCTGACACCGCCGCCACCGCCACCGCCACTGCCGTCGTCCTCCGCGTCGAAGGCGGAGTCGGCGAGCGCCGCGAGATCGGTGTGCAGGGCCGCGGGCAGCGGCAGCAGATCGGCGGCCCAGGCCCGCATCGCGCGGGCCGCGCGGCCGGGGGCCGCCCCGCCGGTCGCGTCCGGGACCGCCCACGGCAGCACCCGGTCCGGCCCGCGCCGCCACGCCCAGGCGGCGACGGCGGTGGGGCCGTCCAGCACCCCGTCCCGGGCGGCCCGCTCGGCTGCGGCCCGGGTGACCGCGGGATCCGGCCGGAATCCGGGCAGCGCGTCCGACTGGTCGAGCACGGTCGCCAGGTAGCCGACGCCGGCGACCCGGTCGTCCAGGCCGATCGCGGCCTGGTGCGCCTGCACGGCCGCGGCCAGCAGCCCGCCGGTGCGGACGCCGAGCAGCGAGACCCGGGGTGCGCGGGCGATCCGGGTGCACGCCTCCAGGGCGTCCAGGACGGCGGCGGCGTGCGCGTCGAGGTCCCGGCCCGCGTCGGCGGGTCCGGCCGGGCGCCAGGACAGCGCGAACACCTGCAGCCCGCGCCCGACCAGGTGCTCGACGAGCGAGAAGCCGGGGGCGAGATCGGCCAGCCAGTACCGGTGGACGAGCGGCGGCACGACCAGCACCGGCGCGCCGTGCACCCGTTCGGTGACCGGCAGGTACTGCAGGAGCTCGAACACCGGGGTGCGCAGCACGACGGCGCCGGGGGTGGCGGCGACGTCCCGGCCGACGACCGGGCCGCCGCGGGCGTCCCGGGCGCCGGTGTCGAACGGCACGTCCGGGCCGCCGGGGGCGGGGGCGGTGAACACCCGCCCGGCCGCGTCGGGGCCGGGAGCGTCCGGGTCGGGCCCGGAGGCGTCGGGCCCTGAATCGTCGGGCCCTGAGGCGTCGGACCGTGAATCGTCGGGCTCGGTGGCGTCGGGCCCGGGGCCGGTGTCGGACTCGTGATCGGGATCGGCCTCGTGATCGGCCTTGGGATCGGTACTGCCCGCCGGGGTCCCGGTGCCGAGTAGCAGTGCGCGCAGCCGGGCCGCGTCCGCGGCGGGCAGCGGGGACCCGTCGGCGGCGGCGTCGTCGAGGAGCCCGGACAGCGCGTCGGCGGTGACCTGCTGCAGCTGCGCCAGCCGGCGGCGGACCGGATCACCGGCCCGGTCACCGGGCACACCGTCGCCGGGCGGGGAGCCGGACATCCCGATCCCGACCCGGCCGAGCTCGATCACCCAGCCGGCGCCGCGGCGCAGCAGCAGCGACGGCCGCGCGGTCAGCGCCGCCGCCAGCCGCAGCCCGGCGGCGGGCAGCGCCAGCGGTCCACCCGCTGCCGGCCCGCCGGCACCGTCCGCGCGTCCCTCACCCGTCGTCATCGGCTCCATCATCCCCACTACCGGCCGTCGGGGCGCGTTCACCCCGCGTCCGTCGCCCGGTCAGGCCGGCCGGGCAGGGTGGGCCCGCAACCCGCCCCGCCCCGCCCGCCCCGTAACCCGGCCCGCCCGCCCGGTAACCGGCCCACCCCGCCCGAGCCGTAACCGGCCCACCCCGCCCGAGCCCCAACCCGGCCCACCCCGACCCGCACCCGGGAGCCCCGATGCCGACACCGTCCCCGGCGCCCGCGCCGCCGACCGGTCCGCGTACCGCCCGGCCCGGCGCGTTCCTGCGGGAGTTCCTGCGCGACCCGCTGCACACCGCGTCGCTGCTGCCCAGCTCCCGCCCGCTGGCCGCCGCGGCGAGCGGACCGGTGCCCGGCACCGGCGAACCGGTCGTCGTCGAGCTGGGGCCCGGCACCGGCGCCTTCACCGGGGCGATCGCCGAGAGGCTCGGCGGGCGCGGGCACCACCTGGCGGTCGAGCTGAACCCGCGGCTGGCCGGGCTCCTGGAGCGCGCCCATCCCGGGCTCGACGTCGCCGTCGCCGACGCGCTCGCGCTGCCCGCACTGCTGGCCGAGCGCGGGCTCGGCCGGGCCGACGTCGTCGTCTCCGGGCTGCCCTGGGCCGCCCACCCGGCGACCGGCCGGACGCTGTCCGCGGTGCTCGCCGGCTCGCTGCATCCGCACGGCGTGCTCACCCAGTTCGGTTACACCTGCACCCGCTCGCTGCCGCCGGCCCGCCGGCTGCGCCGCCAGCTGGCCGCCGCGTTCGCCGACGTCACCTGCGGCCCGACGGTGTGGGCGAACCTGCCGCCCGCCTTCGTCCTGACCGCCCGCCTGCCCCGCCACCCCTGACCTGGACCGACGGCGGGCAGCGCCCACCCCGGATCGGCGGGCGGGCGCCGGGCTACCCTGATCGGCGCCCCGCGGCCGGGTCGCCGCCGACCGAGACGCCCGCGGGAGCTCGCAGGTTCCCGCCCGGGAACGACCCACGGACCAGGGGAGACGTGTGTCGGAGACCCAGCTCGTGTCGCCGGAGACCCGCCCGCTGCGGGCATGGCAACGCAGCGCGCTCGCCCGCTACCTCGCCACCTCGCCGCAGGACTTCCTCGCGGTCGCGACGCCCGGCGCCGGCAAGACGACGTTCGCGCTGCGGGTCGCCTCCGAGCTGCTGCGCGACCGGGTGATCGACGCGGTGACGGTCGTCACCCCGACCGAGCACCTGAAGTTCCAGTGGGCCGAGGCGGCGGTCGCCGCGGGCATCGCGATCGACCCGGAGTTCCGCAACTCCGCGGGCGGCACCTCGCGGGACTACCACGGCATCGCCGTCACCTACGCCGGCGTCGCCGCGCACCCGATGCTGCACCGCAACCGCACCGAGAACCGCCGGATGCTGGTGATCCTCGACGAGATCCACCACGCCGGCGACGCCCGCAGCTGGGGCGACGCCGTCTACGAGGCGTTCGAGCCGGCCACCCGCAGGCTGGCGCTGACCGGTACCCCGTTCCGCTCCGACGACAACCCGATCCCGTTCGTCGAGTACGTGCCCGACTCCGACGGCGCGCCCCGCAGCCGGGCCGACCACCAGTACGGCTACGCCGAGGCGCTCGCCGACAACGTCGTCCGGCCGGTGGTGTTCCTCGCCTACTCGGGCACCTCGAACTGGCGCACCAGCGCCGGCGAGGAGATCTCCGCCCGGCTCGGCGAGCCGCTCACCCGCGAGCAGACCGCGATGGCGTGGCGGACCGCGCTGGACCCGGCGGGCGACTGGATGCCGTCGGTGCTCGCCGCCGCCGACCGGCGGCTGCAGAGCCACCGCGACGGCGGCATGCCCGACGCGGGCGGCCTGGTCATCGCCTCCGACCAGGCGACGGCGCGCGCCTACGCCGGGCTGCTGCGCCGGATCACCGGCGACCAGCCCGCCGTGGTGCTGTCCGACGAGGCGGGAGCCTCGGACCGGATCGCCGAGTTCGCCCGCTCGCAGGAACGCTGGATGGTCGCCGTCCGGATGGTGTCCGAGGGCGTCGACGTGCCGCGCCTCGCGGTCGGGGTCTACGCGACCTCGGCGTCCACGCCGCTGTTCTTCGCCCAGGCGATCGGCCGCTTCGTGCGGTCGCGGCGGCCGGGGGAGACGGCGTCGGTGTTCGTCCCGAGCGTGCCGGTGCTGCTCGGCCTGGCCAGCGAGCTGGAGGCGCAGCGCGACCACGTCATCGGGAAGCCGCAGCGTCCGGAGGAGATCTGGAACGACGCCGAGCTGAACGAGGCGAACAAGCAGCGCGACGAGCCCGACGACGACAAGGCGTTCACCTCGCTCGGTGCGGACGCCGAGCTGGACCAGCTGATCTACGAGGGTGCCACCTACTCCGCCGACGAGGAGGACTACCTCGGTCTGCCCGGGCTGCTGGAGCCCGACCAGGTGCGGACGCTGCTGTCCCAGCGGCAGGCGGACTGGATCAAGAAGGGGGCGCCGCGCACCGGCGCCCAGGCCCGGGCGACCCCGGCGACCGAGCCGCCGCCGCCCCCGCAGGCTCAGCGCGGGCAGAGCGTCCGGGAACGGCTGCAGACCCTGCGCAAGGAGCTGAACACGCTGGTCGCGCTGCACAACCACAAGACCCGCAAGCCGCACGGGAAGATCCACAACGAGCTGCGGGCGCACTGCGGCGGGCCGCCGGTGGCGATGGCCACCATCGAGCAGCTCGAGGAGCGGATCGCAACCCTGCGCTCCTGGCGCTGACGGCCGGCGGCGGAGCGGATCAGGGAGCGCGTCCGGGCCGTTCCGGGAGCGCCCCGCCGGTGCCGACGTCGCCGGGGGCGGGCTCGTCGCCGTCCTGGGACCGGAGCGCGACGGCGAGCACCACCAGCAGGATGCCCACCGCCTCCAGCCCGCCCGGCAGCTGCCCGAGCATGACCACTCCGATCCCGGTCGCCGTCGCCGGGAGCAGCGCCAGCAGCACCGCGAACCGGGCCTGCCCGACCCGGCGGAGCACGACCTGGTCCAGGACGTAGGGCACCACCGACGACAGCACACCCAGCCCGACGGACAGGGCGAGCACACCCGGGTCCAGCAGCGGTGCGAGATTCGCCACACCGGCGGATCCGTCGGGGCCGACCAGTAGCAGCGGCAGCAGCACGACCGCGGCCACGGTGAAGCCGGTGGCGAGGTCGTCGATCCCGGTCCCGGCCCGGGCGACCCGCTTGCCGAGCAGGATGTAGGCGGCCCACATGGCCGCGGCGGCGAGCGCCCACAGCACGCCGGCCGGGCTGCCGGACCATCGGACGTCGGCGATCAGCAGCACCCCGGCGGCGGCCAGCCCGACGGCGCCGAAGTCGCGCAGGCGGCGCGACGCCAGCGCGGCGACCAGCACCGGCCCGGTGAACTCGATGGCCACCGTGGTGCCCAGCGGGAGCCGGGCGATCGCCTCGTAGTACGCGACGTTCATCAGGGCCGTGGCCAGGCCGAACAGCCCGGCGCGCAGCAGCCGGACGCCCCGCCAGGCGGCGCGCCCGGGGCGCCGCCAGGCCAGCAGGACCAGTGCCGCTCCGATCAGCCGCAGCTCGGCGACCGCGGACGGCGCCAGCCGGTCGAACAGCCCGACTGCGAGCGCCGCGCCGACGTACATCGACGTGCCGCCGGCGAGGAACAGCAGCGGGGCGGGTACGCGTTCGCCGAACGGTCGTGCACTCACCGGAGCACGGTAGCCCCCGACACACCCTGTTTACCGACGCCCGCTTGCACGGGTGGCTCCCGTCCCCGCATGATTCACACGCAGTCAACTTCATACGCAATAGGTCACCGCGGGTACACCGCGGCGTCACCTGCTCGATCCGGACCCGGTTCGGACGTGACGGGCGTCGCGACTCGCCCCGGGAACACGTGCAGGGGCTTCGAGCGTCTGCTTTAGTGTGGGCGACCCGCCTGGTGCGGTCGTCACAGTGATACGGCGGAGGGTCGCCCGAGGCCCACCGCCGCGACGGAGGGAGACCGCCATGCAGCCCGAAACGCTGACCCGGCCCGAACTGACCCTCACCGACCGCTGTGACCGTTGCGGTGCGGCGGCGAAGGTTCGCGCGATCCTTCCCTCCGGTGGGGAGCTCCTCTTCTGCAACCACCACGGCCGTGCACACGCCGAGAAGCTGCGTGAGTCCGGTGTAGAGGTGCAGGGCGGGGAGTGATTGCCCGCGGGCGTGACTCGTCGCGCCCATCAGACTCGACCGAGCGGGGCGGGGATCCGACCAGGATCCCCGCCCCGCTCGCGTGTGCGATGCCCCGTTCCGGCGCCTGAGATGCGCTGAGCGGGCCGCGGCGCCGGTCCCGAGGGGGGACGGGCCCGGGCCCGATGCCGGGCGGCGT
The DNA here is from genome assembly GCF_058448985.1 of Pseudonocardia sp. DxW. NCBI lineage: Bacteria > Bacillati > Actinomycetota > Actinomycetes > Pseudonocardiales > Pseudonocardiaceae > Pseudonocardia > Pseudonocardia sp. DxW. Next base: position 412,233 of record NZ_JBZFLK010000002.1, on the reverse strand, counting down.
CGTGGACGGTGCTGCTGCTCAGGCCTCGACGAGCCGCCCGGTGACGACGTGGTTGCCGTTGCGCGACGCCGTCGCGGCCGGCTTCGGGTCGGGCGGCAGCGGCGTGTCGCCGAGGATCAGGTCCGCGGCCCGCTCGGCGACCATCACGACCGGCCCGTAGGTGTTGGAGTTCGGGACGTCCGGGAACACCGAGGCGTCGACCACCCGCAGCCCGTCGACCCCGTGCACCCGCATCGTGGCCGGATCGACGACCGCGCCCCGGTCGGTCCCCATCCGGCAGGTACTGGTCGGGTGCAGCCCGTTCTGGGCCCGGCGGCCGATCCAGTCGAGCACCTGCTCCGGGGTGCGGACGCTCGGCCCGGGGAACGTCTCGCCGCCGTCCAGGCCGGCGAACGCGGGCTGGTCCAGCAGCGTCCGGGCGATCTGGATGGCCTCCACCCAGCGCCTGCGGTCCCGCTCGCTGCCGAGGTAGTTGAGCCGGATCTCGGGCGGCACACCGATGTCGCGGGAGGTGGCGCGGACGGTCCCGCGGGCGTCCGACGTCATCACGCTCACGTGCATCTCGTAGCCGTGCCCCGCGGGCCGCACGTCCGGCGCGAACCGCATCGCGACCGGCGCGAACAGGATCATCACGTCCGGGATGCCGCCGGCCAGCGAGGTCGAGGCGAAGCCGCCGATCTCGAAGTGGTTGCTCGCGCCGATGCCGGTGCCGGAGACGAGCCAGCGGGCCGCGGCACCGGGGAGCTTGTGCACCCGCCGGTGGGTCGCCAGCGAGACCGGGCGGACGCAGGCGTGCTGCAGGTGGATCGCGAGATGGTCCTGCAGGTCGGCGCCGACACCGGGCAGCTCGGTGCGCACGTCCACCCCGATCGACGCGAGGTGCTCCGGGTCGCCGACGCCGGACACCTGCAGCAGCTGCGGAGTCGCGATCGCGCCGGCGGCGAGGATCGTGTCCCCGGCGTCGACGTCGCGGAAGGTGCCGTCGCCGGCCCGGTACCGGACCCCGATCACCCGGGTGCCGGTGTGGTCGAACCGCAGCTGGCGGACGTTCACCCCGGTCCGGACCTGCAGGTTCGGCCGGGACGCCGACACCGGGTGCAGGTAGGCGTCGGTCGCGGAGTACCGGCGGCCGCGGAAGATGGTCCGCTCGGTCCGGGAGAAGCCCTCCTGGCGCGGCCCGTTGACGTTGTCGACGACCGCGTGCCCGGCCTGGCCCGCGGCGATCAGGAACGCGTCGTTCAGCGGGCCCGCGGCGGGGGCGCGCTCCAGGATCTGCGGACCCGACCCGTCGGCGTCGAGTGCGATGCGGTACTCGGAGAGCCTGCGCTCCAGCCGCCGGTAGTAGGGCAGGCAGTGCGCCGAGCTCCACTCCTGCAGGCCCGGACCGGTCGCCCAGCGGTCGTAGTCGCCCGGGTTGCCGCGCTGGTAGACCATCCCGTTGATGCTGCTGCTCCCGCCGAGCACCTTGCCCCGGGGGACGGCGACCCGCCGCCCGGCGAGGCCGGGCTCCGGCTCGGAGGTGTAGCACCAGTCGTACCGCGGGTTGCCCCAGGCGTGGGAGAGCGCCGCGGGCATCCGGATGACCGGGTCCCAGCGGTGGTCGGGCTGACCGGCCTCCAGCATCAGCACCGTGCGCGACGGATCCTCGCTCAGGCGGTGGGCGAGCACGGCACCGGCCGACCCACCGCCGACGATGACGACGTCGTACCGCGCCATACCGAATCTCCCGCTTCCGAAGTTGGCACTGTTGGCACTCACCTGCACGGATTGACCCATTCGAGTGAGCAACCCCCCTTGCGGGCTCTCACGGTACGCCGTGCCCCCGGGCCGGGCTCACCGGCCCGTACCCTCACTCGTGTGACCACGGCGGGGGACAACGCTGACGACCCTGGCGGCGCCGGCAGTGCCGGCAACGCTGAGAGCGCCGACGACGCGGACAGGGCGCTGGCCGCGCTGGGCGCCCAACTCGACGCCTCCGTCGCCGATCTGGAGTTCGCCCGACGACGGGTCCGCGAACTGCAGGAACTGCGTGCCCGAGGCCTCGGTTGGAGGGAGATCGTACCGCGCGAGGAGCGGCCGTTGATCGTCGAGACCGTCACCCGAGCGTTGGACGGTCTCGGCGCGATAGGGGGACGCTTCCGTCGTGAGGAGGCGGTCGCCCTGCACGCCGAGGGGGAGACGATCGCCGGCATCGGCCGGTTGTTCGGGGTCAGCAGGCAGCGGGTGTCGGCCTACCTGCAGGAGCACGTCCAGCTGCAGGAGCACGTCCAGCTGCAGGCGCTGCGCGCCGCCGCCGAGGCCGACCACGCGCCCTCGGAGCGCTGAGCCGGCCGGCGCTCAGGCGTCGTCGCGCCGGTGCCGGGCCCGCCGCTGGGCGGGGACCCGCGGCCCGGCGGGCGGTACCCCGGGGCGGCGGGCGGCCGGAATCAGCGCCGTGCGGTCCGGGGGTCGCTCACCGGACGACGGCCGGGGGCCGGTGCCGCGCGGGGCGGCGGCGCGCTGCTCCAGCCGGGCCAGCTCGCGGACGTCGCGGATCCGGGCGGCGAGTGCCGTCGTCACCACCTGCAGCGCGCCGGCGAGCCGATCGGCCGGCCGGGCCGCGGAGTCCCGGCGGTCGAGCAGCTGCAGCGCACCCGCGGCGTGCGCGCCGACGAGCACCGGCACGGTCAGCGACCGCACCAGCCCGCAGCCGGCCGCGACCGCGGCCAGGCCCGGCGGATCGGCCCGGGCGAGGTCGGGCGTGACCAGCACCCGGACGTCGTGCGCGGTGCGCAGCGCGGGACCGGCGCCGGAGCGGGCCTGCAGCTGGCCGATCCGGGTGGCCGCGGTGTCCGAGCCGAACACCCGCCGCCGCTCCGGATCGCGCGGGTCGGCCGGCTCGTGCAGGACCAGCACCGCGCCGGCGACCCCGGCCGCGGGCACCAGCGCCACGCAGATCCCGGACAGCATCGCCGCGACGTCGACGTGTGCGACGGAGGTCGCACCGGCCTGCAGCGCCACCCGCACGAGCGCCGGGCCAGGATCGGGTGCGGGCCGCCCGGGAGCGCCCGGGGGCCAGAGCGAGGCCGCCATCTCGTCCTTCCGTGTACCGCCGTGGTCGGCCCGAGGATATCGACCGGGTGACGGCGCCGGGCGGTGGCGCGGCTGGGATATCGTCCGGACGTACCGCGGGAGCCCGCGCACCGAGGCTGAGAGGGCGGCAGGACCGGCCGCCGACCGTTCGAACCTGATCCGGTTGACACCGGCGTAGGGAGGCCGCCCCCGTGCGCGCTCGTGTGCTGTCCCTGTTCGGGGCACTGCTGCTGCTCGTCCTCACCGGCTGCTCCGGCGGCGCCCCGGCGTCCGGGCCGGTGCGGGTGGCGCTGGACTGGACACCCAACACCAACCACCTCGGGCTGTTCGTCGCCCAGCAGGCGGGCTACTTCGACGAGGCCGGCCTGGACGTGGAGTTCCTGCCCTGGAACGCCACCTCGCCGGACACCCTGGTCGGCACCGGCGCCGCCGACTTCGGCATCAGCTTCCAGGACTCGTTCACCTTCTCCAGGGCCGCCGGCGCCGACATCACCTCGGTGATGGCGATCCTGCAGCACTGGGCCACCGAGGTCGCGGTGCGCGCCGACCGCGACGACATCCGCTCCCCGCGCGACCTCGACGGCAAGGTCTACGCCGGGTTCGGCGGGCCGGGCGAGATCCCGAAGATGCAGGCCGTCATCCGGGCCGACGGCGGCCGCGGCGAGTTCACCACCGAGGTGCTCAACACCGCCGCCTACGAGGCGCTCTACGCCGGGCGGGCCGACTTCACCGAGCCGTTCGTCAACGTCGAGGGCATCGAGGCCGAGCTGCGCGGCGAGCCGATCCGGACGTTCCGCTACACCGACTACGGCTTCCCGGACGCCTACAACGTGCTGCTCATCGGCAACTCCACCCGGCTCGCGGAGGACCCGGAGCGGGCCCGCGCGTTCGTCGGCGCGGTGCAGCGCGGCTACCGGCTCGCCGCCGACGACCCGGCCGGGGCGGCCCGGATGCTGAAGGAGGCCAACCCGGGTGCCTTCACCTCCGACGAGCTGGTCGACCGCGGCGCCGCGATGCTCGCCGAGCGCTTCCTGCGCGACGAGCAGGGCCGGGTCGGCTTCCAGACGGCCGAGCGCTGGTCCGGGTTCTCCGGCTTCCTGTACTCCACCGGCTCGGTCACCGGCCCGGTCGGCGCACCGGTCACCGAGCTGCCGGACTTCGCCACCTGGTTCACCAACGACTACCTGACGCCGTGATCCGCAGGCTCGGGCCGGCCCTGCTGGTCGTCGGGCTGCTGCTGGCGGCCTGGCAGGTCGCGGTGACCGTGTCCGGCGTCGCCCCACAGGTGCTGCCCTCGCCGGCCCGGGTGCTCGAACAGGGCTGGGCGTTCCGCGACGCGCTGTGGGCGAACACCCTGCCGACGGTCCAGGTGACGGCGATCGGCTTCGCGGTGTCGCTGGTGGTGGCCTGGTCGGTCGCGGTGGCGGTGGACTTCTCGCCGTGGCTGCGCCGTGCGCTGACCCCGCTGCTGGTCGCCTCGCAGACCCTGCCGGTGATCGCGATCGCCCCGTTGCTGATCATCTGGTTCGGTTTCGGGCTGCTGCCGAAGGTGCTGGTCATCGCGCTGGTGACGTTCTTCCCGGTGGCGGTCGGCCTGATCGAGGGCTTCGCGGCCACCGACCGGTCGGCGACGGCGCTGCTGCGCAGCATGGGCGCGGGCCGCTGGCAGCGGTTCCGGTACGTCCGGCTGCCCGGGGCGATGCCGTCGTTCTTCACCTCGCTGCGGATCGCCATCACCTACGCCGTGACCGGCGCGATCTTCGCCGAGTACGTCGGCGCCCGGGCCGGGCTGGGGATCTTCATGCAGCTGCAGCGCAACCAGTTCCGCACCGACCTGGTGCTGGCCGCGGTCGCCGTGACGGCCGCGCTGTCGGTGACCCTGTTCGGCCTGACCTACCTGGTGCAGCGCCTGGTCACGCCGTGGTACCGGGGGGACCACCGGTGAAGGTGTCGGTGCGGGACCTGTCGGTGTCCTACGGCGATCGCCCGGTGCTGTCCGGCGTCTCGCTGGACGTCGCGGCCGGCGAGTTCGTCTCGGTGGTCGGCCCGTCCGGCTGCGGCAAGTCCACCCTGTTCGGGGCGCTGACCGGGATCCTGGACGGCGCGACGACGACCGGCACGGTCACGGTGGACGGCGGCCCGGTGCGCGGGGCGCCGTTCGGCTACATGCCGCAGCAGGACCTGCTGTTCCCGTGGCGGACCGTGCTCGACAACACCACCCTCGGCCTGGAGGTCGCCGGGGTGTCCCGCCGCGAGGCCAGGGCGCGCGCCGGGGAGCTGTTCGAGCCGTTCGGCCTGGCCGGGTTCGAGCAGTCCCGGCCGGGCGAGCTCTCCGGCGGGATGCGGCAGCGCGCGGCGCTGCTGCGCACCGTCGTCGGCGGGCGCGAGGTGCTGCTGCTCGACGAGCCGTTCGGCGCGCTGGACGCGCTCACCCGCACCGGCATGCAGGAGTGGCTGGACGCGATGCGCGGGCGCTACGGCTGGACCACCCTGCTGATCACGCACGACGTGCGGGAGGCCGCCTTCCTCTCCGACCGGGTCGTGGTGTTCTCGCCGCGCCCGTCCGCCGTCCGCCGGGTGGTGCCGGTGGACCTGCCCCGCCCGCGCACCCGCGCGATGCTCACCGATCCGCGGATCGCCGCCGTGGAGGCCGAGCTGCTGGACGTCCTGCACTCCTGAGCGCCCCGCCGCCTAGCCTGGGCGCCGTGACCGGTCCGCGCACGGTGCTCGTCCTCGGCGGCACCACCGAGGGCCGGGCGGCCGCGGCGGAGCTGGCCGCCCGGGGCGGCGTCCGGGTGATCTCCTCGCTGGCCGGGGCGGTGCGCAGCCCTCGGCTGCCCGACGGCGAGGTGCGGATCGGCGGCTTCGGCGGACCCGGCGGGCTCGCCCGCTTCCTGCACGCCGAGCGGGTGTCCGCGGTGCTCGACGCCACGCACCCGTTCGCCGCGACGATGACCGCCAACGCCGCCGCCGCCTGCACCGCCACCGGGACCCCGCTGGTGGTGCTGCGCCGGCCCGGCTGGACGCCGGTCCCGGGGGACCGCTGGCACCGGGTCGGCTCGGTCGCCGCGGCCGCCGCCGCGGTCCTGCCAGCGCTGCCCGCCCTGCCGCCTGGGCAGCGCGGGCGGGTGCTGCTCACCACCGGGCGCGGCGGGCTGGCCGAGTTCGCCCGCGTCGACGCCGAGATCTGGATCCGGGCCGTCGACCCACCGGACGGGCCGCTCCCCGAGCGGCACACGCTGCTGCTCGACCGCGGCCCGTTCACCCTCGACGCCGAGCGGGCGCTGCTGGACCGGGTGCGCCCGCACGTGCTGGTGACCAAGGACTCCGGTGGGGACGCCACCGCGGCGAAGCTGGTGGCCGCGCGGGAGCGAGGGATCGGCGTCGTCGTGGTGGACCGGCCCGGGGTGCCGCCCGGGGTGCCGGTGGCGGACACGGTCGCCGCGGCCCTCGCCCGGCTCCCCTGCTGATCGACCCTGCTGATCACCGATTGTGGAGCGCCGCACCCACCCGGCGGCCGCCGCGCTCCACAACCGGTGATCACGCCACGACGACGGTGAGCGAGCCCGGCTCCGGCTGCGCGGCCAGCGCCGCCGGGGCGGCGGCCAGCGGGATCCGGTGGGTGACCAGCCGGGCCGGATCGAGCCGCCCGGTGGCGACCAGCTCCATCAGCGCCGGGTAGTCGGCGGCGGCCATCCCGTGGCTGCCGGTCAGCACCAGCTCCTTGGCGATCATCTCCGGGACCGGGACGGCCGGGTCCCCGCTCAGCAGCCCGACCTGCACCAGCACACCCTGCGGGCGCAGCGCCCGGATCCCGAGGGCCAGCGCCTCGGCCCGCCCGGCGGCCTCCACGGCGACCCGGGCGCCGCCGTCGCCGATCAGCTCGCGCACCCGGTCCGGGCCGGCCGCCGGATCGAGCGTCGCGACCGCGCCCAGCCGTTCCGCCCTGGCCCGCGCCGCCGGTGACGGATCGGCGACCACCACGTCGGCGCCCAGCGTCCCGGCCACCAGCACCGCGGCCAGCCCGACCCCGCCCGCGCCGATCACCAGCACCGTGTCGCCGGGGACGATCCCGCCGCGGCCGGTGAGCGCCCGGTAGGCGGTGGCGACCCGGCAGCCGAGGAGCGCGGCTCCGGCGGCGTCGGTCCCGTCCGGCAGCGGCACCAGATTGTGGTCGGCGTGCCGCAGCGCGACCAGCTCGGCGAACGCGCCGTCGTGGGTGAAGCCGGGCTGCTTCTGGTGCGGGCAGACCTGGGACCGACCGGCCCGGCACTGCGCGCAGGTCCCGCAGCCGCACACGAACGGGGTCGTGACCCGGTCGCCGATCCGCACCCGGCGCACGTCCCGCCCGGTCGCCACCACCCGGCCGGCGAGCTCGTGGCCGGGCACGAACGGCAGCGGGACACCGTCGTCGTGGCCGAGCCAGGCGAACCGGTCGCTGGCGCACAGCCCGGTCGCCTCCACCCGGACGACGGCACCGTCCGGGGCGGGCACCGGATCGGGCAGCTCGACGAGCTCCGGCGTGGCGCCGAAGGCGGTGACCCGGACCGCCCGCATCAGGTGTTCGCCCCGCGCGCGTCGACCGGCCAGCGGTCGACGACGGTGTCCCCGCCCGCCCCGCCGCTGCTGATCACGACCAGATGATCGGCCAGGTTCACCGCCGAGCACACGTGGTTGGGGACCACCCGCACCCGGCTGCCCGGTTCCGGGACCGGCTCGTCGCCGAACGCGACGGTGGCGTGGTGCTCGGACAGCGCGGTGACCCGGGCGTCCGGGTGCCCGGGCAGCCGCCCGTACCCGGAGGCCCACGGTGCCCGGTCGGCGCCGAGGGTCTTGCTGCCCGCGTCCAGCACGGCGTGCCCGGGGCGGGCGTGCACCACGGTGGCGACGGCGGTCAGCGCGCACCGGTCGAACCCGGCCGCGTCCAGCTCGACCTGCTGGGCGTCGCCGAACACCGACACCCCGGGCCGGGTCTCGGTCGGCGCCCACCGGTCGGGCGGCCCGGGGGAGAGGTCCTCGGTCGGGCTGGACCCGCCGCTGCGGACCAGCGGTTCGATCCCGGCGGCGGCCAGCTCGGCGGCGGCCGCGGACAGCGCGGCGACCTCGTCGGCGGCCGCGGCGGCGCGGGCGCCGGGGGCGTAGGCGTGCCCGGGGAAGGTGAACACCCCGGCCACCGCCAGCCCGGCGGCCCGGGCCCGCGCGGCGAGGCCGCCCGCGTCGCCGGGGTCGACCCCGGTCCGGTGGTGCCCGGAGTCGACCTCCACCAGCACCTGCGCCGGCGCCCCGCGCAGGGCCGCGGCCAGCCGGTCCGCGCCGGCGACCGAGTCGACGCCGATCCGCAGCCGGACCCGCCCGGCCAGCGCACGCAACCGGTCCGCCCGGCCGCCCGCCGCCCACACCGGGTAGGCGAGGAACAGGTCGTCGACGCCGGCGGCGGCGAACACCTCGGCCTCGGCGACCGTCGCCAGGGTCAGGCCGGCCGCGCCGTGCGCGAGCTGGCGGCGGGCCACCGCGACGCTCTTGTGCGTCTTGGCGTGCGGCCGCCAGACGAGGCCGCGCCGGCGGGCCCGGTCCGCGCCGTCGGTCAGGTTGCGTTCCAGCACGCCGGCGTCGACGGCGAGGAACGGGGTGTCGAGATCCTCGGTGCGCATCGCGGTGATCGTCGCATCGGGCGGCTCACCCCGGGCGCAGGTCCCGGGTCATCAGCATCAGCGCGGCCGGGCCGTCGTCGCCGGGGACCGTCCGGAAGCCGGTCTTCGCGTAGAAGGCCAGCGCGCGGGCGTTGCCCGGCTCCACCTTCAGGGTCAGCCGGGACCGCCCCTGCTCGAGGGAGACCGTCACCACGGCGTCGACCAGCGCACCGGCCACCCCGGTCCCGCGGGCCTCCGCGGCGACCCACATGCCGTAGAGGTATCCCTCGTCGTCGGCGGCGGAGGGGCGCCAGCAGGCCGTCCCGGCGGGCCGCCCGTCCCGGTGCGCGACGAACCGCGCGTGCCGGGCGAGCACGCCCCGCCAGGCGGCCTCGTCCAGGCCGGCCTGCTCGTGCAGGAAGTCGCTGTCGGGTCCGAACGACTCCCGGACCGAGGCGAGCCGGACCTCCCGGGCCAGCGCCCAGTCGTCGGGGCACAGGCGGTGCACCGTCGTCGTCATCGCCCGAGCCCTCCCCGCCTGCCGTCGGCGGTGACGGTAGCGGCTCAGCCGGTGGTCGTCCCGGTCGCGTAGTGCCGGGGGGTGAAGACGACCGGGCCGCCGTCGCGGTCGACGACCCGGGTGGTCGACGAGCCGACGATCACCAGCGTGCGCATGTCCACCAGCTCCGGGTCCAGCTCCCCGAGCGTGGTGACGGTGATCCGCTGCCCGGCGCCGCCGACGTCGCGGCCGAGCACCACCGGGGTGTCCGGGGAGCGGTGCTCCAGCAGCACCTCGCGGGCCGCGCCGACCTGCCACGGCCGGGCCTTCGACCGCGGGTTGTAGATCGCGATCGCCAGGTCCGCGGAGGCCGCGGCGCGCAGCCGGGCGGCGACCACGTCCCACGGCTTGAGCCGGTCGGACAGCGAGATCATCGCGTGGTCGTGCCCGAGCGGGGCGCCGACCGCCGCGGACACCGCCTGCGCCGCGGACAGCCCGGGCAGCACCCGGACCGGCACGTCGCGGTACTTCGGCCCGGACGCGACCTCCAGCACCGCGGCGGCCATCGCGAACACGCCCGGGTCGCCGGCCGAGACGACCGCGACCCGCCGCCCGGACGCGGCCAGGTCCAGGGCGTGCGCGGCCCGCTCGGACTCCACCCGGTTGTCCGACGGGTACCGATTCTGCCGCGGGTTGGGCGGCACCCGGTCCAGGTAGGGCCCGTACCCGACGAGATCGTCGGCGACCGACAGCGCGGCTGCGACCTGCGGGGTCAGCCAGTCCCGCCCGGCGGGCCCGGTGCCGACGACGACGACCTCGCCCGGCCCGCGCACCGACGCCGGATCGGCCGGATCGGGGCCGACCCGGTGGTCGTCGTTCTCCTGGTCGGGCACCGACGAGGCGATGTCGCCGGGCACCAGCGCGATGGCGAAGTAGGGCACCCCGCCGGCGTCGACGTCGCCGACGGCGCCGGTGCGCTGGCCCTCCATGGTGGCCCGCTCCACGTAGTGCGCGCGGTCCAGCTTCCCGGCGTCGGCGAGCGCATCGCGCACGGTGCCGAAGGTCCGGCCGAGCTTCATCACGGCGGCCGAGTCGGTGTCGGCGAGCCGGCGGGCCAGCTCGTCGCGGGGCAGCGTGCCGGGCAGCACGGTGAGCACCTCGTCCCGCTCGACGAGCGGGCGGCCGAGCGCAGCGGCGGCCCCGCTGATCGAGGTGACGCCGGGCACCACCTCGGTGCGGTAGCGGCCGGCGAGCCGCTTGTGCATGTGCATGTAGGAGCCGTAGAAGAGCGGATCGCCCTCGGCGAGCAGGACGACGTCGCGCCCGGCGTCGAGGTGCGCGGCGAGCCGGGCGGCGGCCTCGGTGTAGAACTCGTCGATGGCGCCCTGGTAGCCGCCGGGATGGTCGGTGGTCTCGGTGGTGACCGGGTAGACCAGCGCCTCCTCGATCGCGGTGCCGGACAGGTGCGGCTCGGCGATCCGGCGCGCGATGGACCGGCCGTGCCGGGCGGAGTGGTAGGCGATCACGTCGGCGTCGCGGACCAGGCGGGCCGCCTTGATCGTGGTCAGCTGGGGATCGCCGGGGCCGAGGCCGACGCCGTAGAGGGTCCCGGCGGGGAGGGCGCTGCTCACGCGATGATCTCCTGCTCGTGGGCCAGCGCGTTCAGCGCGGCGGCGGTGATCGCCGAGCCGCCGCGGCGGCCGTGCACCACCAGGTGCTCCAGGTCGGTGCGGGCGGCGAGGGCCTGCTTGGACTCGGCGGCGCCGATGAACCCGACCGGGATGCCGAGCACGGCGGCCGGTCGCGGCGCGCCCCGGTCGATCAGGTCGAGCAGGTGGAACAGCGCGGTCGGGGCGTTGCCGACGGCGACCACGGCACCGTCGAACCGGTCGGCGAGCAGCTCCAGCGCGGCCGCCGAGCGGGTGTTGCCGATCCGCTGCGCCAGCTCCGGCACGCGCGGGTCGCGGAGCAGGCAGAGCACCTCGTTGCCGGCCGGGAGCCGGGCCGCGGTCACCCCGGAGGCGACCATCATCGCGTCGCACAGGATCGGCGCGCCGCCCTTCAGCGCCCGCCGGGCGGCGTCGACCAGGCCGTCCGAGGCGGCGATGTCGGTGGTCAGGTCGACCTGGCCGCAGGCGTGGATCATCCGCACCGCGACGTCGGCCATCCCCGGTGGCAGGCCGGTCAGGTCCGCCTCGGCGCGGATCGTCGCGAACGAGCGCCGGTAGATCTCGGCGCCGTCGGTGATGTAGTCGTGGCCGCTCAGCGGGTGCTCCTCGGTCGGTCGTGCGGTGGGGCGGTGAGCGCGCCGGGCGCGCCGTCGATCAGGTAGGTGCCGGGCCCGGTGGCGACGGCGTCGGCGTGCGGGGTGTGCGGGGCGCCGCAGCGCCGGGCGCAGCCGACGACGTGCACCGGCCGCCCGGGGCCGCGCCGGATCAGCGCCCGGGCGTCGCCCCGGACGTCGGCGAGCGACTTCGCGCAGCCGGGGGTGCCGGCGCAGGCGCTGACCCGCAGCGCGGGATGGTCCGGATCGGTCACCAGCCCGGCCGCGCCCAGCCGGGCGGCGGCGCCGGGCACCGGGCGGGGGAGGACCAGCGTCCGCCACGGCGTCACCACCAGCTCCGGTGCGGTGTCGGCGAGCACCTCCAGGTGCCCGGCGGACAGCTCCCCGAGCACCGGGGCCGCCCCCACCGCGCCGCCGCCGAGGTCCCCGACGCCGGGCGGCGCGCCGTCGAGCGTTGCGAGATGGTCGTCGCCGGAGCCATCTCGCAACGCTCGGCCGCCGGTTCCCAGCAGCGCGGCGATCCGGTCGGGGGCGTCGTCGAGCTCGGCGGTGCGCCAGGTGCCGGTGTCCAGGGTCAGGAACGCCTGCGCGGCGTCGAGCAGCAGTGCGGGGGCGCCGGCCCGGGGGCTGGCCAGGCCGGTCCCGGTCCCGGCGACGACGAGCTCGCCGTCGTCCGGGGAGATCGCCCGCCAGCACAGGTCGGGACGCTCCCCGGCGACGTCGCCGCGGCCGTCGTCGAGGGCGAACAGGAACCGGCCGGACAGCCGGGCGAGCCCCGGCCGGGCGCACAGCCCGCGGTCCAGCGCGGCGGCCAGCCCGCGCACGTCGGCGAGTCCGCCGGTGATCCCGGACAGCGGGGAGGCCAGGATGTTCCGGACCCGCTCGTGGGTGGTCGAGGGCAGCAGCCCGGCCTCGGAGAGCCGCGCGACCGGCCGCGGATCGGCCGGATCGAGGCCGCGCAGCTGCAGGTTCCCGCGCGAGGTGAGGTGCACCGACCCGTCGCCTGCGTCGCGGGCGAGCGCCGCGACGGCACGCAGTGCGGCCGCGGCGATCACGCCGCCGGGGAGCCGGATCCTGGCCAGCGCACCGTCCGCCGCGAGGTGCGGCGACACGACGCCCGGACAGGCGTCGGCGCGGGTACGGGCGGTCGTCGGCACGCCGGTCACTGTAGGCACACCGGGACCCGCGGGGCGCCCGCGCGGGGCGGCGGCATCGGTCACACGCCGGGCGCGGACCAGGTCAGGCCGGGTCGGGCAGGTGCCGGCGCGCCCCGGAGTAGCTGTCGTCGAACCGGACCGGGGTGACCCGCACCGGGGTGGACGCGTCGAACGCCTCGATCATCTGCCCGTCGCCGACGTAGATCGCGACGTGCGTGGCGGGCGAGTTCCAGAACAGCAGGTCGCCGGGCCGCAGGTCGTCCTTCGCGACGGCCCGGCCGCCGGTCGCCTGGTCGGACGCGTCCCGGCCGATCGTGATCCCGTGCAGCTCGTGCACCAGCCCGGTCAGCCCGGAGCAGTCCGGCGCGAACCCGGAGCGGCCGCCCCACAGGTAGGGCCGGTCCAGGAACAGCCGGGCGGTGCCGACCAGGTCCTCCCCGGTCGCCGGTTCCGGCCCGCCGATCCGCAGGTGCGCCGCGTCGATCCAGGCGGTGCCGCCGTCGGTCAGCGACACCTGCACGCCGCCGGAGTCGCCGGAGAGCACCGGCAGCCGGGTGCCCGCGCTGATCTCGCGGAGCCGCTCGGTGCGCGTCTCCTTGGCGTAGAGCCAGGTGGTGGCGACCCCGTCGACGGTGCCCGCGGGCAGCGCCGCGGTGAGCCCGGCGAACGCGACACCGGGGGTCAGCTGGGCGGACGGGATCCAGCCCGGATAACCGCGGTCGTCCTTCGCGCTGGGCTGGCCGGGGACCGCGACCCGGGTCCACTCGTCCCGGCGCTCCAGCACCTGCACCGGGGCGCCGTAGAGGACCTGGGTCTGGGTGCGGGACGCGGTGGTCAGCTCGCGCCGGTCGGCCGCCGTCATCGCACCGAGCCAGCCCGCCGGATCGGCGGGCGCGGCGACGGCGGAGCGGTCCAGCGCGCGCGGGCTGGTGGGGGAGGTCCACACGGTGGCGACCGAGACGCCGACGTACGCCCGCTCGGCGAGCGGGTCCTGCACCGCCGTCGCGTGCGCCGCGGGCAGGGTGAGCGCCGTGACCAGCACCGTGCCGAGCAGCACGGTGAGGATGCGTCGGGTCACGGTGGCTCTCCCGCCGGTGGAGGTGGGTCGTGCCGGGAGAGCGTCGACCGGGGGACGGGTCCGGGCAAGCAGGCGCACCGGGGCCGTCCCCCGTCCGGGGTCAGCGGGCGGCGGAGCCCGCCCGGCCGCTGCGCCGGTCCCACTCGGCGCGGACGTCGTCACCGGTCGGGGTGGTCAGCAGCGACACCACCACGAACACCACTAGCCCGGAGCCGATCCCGGCGAACACCGGTTCGTTCGCGTAGAGGTCGCCGAGCACGAGCATGGTGCCGAGGGTGGCGACGGTGCCGACGCCCATCGCGGCGAGCGCCCCGGCCCGGGTGGCGCGCCGCCAGAACAGACCGCCCAGGATGGGCACCAGCAGCCCGCCCACCAGGATGCCGTAGGCCAGGGTCAGCGCGGCGACGACGTCCTGCAGCAGCGACGAGATCACGATCATGATGACGCCGAACCCGGCGACCGCCCACCGGTTCCCGGACAGCTCGTCCTCGGCGGCGGCGGCCCGCCGGAACCGGGACATCAGGTCCTGGTTGAACACCGTCGCGGTCGCCAGCAGCGCGCCGCTGGAGGTCGACATCACCGCGGCCAGCGCGGAGGCGAGGACGAGCCCGGCGGCGACCGGCGGCATCGCCTCGGACACGATCGCGGCGAACGCGTCGTCCCGCTCGGCGAGGCCGGGCACGATCACCTGGGCGGCGGTCCCGATCAGCGCGCCGGCGACACCGTAGGCCAGGCAGTACAGCCCGGCGCCGATTCCGGCCCAGCGGGCGACGCCGGGGGAGCGGGCGGTGAACACCCGCTGCCAGATGTCCTGCCCGATCAGCAGGCCGAAGCCGTAGGTGACGAAGTAGGTGAGGATCGTGCCGCCGCCGATCGAGGTCAGCGACAGCGCGTCCGCCGGGACGGCCGCGGTTAGCCCGTCCCAGCCGCCCGCCCGCCACAGCACGATCGGGAGCAGCACCAGGAAGATCCCGATCGTCTTGATCAGGAACTGGACGAAGTCGGTGAGCGTCACCGACCACATCCCGCCGAGCGTCGAGTAGACGACGACCACCGCGCCGCCGAGCACGATCGCCGGGACCCGGCCGATGTCGAGCAGCACCCCGAAGATCGTCGCGTAGGCGATCGTCGAGGTGACCGCGAGCATCAGGGTGTAGGCCCACATGACGATGCCGGACGGCGCGCCGAGCCCGGTGCCGTAGCGCAGCTCCAGCATCTGCCCGACGGTGTACACCCCGAGCCGCTGGATCCGGCCGGCGAACAGCAGCGACAGCGCCAGGATGCCGGTGCCGATCGCGACGACCAGCCACATCCCGGAGATGCCGTACTCGTAGCCGAGCCCGACCCCGCCGATCGTGGACGCCCCGCCGAGCACGACGGCGGCCATCGTGCCCGAGTACAGCCACGGACCGAGGCGGCGCCCGGCGACCAGGAAGTCGCTGCGGTCCCGGGTGCGGTGCCGCCCCCAGAAACCGAAGGCGATCATCGCGACCAGGTAGACGACGACGACGGCGAGATCCACGGGGTGCTCCTCAGGTCCGGTTGGCCGCGAGCACGGACAGCAGCTCGTAGGCGACGTGGGCGGCGGCGATGCCGGTGATCTCGGCGTGGTCGTAGGCCGGGGCGACCTCGACGACGTCGGCGCCGACGACGTCGGTGCCGGCCAGCGCGCGCAGTGTGTGCAGCAGCTCGCGGCTGGTCAGCCCGCCCGCCTCCGGGGTGCCGGTGCCGGGCGCGTGCGCCGGGTCCAGCACGTCGATGTCGACCGACACGTACACCGGCCCGGTGCCCAGCCGCCGCCGCATCCGCTCGACGACGGCGGCCACGCCCTCGGTCTGGTAGGCGTCGGTGTGGATCACCTGGAAGCCGAGGACCTCGTCGTTCGTCAGGTCCTGCTCGGAGTAGAGCGGGCCCCGGATGCCGACGTGCAGGCAGCGCCGCGGATCGAGCAGGCCCTCCTCGGCGGCGTTGCGGAACGGGGTGCCGTGCGTGACGTCCGCGCCGAAGTACGGGCCCCAGGTGTCGAGGTGCGCGTCGAAGTGCACGACGGCGACCGGCCCGTGGGTGCGCGCCACCGAGCGCAGCAGCGGCAGCGCGAGCGTGTGGTCGCCGCCGAGCGCGAGCAGCGTCGTCCCGCCGGCCCGCAACCGGTCCGCGGCCTGTTCGACGGTGCGCACCGCGTGGTCGATGTCGAACGGGTCGATCCCCAGGTCCCCGGCGTCGGCCACCTGCTGGTCACCGAACGGGAAGACCCCCAGCGGCGGGTGGTAGGGCCGCAGCAGCTTCGACGACGCCCGCACGTGCGCCGGGCCGAACCGGGCACCCGGCCGGTAGGACACCCCGCCGTCGAACGGGAGCCCCAGCACGGCCACGTCGGCGTGCTCCACCTCGTCCAGCCGGGGCAGCCGGGCGAACGTGGGCGGGCCCGCGAAGCGGGGGACGGTGCCGGCGTCGACCGATCCGATCGGCATGGGTTCCTCCTCTGGGCGCGACCCGGGTCCCGCCCACCGTGCTCGTTCCCCCGACGACGACAGAAGTGACAGAACGTCGAATCGTCGGAGATCATGTTCGCCATGGTGTCGATCCCGCCCGGTGGGGTGCCGCTGCGTGAGCTGCTCGGCGACCCGGAGCTGCGGCTGGGCCGGGTGGCGATCGACGACGGCGATCTCGATCGGATCGTGGTCGCCGCCGCGGTGTCCGAGCTGGCCGAGCCGGGCGGCTGGCTGCAGGGCGGCGAGCTGCTGCTGACCGTCGGGTTCCTGCTGCCCGCCGACGTCGACGGCCTCACCCGCTACGCCCGGCACCTGCGCGCGCACGGCGTGGTCGCGCTCGGCGTCGGCCTGGGCTCCGACCTGCCGCACCGCAGCACCCCGCCGGCGCTCATCACCGCGGCCCGCCGGGCCGGGCTGCCGCTGCTCTCGGTGCCCGAGGGGGTGCCGTTCATCGCCGTCACCAAGGCGGTGTTCGCGCACCGGGACGCGGCCGAGCGGGCCCGGCTGCAGTGGGCGCTGCGCACCCAGCGCGCGCTGACCGCCGCGGCGGTCTCCCCGGGCGGCATCGAGGCGGTGCTGGCCGCGCACGCCGGTGCGACCGGGCGCACCGGCGTGGTGGTGGATCTGCTCGGCCGGGTGCTGGCCGCGGCACCCGTCGAGGGGGCCGCGGAGCTGGCCGCCGGGCTCGCGACGACGATCGGGGAGGTGCGCGGGCAGGGTCTGCTGGGCGCCGCCGTCGAGGTCGCCGACGGCCGCCGCCGGGAGGTCCATCCGCTGGGTTCGCGGCGGATCCGGGCGTTGCTGCTGATCGACGGGCCGGCCGCCGGGCCGCACTCCAACCAGGTCACCGGCGACCTGGTGTCGCTGCTGTCGCTGGAGCTGGAACGCCGGCTCGGCCTGGACGCCGCCGCCCGCCGCGGCCGGGCCCGGCTGCTGGCCGCGCTGGACCGCGGCGTCGTCGACGACGACGGCGCTGGCCGCAGGCTCGCCGCCGCCGGCCTGCCGGAGACCCGGCTGCGCGCCGCCGTGGTCGCGGCGCCGCGCCCCGAGGAGCTGGCCGCCGATCTGGCCGCGGTGCTGCCCGACGCGCTGGTCCGCACGACCGCGCCGGAGCCGGGGGAGGCCGACGGCACCGTCGAGCTGGCGGTCGCCGAGTCGGTCGACCTGGTGGCGGTGCTGGCCGCGCTCGCCGCCCGCCGGCCGGCCGGGATCGGCATCGCCGTCCGGCCGGGGGCGCTCGCGGTGTCGCTGCGGCAGGCCCGCTCCGCGCTCCCGGTGGCCCGGCTGACCGGGCGGCCCGCGCACGCCGACGACGTGGCGTCCAGCCGGATGCTGCTCGCCCTGCTCGACCACGACCGGTTGCGGGCCTTCGCCGACGCCGTGCTCGGGCCGCTGGACGCCGACCCGCGCGGCCCGGAGCTGCTGCGGGCGATCGCCGCGCACCTGGAACGCAACGGGCACTGGGCGGCCGCCGCGTCCGCGCTCGGCGTGCACCGGCACACCGTCCGGAACCGGATCGCGGCCGCCGAGCAGGTCACCGGGCGGCGGCTGGACACCGCGCAGGACCGGCACGAGCTGTGGCTGGCGCTGCGCGCCCGCGACCTCGGCCGGGCCGTCGGCGGGCCGGGCCGGGGGGACCGGACCGAGGGTGCCGGGTGACCGACGGCACCGGGTGCCGAGCGCCACGGCGGTGCACGGTTCCTTGACGGGGGACCGGCCCGTTGCGGAAGGTGATCGGACAACCGAAGACGGCGGGTGGGATCAGGAAGCCGGTGCGAGTCCGGCGCGGTCCCGCCACTGTGATCCCGGCGGACCCTCGTGGACCGCCGGGGCAGCCAGACACTGGCCCCATCCGCCGCGCCACCTCCGTCCGGGACGAGGATCCCGAGGAAGGTACGCCGATGACGCGCGCCCGCACGCCCCGCACCGGGACCGCCCGGTGATCCTGCTCCTGTCCACCTCGGACACCGACCTGCTCTCCGCCCGTGCCGGCGGGGCGGACTACCGCCTCGCCAACCCGAACCGGGTGCTGCTCGACGAGCTGGCCGCGATGGCCGACGCGGCCGACGTCGTCGTCGTCCGGGTGCTCGGCGGCTACCGCTACTTCGAGGAGGGTCTGGACCTGCTGCGAGCCCGGTCCACGCCGCTGGTCTGCCTGGGCGGTGAGATGGCGCCGGACGCGGAGATGATGGAGCTCTCCACCGTGCCCGCCGGCGTCGCCGCGGAGGCGCACACCTACCTCGCACAGGGCGGCACCGAGAACCTGCGGCAGCTGCACGCGTTCCTGTCCGACACGGTGCTGCTGACCGGTGAGGGCTTCGCGCCGCCGGTGGAGCTGCCCGAGTGGGGCGTGCTGGACGGCCCCGGCACCGGGACCGGACCCACCGTGGCGGTGCTCTTCTACCGGGCGCAGTTCCTGGCCGGGAACACCGCCTACGTCGAGGCGCTCTGCGACGCGATCACCGCGAAGGGCGCGACACCGCTGCCGATCTGGTGCGCCTCGCTGCGCCAGGCCCCGGCCGGCCTGCTGGACACGCTGCGCGGCGCCGACGCGATGGTCGTCACCGTGCTCGCCGCGGGCGGCACCAAGCCGGCGTCCGCGCAGGCCGGCGGCGAGGACGAGGAGTGGGACGTCACCGAGCTCGCCGCGCTCGACGTGCCGATCCTGCAGGGCCTGTGCCTGACCTCGTCCCGGGAGACCTGGGAGTCCAACGACGACGGCCTGTCCCCGCTCGACGTCGCCACCCAGGTCGCCGTCCCCGAGTTCGACGGCCGGCTGATCACCGTCCCGTTCTCGTTCAAGGAGACCGACGACGACGGCCTGTCCGTCTACGTCCCGGACCACGAGCGCGCCGCCCGGGTCGCCGGGATCGCGGTGAACCACGCCAACCTCGGCCGCATCCCGAACGCCGAGAAGAAGATCGTGCTGATGCTGTCGGCGTACCCGACCAAGCACGCCCGGATCGGGAACGCGGTGGGTCTGGACACCCCGGCCTCGACGGTCGCGCTGCTGCGCACGATGGCCGCCGCCGGGTACGAGACCGGCGGGTTCCCGGGCGTCGAGGCAGGCGACGGCGACGCGCTGATGCACGCGCTGATCGAGGCCGGCGGGCAGGACCCGGACTGGCTCACCGAGGAGAAGCTCGCCGGGAACCCGATCCGGATCTCCGCCTCGACCTACCGCAGCTGGTTCGACACGCTTCCGCAGGACCTCCGCGACGGCGTCGTCGAGCACTGGGGCGAGCCGCCGGGCGAGCTGTACGTGCACGACGACCACATCGTCGTCGCCGCGCTGCGCAGCGGGAACGTCACGCTGATCGTGCAGCCGCCGCGCGGGTTCGGGGAGAACCCGGTCGCGATCTACCACGATCCGGACCTGCCGCCGTCGCACCACTACCTGGCCGCCTACCGCTGGCTGGCGGCGCCGGAGTCCGACGGCGGGTTCGGCGCGCACGCGATCGTGCACATCGGCAAGCACGGGAACCTGGAGTGGCTGCCGGGCAAGACGCTGGGCATGTCGGCGTCCTGCGGCACCGACGCCGTGCTCGGCGACCTGCCGCTGATCTACCCGTTCCTGGTGAACGACCCGGGGGAGGGCACCCAGGCCAAGCGCCGGGCGCACGCCACCCTGGTCGACCACCTCATCCCGCCGATGGCCCGGGCCGAGAGCTACGGCGACATCGCCCGGCTGGAGCAGTTGCTCGACGAGCACGCCAACATCTCCGCGCTCGACCCGGCGAAGCTGCCCGCGATCCGCCAGCAGATCTGGACCCTGATGACGGCCGCGAAGATGCACCACGACCTGGGCCTGGAGGAGCGCCCGGACGAGGACGTCTTCGACGACATGCTGATGCACGTCGACGGCTGGCTCTGCGAGATCAAGGACGTGCAGATCCGGGACGGCCTGCACGTGCTCGCCCTCGCCCCGGCCGGTGAGCAGCGGATCGACCTGGTGCTCGCCGTGCTGCGGGCCCGGCAGATGTGGGGCGGCGAGCAGTCCGTGCCCGGGCTGCGGCAGGCGCTCGGGCTGGTCGAGGACGGCTCCGAGACCGGGGCCCGCACCGACGCCGTCGAGACCGTCGCCCGCGCCCTGGTCGCCGGGATGGAGGCCCGGGACTGGGATCCGGCAGCGGTCGACGACGTCGCCGCCGAGCACTGCGGTACTGGCGGTACCGCCGGTACTGCCGGTACGGCCGTCCGGCCCGCTGCGGCGGCGGCGCTCCCCGGCGTCGACGTCGGCGCGGTGCGTGCGGTGCTGCGCTTCGCCGCCGTCGAGGTGGTGCCACGGCTGGACGCCACCGCGCACGAGCTGGACCGGGTGCTGCACGCCCTGGACGGCGGCTTCATCCCGGCCGGTCCGTCCGGCTCGCCGCTGCGCGGCCTGGTGAACGTGCTGCCGACCGGCCGGAACTTCTACTCGGTCGACCCGAAGGCCGTCCCGTCCAAGCTGGCCTGGGAGACCGGGCAGGCGATGGCCGAGTCCCTGGTCGAGCGCTACCGCAGCGACCACGGCGAGTACCCGCGCTCGGTCGGCCTGTCGGTGTGGGGGACCAGCGCGATGCGGACCTCCGGCGACGACGTCGCCGAGGTGTTCGCGCTGCTCGGCGTCCGCCCGGTGTGGGACGACGCGAGCCGCCGGGTCCGCGATCTCGAGGTGATCGGGCTCGACGAGCTGGGCCGCCCCCGGGTCGACGTCACCGTGCGCATCTCCGGGTTCTTCCGGGACGCGTTCCCGCACGTCCTGGCCCTGCTCGACGACGCGGTGAAGCTGGTCGCCGAGCTGGACGAGACGCCGGAGCAGAACTTCGTCCGCGCGCACGTGCTCGTCGACCGCGAGCGGCACGGCGACGACCGCCGGGCCCGCACCCGGATCTTCGGGTCCAAGCCGGGCACCTACGGCGCCGGGCTGCTGCAGCTGGTCGACTCGCGCGACTGGCGCGGCGACGCCGATCTCGCCGAGGTCTACTCCACCTGGGGCGGCTACGCCTACGGCCGCGGCCTGGACGGCGTGCCCGCCCGGGACGACATGGAGAACGCCTACCGGCGGATCGCGGTGGCGGCGAAGAACATCGACACCCGCGAGCACGACATCGCCGACTCCGACGACTACTACCAGTACCATGGCGGCATGGTCGCCACCGTCCGCGCGCTGACCGGCAGCTCGCCGGAGGCCTACGTCGGCGACTCGACCCGCCCCGAGGCCGTCCGCACCCGCACCCTGCACGAGGAGACCGCCCGGGTGTTCCGGGCCCGGGTGGTCAATCCGCGCTGGATCGCCGCGATGCGCAGGCACGGGTACAAGGGCGCGTTCGAGATGGCGGCGACGGTCGACTACCTGTTCGGCTGGGACGCCACCACCGGCGTCGTCGCCGACTGGCAGTACGAGACGCTGACTGCGGAGTACGTGCTGGACCCGGACAACCGCAAGTTCCTGACCGAGTCCAACCCGTGGGCGCTGCACGGGATGGCGGAGCGGCTGCTGGAGGCCGTCGACCGGGGGCTGTGGGAGTCGCCGGAGGCGTCCACGCTGGACGCGCTGCGGCAGGCGTACCTGGAGTCGGAGGGGGACCTGGAGGGCGAGTAGCTCAGCCGAGCCGGGACAGTGCCGCCAGCACCGTCCCGGCGTCGGCGCCGAACGCGTCCAGGATCTCCCGTTCCACCCGCGCGACGCCCGGCTGCAACGCCGCGTGCAGCTCCCGGCCGCGGTCGGTGCCGAACACCAGCACCCGCCGGCGGTCGGCGTCGTCCGGCCGGCGGTACACCAGTGCCCGGTCCACCATCCGGTCGATGATCTTCGTCAGGGTCGGCGCCGGGACCATCGCGTGGACCGCGATGTCCGACATCGGGTGCCCCGCGCCGTCGGCGAGCAGATCGAGCACCCGCCAGCCGTCCAGGCCCGGCCCGTCCGGCGGCCGGACGGCCTCCTCGATCCGCCGCTCGACCCGGTGCGCGGCGCGGCCGAGCACGGCCGCGGCGGCCGGGGCGCGGGTGCGGGGTTCGGCGGCGGGCACGGGCATCCTCCGGGCTGGCGCGTTCGGGGTAGTGACGAGATCGCTGTCATCGTAAACACTGTCACCTTCAACCGACCGGGAGGTGACGTGTCCACGGCCCCCGCAGTGCTCGACGTCGCCTTCGTCGTGCCCCGCAGCGGCCCGGCCGGGATCCTCGGCCCGGCCTGCGAGGCGTGCGGTGACCTGGCCGCCGCCGAGCTGAACGACGCGGGCGGGGTCCTCGGCCGCGAGGTCCGGCTGCTGCCGGTGGACGGCGGCCGGCCGCCGTCCGAGGTCGCCGCGGCCGTCCGGGACCTGCTCGACGCGGGCCGGGTGGCCGCGGTCAGCGGCTGGCACATCTCCGCGGTCCGGCAGGCACTCGCCCCGGCCGTGGCCGGCCGGGTGCCCTACGTCTACGCCCCGCTCTACGAGGGCGGCGAGACGACGCCGGGGGTGTTCCTGACCGGTGAGACACCGGAGACCCAGGTGCTGCCCGCGCTGCGCTGGATGTCGGCGGAGCTGGGCGTGCGGACCTGGTGCGTGGTCGGCAACGACTACGTGTGGCCGCGCGGCTCGGCCCGCGCGGTGCGCCGCTTCGTGCGGACCAGCCCGGACGTCCGGGTGCTCGACGAGGTGTTCGTCCCGCTCGGCACCGACGACTTCGGCCCCGTCGTCACCCGGGTGCAGCGCTCCGGCGCGCAGGGCGTGCTGATGTTCCTGGTCGGCTCGGACGCGGTCCGGTTCAACCGTGCCTTCGCGGCGTCCGGCGCCGACCGCCACCGGGTCCGGCTCTCCCCGTTGATGGAGGAGAACATGCTGCTCGCGACCGGCGCCGAGGCCACCCGCGAGCTGTACGCGGCGGCCGGCTACTTCGAGACGCTGGCGACCGCGTCGTCGCTGGACTTCTCGGCCCGCTACGCGGCCCGGTTCGGCGTGCACGCCCCGGTGCCGGGCGCGCTCGCCGAGTCCTGCTTCGAGGCGATCACGCTGCTCGGCAGGCTGGCCGGCCGGGCGGGATCGGTGGAGCCCGCGGCGCTGCTCGCGGTCGCCGAGGACACCGGCTTCGACGGTCCCCGGGGTGCGGTCTCGCTGCGCGGCGGGCACCTGCGGCAGGACGTCTACCTGGCCCGGGCCGACGGCCTGTCGTTCGACGTTCTGGCCCGCCTGGCTTGACACCCATACTGTCAGTGGAGATATTTTCATATGACAGTACTTTGGAGGTGTCCGTGCCCACCTACACCCATCGCTGCCCCGTCTGCGGCGAGTTCGACCAGGTCCGGCCGATGTCCGCGGCCGGCCGGGAGGCGCAGTGCCCGGACTGCGGATCGCGCTCGTCGCGGATCTTCGGGGCGCCCGCGCTGCGCGGCGTCGATCCCGGCGTGCGCCGCGCGCTGGACGCCTCGGGCGCCAGCGCCGACGCGCCGCAGGTCGTCTCGTCGGTGCCGGGCCGCTCCCGGCGCGCCACGCCCGTCACCCGGGACCCGCGGCACGCCCGGCTGCCCCGGCCCTGATCCCCGCACCCCACCGAGCTCCAGGAGGTCACCGTGCCCGACGTCGTGTTCACCGTCGACCAGGCCAGGTCCATGCGCGACCAGGCGGTCCCCGGCCACAACCGCTGGCATCCCGACATCCCGCCGGCCGTCACCGTCCGCCCGGACATCTCGATCCGCGTCGAGTGCCGGGAGTGGACCGACGGCCAGATCGGGAACAACGACTCCGCGAACGACGTCCGCGACGTCGACCTGCGCGGCGCCCACATGCTCTCCGGCCCGATCGCGGTGGAGGGCGCCGAGCCGGGCGACCTGCTCGTGGTCGACATCCTCGATCTCGGCCCGGTGCCGCAGGAGACCGGTCCCGCACCCGGTCAGGGCTGGGGCTACACCGGCATCTTCGCCAAGCAGAACGGCGGCGGGTTCCTCACCGACACCTTCCCCGACGCGTACAAGGCGATCTGGGACTTCTCCGGCCAGAAGGCCACCTCCCGGCACATCCCCGGCGTCTCCTACACCGGGATCACCCATCCCGGGCTGTTCGGCACCGCGCCGTCGCCCGAGCTGCTGGCCCGCTGGAACGCCCGGGAACGCGCGCTGATCGCCACCGACCCGGACCGGGTGCCCGCGCTCGCCCTCCCGCCGCTGGACGAGGAGGTGCTCGGCGGCACCGCGACCGGCGACGCGCTCGCCGGGGTCGGCCGGGACGGAGCCCGCACCGTGCCGCCCCGGGAGAACGGCGGCAACCACGACATCAAGAACTTCACCCGCGGCAGCCGCGTCTTCTACCCGGTGCACGTGCCGGGCGCCCTGTTCTCCGGCGGTGACCTGCACTTCTCCCAGGGCGACGGCGAGATCACCTTCTGCGGCGCGATCGAGATGGGCGGGTTCATCGACTTCCACGTCGACCTGATCAAGGGCGGGATGGAGACCTACGGCGTCACCACCAACCCGATCCTGATGCCCGGCAACGTCGAACCGCGCTACTCCGAGTTCGTCACCTTCATCGGGATCGGCGTCGACCACACCACCGACACCAACCTCTACAACGACGCCACCGTCGCCTACCGCAACGCCTGCCTCAACGCCGTCACCTACCTGGAGAAGTTCGGCTACTCGGGTCCGCAGGCCTACCTGCTGCTCGGGTCGGCACCGATCGAGGGCCGGGTCTCGGGCGTCGTCGACATCCCGAACGCCTGCTGCTCGCTCTACCTGCCCACCGCGATCTTCGACGACGACATCCGCCCGTCCGCGTCCGGACCGGTGTGGAAGGACCGGGGCAGCTGCGCGGTGTCCTCGTGACCCCGTTCGGCCGGGACGCCGCTGGGCGACGGTGACGCCCGCCGCGCTCGGTGCCGCCGCCGAGCCCCCGGCGAGCCCGGCCGGCATCTGATCCCGTCCCGTCCCTGCACGAGCGCACCGCCCGTGCAGGGACGGGCCCGGCGTCAGGGGCGCACCGACTCCGCGAACCCGACCACCTCGCGCACCGTGGCGGCGTACACGTCGGGCATCGCGTCCCGGAACAGGATCTGCCCGACGTGGCAGAGCCCCAGGTCGACCTTCCCGACCGACGGCACACCGGCCTGCAGGAGCAGCCGGTGGTAGGCGATGCCCTCGTCGCGCAGCGGATCGAGCTCCGCACACGAGATGAGGTGCGGCGGCAGGCCGCGCAGGTCGTCGACGGCTGCCCGGGCCGGCCAGCAGGTGGGATCGTCGACGTTGCCCGCTCCCGGGTCGTAGACCTCGGCGAGCAGCGGGAAGAGCTGCCGGTTGAGCCAGTACCGGTCGTTCTCGCGCAGCGAGTGCAGGTGCTCGGGGGCCCGGTCCCAGGTGCCGAGCACGTACGGGCACAGCGCGTGGATGCCGGCGATCCGGTCGCTCCAGCCCTCCCGCCGGGCCCGGATCGCGACCGCGAGCGCGAGGTTCGCCCCGCCGGAGTCCCCGGTGACCACGACGTGCGTCCCGCCCAGCTCGTCGAGGTGGTCGAGCACCCAGCGGAGCCCGGTGGCGCAGTCGTCGAGCCCGGCCGGGAAGGGATGCGCGCCGAGCCGGCCGCCGCCGTTGCGGTACTCGACGCCGACGACGACCGCCCCGGCCGCCGCGAGCTCGTCGCGCCAGTGCACGTACGCCTGCCCGGTCGCGCCGAGCATGACCATCCCGCCGCCGTGGATCTGGTACACCACCGGCAGCGGGCCGTCGGCGCCCTCCGGGCGGTGCACGTGCAGGGTGACGCCGGGGGCCGGCTCGCGGGTCTCCCGCACGATCCCCGGCACCGGCGCCCACGGCTCGGCCAGCGCGGTGAAGAAGCCCTCGAAGCCCTCCTCGACGGCCGCGACGAACGCGAGCAGTGCCTCGCGGCCCGCGGTGCGGTCCATCGGCGCGTCGTCGGCGTGCCCGGTCACGCCGAAGGCGCCGAGGACGGCGATCATCCGGGGATCGGCGCGCGGATCGTCCGCCAGGCTGAGTGCGGGGTCCCCCAGCCGGCCGACCGGCCGGTGGGTCGTCGTGTCGGTCATGTCCTGCTCCTCGTTGAGCGCGGTCGCGCACCTCTGACGTGCACCCCCGAAAAGCTACAGAGCACGACGTGTGTCACACAAGAATGCCGTTCGGGCGAACGCGACTCGCGCATGCAGCGCTCCTGAACTGCGAATATCCTGCGTGGCAGAACGGAGCCGGGCGAAACCTGTCCGATACAGTCGGGGTATCGCGTTGCATCCGATGTCGGGTGCGTGGGTACGTCCCGGGCGGGGAGCGGAGGAGCGGTGACCGGTGACCGGGGCGCGGCGGCCCGCGCGGGCTCCGCGGCGGTGACCCCGCTGCAGCGGCAGCTGCGTGCCGTCCCGGTGCGCACCAGGGCGACCCCGCTGGACGCGCTGACGGTCGCGCTCCGGTGGTTCCGCGCGGGCCGCCGGATCGACATCCAGGCGCTCGCCAAGGAGCTCGGGATCAGCCGGGTGACGCTGCACCGCTGGGTCGGGACGCGGGACCAGCTGCTGGTCGAGGTGCTGTGGCTCACCGCCGACCGCGCGCTCGCCGCCGTGTGGGACACCGTGCGCGACGAGGGGCCCGCGCACAGCCTGACCGCCGAGACGCTCAGCCGGTGGGCGGCCGACGTGCTGCTGCACCCGGGGTTCCGGCGGATGCAGGCCGACGAGGGCGAGCTGCTCGCCCGATTGCTCACCCGGGAGGCGAGCGAGTTCCAGAGCAGGCTGATCGGGCTCGTCACCACGATGCTGACCCACGACGTCGAGACCGGCCGGGTGACCATCGACCTCGAACCGGCCGAACTCGCCTACGCCACCGTGCGGATCGCCGAGTCGTTCGTGCACACGCCGGCGATCACCGGCGGCGAGCCCGATCCGGAGCGCAACGCGCGGGTCCTGCGGGCGCTGCTGCGCTGACCGGCCGCCGGGGCCCGCCCGCGGACCGGTCGGACCGGCTCGCCCACCTCGGCCGGTCAGGCCGGCAGCCGGGTGCGCGGCGCCGTCGCCGCGCCGGTCAGCGCCAGCACCGCCACCACCCCGAGCAGCACCGGCATCGCGACGGCGGGCGAGGTGAGCATCGCCAGCAGCGCCCCGCCGAGCCCGACGAACGCCGCCGTCGCCAGCTGGTCCAGCAACTGCGCCGCCGACGAGTGCGATCCGACGTCGGTCGCCGTCGAGTGGGCGAGGGTCAGGAACGCGATCCCGGAGAACGCGACGCCCATCCCGAGCCCGGCCAGCCCCCAGAACCCGATCGCGAGCCAGCCGGGCAGCCATCCCGCGGCGACCGGCAGCAGCCCGAGCTGGCCGACGGCGATCGTCGCGAAGCCGGCGCGCAACATCACCGATCGGTCCCTGTCGGGATGGCGGGCCTGCCAGGCGGCGGCCGCCGACCACCCCAGTGACGCGACGATCAGCGGGACGCCGGCCGCGGTCAGCGACCATCCGTGCGTCGCGGTGAGGATCAGCGGCAGGAACGACACCACCGTGAAGAACGCCCCCGCCACCAGGCCGCGGGCCGCGACCACCGAGGCGATGCCCGGCCGTGCCGCGACGACCCCGCCGGGCAGCAGCCTGCGCAGCGAGGGGACGAGCGCGAGCACCGCGACCGCGCCGACCACCGCGCCGCGGGCGTCGAGGTTCTCCAGCGCCCAGCTGAGCCCGGCCACCCCGAGTGCGGCGCCGAGCGCAGCGATCACCAGCCCGGTGCCGCCGCCGGTCGTGCGCTCGCGCGGCGGACCGAGCCCCCGCACGGCGGGCATGATCAGGACGAGGGCGAGGCCGACGACCGGGAGCAGCCCGAGGAACACCCAGTGCCAGGAGATCCGTTCGGTGACGACCGCCGCCAGCGGCGGGCCGGCGAGCGAGGGCAGCACCCACGCCGACGAGATGAGCCCGAACACCGCGGGCCGCTGCCGGCTCGGGTAGACCGCGGCGACCAGCACGTACACCGCGACACCCTGCACGCCGGCGCCGAGGCCCTGCAGCACCCGGCCGGTGAGCAGCTCGGCGGCCGTCGTTGCCGAGCCGGCGACGAGCAGGCCGATCCCGAACACCGTCGGTGCGACGACGAGCGGGGCCCGCGGCCCGCGGGCGTCGCACCAGCGACCGCCGAAGGCCGTCCCGAAGACCGCCGCGGCCAGGAACGCGACGAACGGCCACGCGTAGAGCGCGAGCCCGCCGAGGTCGTCCACGATGGCCGGCATCGCGGTGCCGACCCCCATCGCCTCGAAGGCGGTGAGGCTGATCAGCAGCAGGATGCCGACGGTGGTCGGGGCCCGCCCGGATGACCAGACACCCGGCTCGTTCCCTGCGCCACGTCCCGGGACGGTCTCCACCACGCGTCAAGCCTGCGACCTGCACCCCGGTGCAGGTCAAGCGGGTTCCGTGTTCACGATCCGTGATCAGGGCAGGCCAGTCGTGTTTTCGTGCCGCACGAACGGGTACAGACCGATATGACCGACATCACAACGATCATCGTCGTGGCCGTGGTGGTGATCGTCCTCGTGGCGATCGTGGCCGCCGCGCTCGCGGCGGCGCGCCGACGCCGATCGGCCGCGCTGCGCGAGCAGTTCGGTCCCGAGTACGACCGCGCGGTGCGCGGCGCCGACGACCCGCGGGACGCCGAGAAGGACCTCGCGGAGCGGCGCAGACGGCACCGCTCGCTGCGGCTGCGCGATCTCGACCCGCAGGAGCGCGCGGGCTACCGCGGCCGCTGGACCCAGGTGCAGCAGGGCTTCGTCGACGACCCGGCGAGCGCGGTCCGGGAGGCCGACCGCCTGGTCGCCGAGGTGATGTCCGCCCGTGGCTATCCGGTCGAGGACTTCGACCAGCAGGCCGAGGACCTGTCCGTCGCGTACCCGGTGCTGACCCAGCGTTACCGGGAGGCGCGCGGGATCTCCCGTGAGCACGCCGCGGGGCGGGCCGGTACCGAGGACCTGCGGCAGGCCGTGACAAGCTACCGGGCGCTGGTCGACGCGCTGCTCGACGACACCGGCGACGAGCGCGACCGGGATGCCCGGGGGGCCGGGGACACCGCCCGGGGGCCCGGCGACGCCGCCCGGGGGACCGCCGCGCCGGCGGGGCCAGGGGCAGCGCAGCCCGATCCCCGCGCCGCCGGACCCGATCTCCGCAACGGTCGGATCGACCCCCGCACGGCCCAGGCCGATCCGCGCACCGGCCGGACCGGCCCGCAGGGCATCCCGGGCGACCCGCGTGCCCCGCAGCACGACCCCGCCGGACCCCCGCCGCAGCAGCCGCAGACCGGACACGACACACGACGGGAGACGCGCGCATGAGCGACCGTTCCGCACACCGGCCCGAGAGCCGCGCGGCCAGGCTGGCCGGGGAGATCAAGGAGCGGATCGTCGGCCGCAGCGACGCCGAGCGCGACGCCGACTGGGACGGCACCGACGCCGCCGTCACCGCGCAGCGCGACGCGGGCGCGGCCGGTCCGGGCGACCCACTGCGCGAGCCGGTCCCCGGCGAACCCGGCGGGCCCCCAGCGGGCGACCCGGCCCAGGCGCCCCCGCCGCCGGGCACGGACCCCCGGGGCCCCGGCGTCGGCCCGCCAGCCGGCATCGACCCGCGCAGCCGGGGTGCGGACCTCCCGCCGGGCGCGGAGCCGCGCTCGGGCGGTGCGGATCTCCCACCCGGGACGGATCCGTGGCCGGGCGAGGCGCCGCGCGGACGGCACGCCGAGCACCCGGCCCCGCCGGGCGGCGGCGCCGGGGCACCCCCGCACACCGTGGGCCCGGACGGCGCCGCCCCGGCCGCGGCCGGCCCCGCGGCCGATGCCCCCGCCGGCGCCCCGGTCCGCGGTGCCGGCCCGCCGGCCCCGCAGGGCGCACCCCCGGCCCCGGGGGACCCCGGACCCGCCGTGACGCCCGGCCCGGGCGGCGCGCCGTACGACACCGGCGCGGCGCAGCCCGGCCGACCGGCCGGCGGACCACCGCGGGGCGCCGCCGGCCCCGCCGATCCGGTCGGTCCCGCCGGCCACCCGGACGACTCGGGCGCCGCTCGGGCCGCGGCACCGGGCGGGGCGCCCGCTGCAGCACCGGGCAGGGCGTCCGCCGGGGATCCCGGCGCGCGACCGGGTACCGCCGATCCGGCGCCCGGCGGCTCGTCGCTGATCCCGCCGGACCGGGCCGGCCGTTACCAGGAGCGCTGGAACGTCCTGAAGGGCGAGTTCGTCGACGAGCCCCGCCGCGCCGTGCACGGCGCGAACGAGCTGGTCGGCGAGGTGCTCGACGAGCTGGAGAGCCTGTTCCGCAACCAGCGTGACGACCTGGAGCAGCAGTTCTCCCGCCAGGACGCCTCGACCGAGGACCTACGCCAGGCCCTCGGCCGCTACCGGGAGTTCTTCGACCGACTGCTGTCGCTGTAGCACCTGAGCGAACGACCATGATCCCTGTTTCGGGAGCGCCGGAGCGCCGCAGGCGCACCAGGACTCCCGAAACAGGGATCATGAACGCCGCGACACGAGCAACCCCGGGAGACCTCAGCCCACCGCGGGCACGATCGCCTCGATCAGGTGCGGCCCGGGCTCGTCCCGGGCCCACCGCAGGGCGTCGAGCAGCGCCTCGGTCGTCTCCACCCGCCGGGCCGGGACTCCGAGGCCGGTCGCCAGGGACACGAAGTCCGGCGTCGGGTCGGACAGGTCCAGCATCCGGCCGGCCCGCCCCGACCGGGCGGCCTCGCCCGCCCCGGTGCGGGCCAGCTCGACCCGCAGGATCGCGTACGCCGAGTTGTTGATCAGCACCGTGGTGACGTCGAGTTGCTCGCGGGCCTGGGTCCACAGTGCCTGGAAGGTGTACAGCGCGCTGCCGTCGGCCTGCACCGCCACCACCGGCCGGCCCGGCGCGGCGACCGCGGCACCGACCGCGGTCGGCGGCCCCTGGCCGATCGCCCCGCCGGTCAGCGCCAGCTGGGTGTGCGGGGCCGCGGTCTGCAGCGCCGGGGCGAGCGCCGCACCGGCGGTGAGTGACTCGTCGACGACGATCGCGCCGTCCGGCAGCTCCGCCGCGATCGCCGCGCTCATCGAGCGGACGTCCAGCGGTCCCGGCGGCGGTTGCGGCGCGGACCGCGGGGCCGGCTCGGCGACGGCGTCCGGGGCGACCGCCGCGGCGAGCTCCTCCAGCGCGGCGCAGGCGTCGGTCGCGGTGTCGGCGAGGCCGAGCACCGGGCAGCCGTCCGGGACCAGGTCGCCGGGCACGCCCGGATACCCGAAGAACGACACCGGCGAGCGGGCACCGGCGAGCACCAGCGACGACGCGCCGTCGAGCTGGGCGAGCGCCTGCTCGGCGAAGTAGCCGAGCTTGTCCACCCGCGGCCGTCCGGCGCCGGTGTCCCAGCAGCGCGGGAACGTCTCGACCAGCAACCGGGTGCCGGTCGCGGCGGCGATCCGGCCGGCCGCGTCCATCGCCCGCTCGCCCAGCGCGGGCCCGCCGAGCAGCAGCACGGCGCCCGGCTCGGCGACCGCGGCCGCCGCGGCGGCGACCCGCCCGGGATCGGGCGGGTACGGCGCCGCCGCCGGCAGCGCGGGAGCGGGCGCCGCGCCCTCGGACCAGGACACGTCCGCGGGCAGCACCAGCGTCGCGATCTGCCCGCCGCGCTCCGAGGTGGCGGCCAGCGCCCGCATCGCGTCGGCGGCGACGTCCCGGGCGTCGCCCGAGGTGTGCACCCAGCCCGACACGGTCCGCGCGACCGCGGTGATGTCGGACTCCAGCGGCGCGTCGTGCCGGACGTGGTCGGTGGCGTGCGCGCCCACCACGCACAGCAGCGGGGTGCCCGCCCGGCGCGCGTTGTGCAGGTTCGCCAGCCCGTTGCCCAGTCCCGGCCCCAGGTGCAGCAGCACCGCGGCCGGCTTCCCGGCGATCCGGGCGTACCCGTCGGCGGCGCCGGTGGCGACGCCCTCGAACAGGGCGAGCACGCCGCGCATCTCCGGCACCGCGTCGAGCGCCTGCACGAAGTGCATCTCCGAGGTGCCCGGGTTCATGAAGCAGACCTCGACGCCGGCCCCGGCCAGCGACCCGACGAGCGCATCCGCGCCCCTCACGCGTCGATCCGCTTCAGCACGGCGGCGGTCATCTCGTCGGTCCCGGCCGTCCCGCCCAGGTCGCCGGTGCGCACCTCCAGCAGCGCGGAGCGGATCGCGGCGAGCACCTCGGCGCCCGCGTCGGGGTACCCGAGGTGCTCGAGCAGCAGCCCGGCCGACCAGATCGCGCCGAGCGGGTTCGCGATGCCGCGGCCGGCGATGTCCGGGGCGGAGCCGTGCACCGGCTCGAACATCGACGGGTGGCTGCGGGTCGGGTCGAGGTTCCCCGACGGCGCGATCCCGATCGACCCGGCGACGGCCGCGGCCAGGTCGGACAGCACGTCGCCGAACAGGTTGGACGCCAGCACCACGTCGAACGACGCCGGGTCCAGCACCAGCTTCGCGGCGAGCGCGTCGATGTGCTCGGACCGCCACTGCACGCCCGCGAACCCGGCGGCCCGCTCGTTCACCACCTCGTCCCAGAACGGCATGGTGTGCACGATGCCGTTCGACTTCGTCGCCGACACCAGCCGGTTCCGCCGCCGCGACGCCAGGTCGAACGCGAAGTCCGCGATCCGGCCGACGCCGCGCCGGGTGAACACCGCCTCCTGCACCGCGAACTCGCCGTCCGTGCCGCGCCCGAACCGGCCGCCCATCTCGGAGTACTCGCCCTCCGAGTTCTCCCGGACGATCACCAGGTCGACGCCGCCCTCGGTGTCGCCGGGCCGGGCCGCGGACAGCGGCGAGCGCACGCCGTCGAACACCGTGATCGGGCGCAGGTTCACGTACTGGGCGAACGCGCGGCGGATCGGGATGAGCAGCCCCCACAGCGACACGTGATCGGGCACCCCCGGCCAGCCGACGGCGCCGAGCAGGATCGCGTCGTGCTGCCGGATCCGGTCCAGGCCGTCGTCGGGCATCATCGCGCCGGTGTGCGCGTAGCGCTCGCAGGACCAGTCGAACTCGTCGTAGCCGAAGCTCAGGCCGTGCCGGCGGCCGACGGCGTCCAGCACGGTGGTGGCGGGCGGGAGGACCTCCTTGCCGATCCCGTCGCCGGGGATCAGCGCGATGCGCAACGACGTCGTCATGCTCCCAGTGCACACGGTGTGACCCTGTCCGGAGAACCCGGGGTCCGGGTTGCGCCGCGCACCCCGGCACCCGCGAATGGTGGGGTGCACGATCCCGATCCCCGCCGCTGGTGGGCGCTGTCCGTCTGCCTGGTCGCCGGCTTCATGAGCCTGCTCGACGTCAGCATCGTCAACGTGGCGCTGCCGTCGATGCAGGCCGACCTGGACGCGTCCGCCGCCCAGGTGTCGTGGGTGGTGTCCGGTTACGCCCTCACCTTCGGGCTGGTGCTGGTCGCGGCCGGGCGGCTCGGCGACGACCGCGGCCGGCGCCGGATGTTCCTGGCCGGGCTCGCGCTGTTCACCCTCACCAGCGCGGTCGCCGGGCTCGCCCCGACACCGGAGGTGCTGGTCGCGGTCCGGCTGCTGCAGGGCGCCGCGGCCGGGCTGCTCTCCCCGCAGGTCGTCGGCCTCATCCAGGACCTGTTCCGCGGCCCGGAGCGGGGGACGGCGTTCGGCATGTTCGGCGCCGTCGTCGGGATCTCGACGGCGGTCGGCCCGCTGCTCGGCGGACTGCTGCTGGCGCTCGCCGGGGACGCCGACGGCTGGCGCTGGGTGTTCTTCGTGAACATCCCGATCGGGCTGGGCGCGCTGGTGTTCGCGGCCCGGGTGCTGCCCCGGGACGCCCCGGCGCGCGGGCCGCGCCGCCCGCTGGACGTGCCCGGTGTCGCGCTGCTCGGCACCGGGGTGGTGTGCCTGATGCTGCCGCTGGTGCTCGCCGAGCGGGACCCGGCGTCGTCGCCCTGGTGGCTGCTGCCCGTCGCGGTCGCGGCGCTGGTGGCGTTCGTCGGCTGGGAGCGGCGGGCCGGGCGCACGCACGGCCATCCGCTGGTCGATCTCGGGCTGCTGCGGATCCGCAGCTACGCGGTCGGCGCGACGCTCGGCGCGACCTACTTCGCCGGGTTCACCTCGATCTTCTTCGTGCTCACCCTGTACCTGCAGAACGGGCTGGGCTACACCCCGCTGCAGACCGGGCTGGCGATGACGCCGTTCGCGCTCAGCTCGGCGCTGACCTCCGCGTGGAGCGGGCGGCTGGTGGCCCGGTACGGGCAGCTGGTGGTCGTGGCCGGGCTCGCCGTCGTGCTGACCGGGCTGGTGGCGACCGACGTGGCACTGGCCCTGACCGCGGGGAGCCCGCTGACCGGCTGGGCGGTCGCGGCGACCCTGCTGGTCGCCGGCGCGGGCGGCGGGCTGGTCGTCGCCCCGAACCAGACGATCGCGCTGTCCGAGATCCCGCCCGCCGCGGGCGGCACCGCGGCCGGCGTGCTGCAGACCGGGCAGCGGATCGGGACGGCGGTCGGGCTGTCGGCGGTGGGCGCGGTCTTCTTCACCCGGCTCGCCGCGACCGGCGACTGGGCGTCCGCGGTCTCCCGCGGTCTGGTCGTGACGGTCGGGCTGGTCGCGCTGGCGCTGGTGCTCGGGATCGTCGACGTCGTGCTCACCCGCCGCCGGACGGCCACCCCGGCCGGTCACCGGCCGACCCACCTGGGCGGGCCCACCGGCGGCGGGTGAGCGGCGCCGGTCACCCGCGGGCGGCGGCCACCCGGGTGTCGTCGCGCAGGCCGGAGCGCAGCGTCTCGGTCATCAGGTACGAGCAGCCCATCGAGACCAGCGCGATGAACGCGACGTAGCCGGCGACCGCGTACAGCGACCCGGTCCAGGCGACCAGCGCGGTGCACAGCAGTGGCGCGACGCCGCCCAGGATCGAGGCGATCTGGTAGGCCAGCGACGCCCCGGAGTAGCGCATCCGGGTGGAGAACTGCTCGGCGAAGAACGCCGACTGCGGCCCGTAGACCGCCGACCGGCAGGCCTGCACGACCAGCCCGCCCAGCACGAACAGCCACACGCTGCCGGTCGAGACGAGCCAGAAGTAGGGCACCGCGAACAGCGCGAGCACCCCCATCCCGGCCAGGAACATCGGCCGTCGCCCGAGCCGGTCGGAGAGCAGGCCGAAGGCGAGGATCATCGGGATGTCGGACAGCGACAGGAAGGCGTTCGCGGTCAGGATCGTCGTCCGGTCGTAGGCGAGCTCCTGGGTGGCGTAGGTGACCAGCCAGACCGAGCCCACGTAGAACGTCGAGTTGGTCGCCAGGAAGGACCCGGCGGCCAGCGCGATCTCCTTCGGGTAGGTGCGCAGCGCCTCGAGCACCGGCATCCGGTTCGCCGTCTTCTCGTCCATCGTCTGCTGGAACACCGGCGACTCGTGCACGCCGAGCCGGATCCACATGCCGACGCCGATCAGCGCGATGCTGGCCAGGAACGGCACCCGCCAGCCCCAGGCCAGGAACTGCTCGTCGGTGAGCACCGCGGACAGCACCGCGAACGTCGCCGTGCCCATGACCAGGCCGAGCGGAACGCCGACCTGCGGCCAGCTGCCGTAGAACCCGCGCCGGTGCGCCGGTGCGTGCTCGACGGCCATCAGCGCGGCCCCGCCCCACTCGCCGCCGACCCCGAAGCCCTGCAGGAACCGCAGCGTCACCAGCAGCACCGGGGCCCAGATGCCGATCGTGTCGTAGCCGGGGAGCAGCCCCATCCCGACGGTCGCGGCCCCCATCAGCAGCAGCGAGTAGACGAGCATCGGCTTGCGGCCGATCCGGTCGCCGAAGTGCGCGAAGACCGCGCTGCCGACCGGGCGGGCGATGAACCCGACGGCGAACGCGCCGAACGAGGCCAGCGTGCCGGCCAGCGGATCCACCGACGGGAAGAACACCTGGCCGAACACCAGGGCCGCGGCGGTGCCGAAGATGAAGAAGTCGTACCACTCGATGGTGGTGCCGATGAGACTGGCGGTGGCGACCTTGCGGGACGACCGGAGCGTGGGTGCCACGGTTCCCCCCGGCGACGCCGACGGGACGGATGACGACATGGCCGCCGACGCTAAACGACCGATCGGTTCGTGTCGAGACGCAGCGTTGACCGACGGAACGTGCCGGATGTCCGGCTCGGCGGCCGGCCCGGGATCAGCCGGCGGGCGCCCGGCGGCCCGGGAGCGCCGCGGCGAGGAACAGCACGACCAGCCCGGCCAGCGGGACGACGAGCAGCCCGGTCCGCAGCCCGGCGGCGTCCGCGATCACCCCGATCACCGGCGGGGAGAGCAGGAAGCCGACCCGCATCAGCCAGGTCACCACGGTCAACCCGGCGCCCGGCGCGAGACCGGGGATCCGGTCGGCGGCGGTCATCGCGGCCGGGACCAGGGTGGCCACCCCGAAGCCGGCGATCCCGAACCCGGCGACGCTGCCGGGCACCGTCGGGAACGCGAGCGCCGCCCCCATCCCGGCGAGCACCAGGGCGCCCCCGGCCCGGGTCACCGCCCGCTGGCCGAACCGGTCCACCATCCGGTCGCCGAGCAGCCTGCCGACGAACTGGCAGCCCTGCAGCGCGACGAACCCGAGCCCGGCGATCGCGGCGCCCGCCCCCAGCCCGTCCAGGTACACCGCGGCCCAGGTGGCACCCGCGTCCTCGACGACCGTTCCCGAGTTCGCGACCAGCCCGAACACCAGCAGCAGCAGGACCGTCCGGAGCCCGAGCCCGGCCCACGGGCGCCGCCCGGCGGGCGCCTGCCCGCCGGTGCCGCCGGGATCGCGGCGTTCGGCGTCCTCCGGCCCGCGCAGCAGCAGCGGGTACACCGCGACCGCGATCAGCACCGACAGCGCCGAGGACAGGCCCAGGTGCAGCGGGAGCGCCATCGCGATCCCGGCCGCGGCCGATCCCATCAGCCCGCCGGCCACCGCGCCGACCGACCACAGCGCGTGGAACGAGTTGAGGATGGAACGGCCGTAGCGGCGCTGCACCCGCAGGCCGTGCGCGTTCTGCGCGACGTCGACCACCGCGTCCGCGGCGCCGACCAGGAACATCGCGGCCGCGAACAGGCCCCAGCCCGGGGCGAACCCGACCAGCACCACGCCGGCCGCGATCACCGCCATCCCGAACGACGCCACCCGCGACGACCGGAACCGCGCGATCAGCGCGCCGGCGGTCAGCCCGGCGAGCAGCGCGCCGAACGGCATCGCCGCCACGGCCAGGCCGAGCTGGGCGTTGGTCAGCCCGAGATCGTCCTTGAGCTGCGGGAAGCGGGGGAGCAGGTTCGCGTAGACCAGGCCGTTGGTCGCGAAGACCAGGGCCACCCCGGCCCGGGCCCGCCGCTCGATCCGGCGCGGCCGTGCCGCCGTCGTCCGCTCCACCACCCGGCGAGCATGCATGACGGCCCCGACGGTCCGGCCGGCGCCGCCGGACGGGTGTCAGCCCCGCAGGGCGTTCAGCTTCCCGGCGGTCCGCAGCGCACCGGACATGCCGCGGTAGGCGCCCTTGCGGGCGCCGTCGCGCAGGGTGCGCAGCCGGGCGCGGCGCTCCCGGCCGGCGCCGTTCCAGGCCAGCAGCGAGCGGCCCCACGGGTCGCGGGCCAGCGCCGCGGTGCCCGCCTCGCGGGCGAGCAGCGACCAGCGGTCGCCGAAGTCGTCCAGCCCGTCCCGGTAGGCGAACACGGCGGGCCGGATGTAGGCCATCCCCGGGTGCATCCGCTGCATGCCGGGCGCGTAGTCGGAGATCACCTTGTCCAGGCACTCGAAGCGGCGCTGCCGGTTCGAGCTGATCGACCCGGTGCGCATCAGCCGCATGTCGAGCAGGTACCGGCGGGTGCCCCACATCAGCGGGTAGTTCGAGCCGGTCGCGATCCGCAGCCACATCTCGAAGTCGACGGCCGAGGGCAGCGACGAGTCGAACCCGCCGACCTGGTCGAAGCAGGCCCGCCGGACCATCAGCGAGCTGCCGTTGTGCGGCGGGTTGTTCTCGACGAGCTGGCGGTCCACGTCGATCCGGCCGGCCGGCTGCCAGCGCAGCGCGACCACCTGACCGCTCTCCAGCATCACCCGGCTGTGGCAGTAGGCCATGCCCACCCCGGGCGGGGCCGTGTGCAGGGTCTCCAGCATGTGCCGCAGGAACTGCGGGTGCCAGCGGTCGTCCCCGTCGAGGAACGCGACGAACGGCGCGGCGCTCTCGGCGAGCGCCCGGTTGCGCGCGGCGCCGGAGCCGCCGTTCTCCACCTGGATGAGCCGGATCCGCGGGTCGGCCGCGGCCCGGGCACGGACCACGTCGGCGGTGTCGTCGGTCGAGCCGTCGTCGACGATCAGGTACTCGAAGCGGGACTCGGTCTGTGCGAGGACCGAGTCGATGGCCTCCGCGATCCACGGACCGACGTTGTAGGCCGGGGTGATCACTGTCACCAGAACGCTGTTGTTCTGCACGAACGGCACGTTATCAAGGCTCCTTCCGGGTGTGCGCGGCGCATCACGCACCCACCGACATTCGTCCGGAGGGGTTATCGCCGACCTTGCACCACAAGGGCGTTGCTCCGACAGTGTGATCATTGTCGTCGAACCGGAAGGGCTCCGGATTCGAAGGGGTAGTCGTCCGCCGGTGCCCCGGCGTAACCACCTGCTGGCACGACGTGCCCGGGGACGGGTGGCGAGAGGGGCTCCTCTATCCTCCCGAGAATGTCGTTCGACGCTCGGGTGATGCTGTCCCGGCGGCTCCGATTCCTGCCGCACCGCGCATTCGCGATCATGCACCACACTTTGTTCCAGGGCGAGATCACGACGTTCCGGAAGCCGAAGACCTACGCACAGTTGCTGGCGAAGAAAAATCTCGGCGAACAGACCGAACTCGTGCACGTCACCGCGGACAAGTACCGGGTGCGCGCGCACGTCGCGGACCGGATCGGGGCCGAGCACCTGATCCCGCTGATCCAGGTGGTGGAGCGGGCCGAGGACCTCGACCTGGAGGGCCCGCAGCGGCCCTACGTGGTGAAGGGGACGCACGGCTGCGACATGACCATCCTGGTCCCGCACCCGGCCGCCGCCGACCACGCCCGGATCCGGGCGACGGTCGCGCGCTGGCTGCGCACCGACTTCTTCCGGCACGGCTGGCGGGAGCGCCCCTACCAGGGCCTGACCCCGCGGGCGGTGGTCGAGGAGATGATCGGCGACGGGCAGGGGGCGCCGAACGACTACAAGTTCTTCGTCTTCCACGGCGAGCCCGCCATGGTCGTCGTCGACCAGGACCGGTTCGTCGCGCACACCTCCACGATGATGCACCCGGACTGGGTGCCGTTCCGGATCTCCGGGCGGTTCTCCCAGGCCCGGTCGCTGCCGGAGAAGCCGGCGGGCTACGAGCGGATGCTCGAGATCGCCCGTGCGCTGGGCAAGGACTTCACGTTCGCCCGGATCGACCTCTACGACGTCGACGGGCACGTCTACTTCGGCGAGATCACGCACAACCCGGGCGGCGGGCTGGTCCGGCTCCGCCCGCGGGCGTTCGACCGGGCGCTGGGCAACTTGTGGCGCAACGGAACCCCGATCCCCGAGCGGTTCATCGACCGGGGCTGAGGGTCACTCAGGGGGCACTCCCGGGGTCACTCCCGCACGCGCGGGATCCGCCGGGTCGGGCCGTCGTCGGCGGGCCCGGCCGGGCCGCCGCCGTCGTCGTTGCCGTCGCCGCCGTCGTCGATCCGGCCGATCACCTCGGTGACCTCGCCGGCGCCCGGATCGGTGGGGGCCGGCCCGCGGGCGGGCACCGGACGGGTGCCGCGCAGCCAGCGCACGACGATCGGCGCCAGGAACACCGCGAGCAGCAGCTCGGCGGCCAGCCAGGACCAGCCGACCGCGTCGAGTCCCAGCGAGGGCGAGAGCAGCATCGTCCCGCCCAGCACGACGACGGCGTGCACGAGCTGCTGCACGGCCAGCGGGCCGGTCCGGTTCGCCAGCCGGGAGCGGGTCATCCAGAGCGTGACGACGACCCGCGGGAGCATCGAGATCATCAGCAGCTGCAGGAGCAGCGAGGCGTTCTCGGCGTACTCGCGGCCGTAGAGCAGGAGCAGCAGCGGGGCGGCCAGCGCCACCAGCAGCGCCGCCGGGAGCACGATGACCGCGATCCGGCGCAGGATCGAGCGGGCCAGCAGGTGCGCCCGCGCCGGGTCCCGCGATCCCTCGACGACCAGCGACGAGGTGATCGCCACCGACAGCATGTTCATCGCGATGAACACGGTCTGCGCGGGCAGCAGGTAGGCGCTCTGCTGCGGGCCCAGTAGCTGGATGATCAGGACCGGCAGGAACGACGACGTCGCCTGGTTGAACACCTGGCCGACGTAGTCGCCCGCCATGTAGCGGCGCAGGGTCGCCGGGGCGGGCGCGCCGGCACCCGGTTCGGCGGCGGAGGCGGCCGCGTGCCGGGGGACCAGCCGGCGCGCGATCAGCAGGGTGAACGGCACCAGCAGCGCCAGCACCGGGGCGGACCAGGACGTGAACACGCCGTCGGAGACCGAGGTGAACGACACCGCGACCAGCAGCACCAGCTTGACGACGCCGTAGACGCCGTTCTCCAGCGCCACCCACATCGCCGAGCGCAGGCCGGTGAACACCTGGTCCTGCAGGTTGAAGATCGACCAGGCGGCCGTCGAGACCACGAACCAGATCGCGAATCCCGGCGAGACCCACAGCGGGTCACCGGGGGAGTGGACCAGGTTCAGGTAGATCATCACCCCGGCGGCGGCGACGGTGCCCAGACCGGCCGACACCGCGTAGGCCAGCCGCACCAGCCGGGCCGAGTCGTTCCCCGCGGTCGGCAGGAACCGGATCAGCGCCTGCCCGAAGTTCAGCGTGGTCAGCACCGAGATGAGCATCATCAGGTTGACCAGCGCCGAGCCGCGCCCCACCTCCTCGGGGCTGTAGGTGCGCGCCGCGAAGATCCAGTAGAGCAGGCCGAACCCGGAGTTGACGACCGTGTTCAGCATGAGGGCGTAGGCGTTGCGGTAGAGCGGGTTGCCCATCTCCCGGCGCACCGAACGGACCCGTCCGGCGAGCATGCCGCCGACGCTCACCGGGCGCCCGCACGGCGCGTGGTCAGCGGGGCGGTGCCGCACCCGGCGGCGCTCGCAGCGAACACGCCGCCCACGCTAACGATGACCCGCCGTCGACGATGGTCCGGGTGGCACCGGCGGCCGCACACCCGATCGGGGTTCGCAAACGTTGCGCTACGGTGCCACTCCATTGGGGTGAACACCTGAACCGAGGGGGCTTCGGTTGCGTATAGCGTGCGTCGGAGGCGGGCCCACCGGCCTCTACCTGGCGATTCTCGCCCGTCTACGGTCCGGGGGCCGAGACGAGGTGGTCGTTCACGAGCGCAACCGGCGCGGCTGGACGCACGGTTTCGGTGTGACGTTCGGCGAGGACCTGCTCGACGACTTCTTCCGCACCGACCCCGCCGGCGCCCCCGCGCTGCGCCGGGCGTCGCGGCTGTGGAGCGACCAGATGGTGCGCATCGGCGATCTCAAGCCGGTGCACCTCGGCGGGAAGTACGGCTACTCGATGGCCCGGGTCACCATGCTGGAGGTGCTGACCGAGCGCGCCGAGCAGCTGGGCGTCGATCTGCGGTTCGGCAGCAACGTCACCGGCCGGGACGAGATCGACGCCGACGTCGTCGTGGCCACCGACGGGGTCGGCAGCCGGTTGCGCACGGCCCGCGCCGGGCACTTCGGCACCACCGTCGAGCCGGGGGAGAACCGCTACGTCTGGCTCGGCACCGATCGCTGCGTCGACGTGTTCACCTTCGCCTTCGAGCGCACCGACGCCGGCTGGATCTGGTTCTACGCCTACCCGTCCGCCGACGGCGCCAGCACCTGCATCGTGGAGTGCGCGCCGGACACCTGGACCGGGCTCGGCCTGGACTCCGTGCCGGCGGCCGACGGGCTCCGAATGCTGGAGTCGATCTTCGCCGACGCGCTCGGCGGGCACCGGCTGCTGGCCCCCGCCGGCGGCGACGGGTCGGGCGAGCTGCCCTGGCTGCGGTTCCGCGAGGCCCGCAACCGCACCTGGCGCGACGACGACCTGGTGCTCGCCGGGGACGCCGCGCACACCACGCACTTCGGGATCGGGTCCGGCACCGTGCTCGCCGTCCAGGACGGGGTGGCGCTGGCCGACGCCCTGTACGCGACGCCCGAGAGCCGGGCCACCGCGCAGGGCCGGATCGCCGCGCTGTCCGCCTACGACGCCCGGCGCCGCGCCCGGCTCGGCCCGATCCAGGACATGGCCCGCCGCAACATGCAGTGGTTCGAGCGGGCCGGGGAGCGGCTGGAGCGCGGCGAGGACCCGGTCGAGTTCTCCTGGGCGCTGCTGGACCGGCGCGGCGACATGGGCCGCCTGCACTACCGGCTGCACCGGGCGACCCAGATCGGTCCGGTCCGCCAGGTCCGCCGCACCCTGACCAGCGCGCGCCGGGTCCGGCGCGCCGCCCAGCGCGGCGAGCGGGGGGCGATCGGCTGAGCACACCGCGCGTCACCTGATCCGTCACGGTCCGGACCGGAACCGGCTACCCCTCGTAGCGCCGGTGTCCGGTTCCTGCCCTACCCTGACGCCGAGCCCGTTCCCCGGCGGGCACGGAAGGGACCTGGCGTGAAGATCGTCTGCGTGGGTGGTGGCCCGGCCGGCCTCTACACCGGCATCCTGGCGCGGCTGCGCTCCGGTGGCCGGGACGAGGTCGTCGTCGCCGAACGCACCGCGCCGGGTACCGCGTCCGGATTCGCGGTGACCCTCGGTGAGGACATCCTGGACGAGCTGTACCGGACCGACCCGGTCGGCGCCGAGGGCGTCCGCGCCGCCGCGCACGTCTGGGGTGACCAGGTCGTCGAGGTCGGGGACGAGACCGTCCACCTCGGCGGCCGGTACGGCTACTCGATCGGGCGGGCCCGGCTGCTCGAGGTGCTGACCGCCCGCGCCCGGCAGGTCGGCGTCGACCTGCGGTTCGAGACGGCCGTCGCGCCCGACGGCGATCTCGCGGCCGATCCGCTCACCGCCGACGCGGACGTCGTCGTCGCGGCCGACGGGATCGGCAGCGCGATCCGCACCGAGCGGGAGCACGACTTCGGCACCCGGATCGCGCACGGCGCCAACCGCTACGTCTGGTTCGGGACGTCCAAGCCGTTCCGCGCGTTCACCTTCACCTTCGAGTACACCCGGGCCGGCTGGATCTGGTTCCACGCCTACCCGGCCGCGGACTGCGTCAGCACCTGCATCGTCGAGTGCACCCCGGACACCTGGCGCGGGCTGGGGCTCGACACCATGCCCGCCGACGAGGCCATGCGGATGCTGGAGGGGATCTTCCACCGCTCGCTGGACGGTGAGTCGCTGATCGCGCCGCCCGGTGCCGGGGACTCGCCCTGGCTCGAGTTCCGGGAGGTCCGCAACACCTCGTGGCGCTCCGGGAACGTGGTCCTCGCCGGCGACGCCGCGCACACCACGCACTTCGCGATCGGGTCCGGCACCGTGCTCGCCGTCGCCGATGCGATCGCGCTCGCCGAGGAGCTCTACCCGGCGCACGGCCCGGACGGCGCGGTCGAGCCGGTCACCGACGTCGAGGCCGCGCTGGCCGCCTACGACGCGCGCCGCCGCGCCGCGATGGCACCGGTGCAGGACATGGCCCGGCGCAGCATGCAGTGGTTCGAGACCGTGCCGCAGCGTCTCGACGGCGTCGACGCGATCGAGTTCTCCTGGTCGCTGCTCGACCGGCGTGGCGACCAGGGGCCGCTGCACCGGCGGCTGCACGAGGCCACCCAGATCGAGCCGGTGCGGCAGGTCCGCCGGCAGCTGACCTTCGCCCGCCGGCTGCGCCGCGCGCTGCGCCGGGGCGAGGTCAGCCCGGTGTCCACGCTCACCGGCTGTCCCTGAGCGTCCCTGAGCGCCCGCCCGGCCGGCCCCGGGCCGCCCGGCGCCGCCCGTGAGGACGGTCCGTGTCCGGGGTGTCACGGTTCGCCGGGATCTGCCGGTGAATCCTGATAATCCTGTGTGAACGTTCAACGGCGCCTGTCCGGAACGGCCCGCGGTCGGTGAAGATCGGGTCGGGCCGGTTCCCGTCGCGACGTCGGTCGCCCGCCGGTCCTGGACGGGGGAGCGGTGCCCGGACGACGCCTGTACCGCTGGGCCGG
Organism: Pseudonocardia sp. DxW; assembly: GCF_058448985.1. Lineage (NCBI taxonomy): Bacteria > Bacillati > Actinomycetota > Actinomycetes > Pseudonocardiales > Pseudonocardiaceae > Pseudonocardia > Pseudonocardia sp. DxW. The sequence continues at coordinate 367,931 of NZ_JBZFLK010000002.1, read as the reverse complement.
TGCGCTCGTTGCGGTCGTCGCCGTGACCGCGCCCGCCGCGCTCGGCGCCGGGACGGCCCCGGCCGGACCTGCGCCGGCCGGACCGTCCGCGGTCGCCGCCGCATCGCCGGACCCGGAACAGCCGGCGCCCGGCCCGGCGCCCGCTCCCGCGCAGGCGGCCGTGCCCGCCCCGGCCCCCGCCTCCGGCCCGGGCCGCGCGGCCGACGTGCCGGGTCCCGTCCCGTCGGCCGTCGCGATCGCGCCGCGACCGTCGTCCGGCGCGCCCGGCACCGGACCGGCGGTGACCGGACCCGGCCCGGCCGGGCCGTACCTGCCCGAACCGCAGGCCGACGTCGCACCGGTGCCGGACGGCGCCCCGGCCGCCGGGGGCGGTGAGCCGGCCGCCGACGGCGGAGAGCCGGCCGGCGACACCGCCGCGGCGGATCCGGCGGTGCCGCCCGCCGGGCCACCGGACGCGCAGCCGGAGTCGGCCGCGTCGCTGCTCTACGGGACGACCCGGGACCTGCTCCTCGCGATGATCGAACCGGGAGCCGACGCCGGGATCGCCCCGCGCGAGGCCGTCACCCTTCCGCCGGGCACGATCCCGGTCGCCCGGGAGGACGAGGAGGGCCTGCAGCTGTCCTGGGCGCTGCTCGACACCGCCACCGGCCGCTGGACCGGCTCCGCCGACGCCGACAGCACCCGCACCGAGGCCGAGTCGACGATCAAGGCGTGGCTGGCCGCGGACACCCTGCGCGCCGCGGCCGAGGCAGGGCGCCCGGTCACCGAGGCCGAGCGGGCCGACATCTCGGCGTCCGTGCGGGCGAGCAGCAACTCCGCCGCGGAACGGCTCTACCGGCGGGGCGGCCGGGAGGCCACCACCGACCGGCTCGCGGCCGAGTGCGGGGTGTCGGTGACCACGTCGCGACCCGGCTGGTGGTCGTTCACCCAGCTCAGCGCCCTGGACGCGGCCGCGATCCTGGCCTGCGTCCGGGACCGCGCCGAGGAGTGGCCGGGCGGGTCCGAGCTGCTCACCGACCTGGCCTCGATCACCCCCGACGGGCGCTCCGGGATCCACGGCATGCTCCCCGGCGCCGTCGCGGAGAAGAACGGCTGGACCCGGCACGGCGCCGGATACTGGAACGTCAACTGCGTGCTCGCCTGGGAGAACCGTGCACTCGCGGTGCTCACGACCTACCCGGCCGAGCGGGACGTCGAGTTCGGCTGGGCGGCCTGCCGCGACGTCGCCTCCGACGTGCTCGCCGCGGACGGTGTCACCGTCGCCCCGGACGTGCTCGCCGCGGACGACGGAACCGCGGCCCCAGACACCCTCACCGGCAACGGTTGAGCCGCACCGCGCGGGTTTCACCCGCCGGACCGGCGGGAACGCCTCCCAGCGGCGAAACCCGACGAGAGGTGACTGATGACCGGCTTCTTCGGTCCCGGCGACCCCCGTGGACCGGTGCACCGGATCGACCTGAACCGGCTGATGAGCGCCGGTGCCAGGGAGATCATGGCCCACGCGGCACAGGAGGCCGTGCAGCGGTCCGGGCGTGGCGACGCCGACCTGGACGCCACCCACATCCTGCTGGCCTGCGCACGCACCGAGACGACCCGGCAGTGGATCACCCGGGCCGGTGGCGATCCCGACGTGATCGCGCGGACGCTCGACGAGCGGCTGCCGCGCGGTGACGGCACCGATCCGCGTCCGCCGTCGCTCACCCCGTCGGCGAAGCGGGCCCTGCTCGACGCGCACCAGATCTCCCGCTCGCTCGGGTCGACCTACATCGGCCCGGAGCACCTGCTGCTCGCACTGGCGGCCAACGAGGAGTCCGCCGCGGGGCGGCTGCTCGCCCGCTCCCGGTTCGCGCCGGGCTCGATGACCGACGGCCGGACCCCGCAGGCCGGACCGGTCCCCGAGCAGCCGGACTCCGCCACCCCGACGCTCGACCGGTACGGCCAGGACCTGACGGTCGCCGCCCGCGGCGGCCGGCTGGACCCGGTCGTCGGGCGGGACGACGAGATCGAGCAGACCGTCGAGGTGCTCTCCCGCCGCACCAAGAACAATCCGGTGCTGATCGGCGAGGCGGGCGTCGGCAAGACCGCCGTCGTCGAGGGCATCGCGCAGCGGATCGCCGACGGCGAGGTGCCCGACACCCTGCGCGCCCGCCGCGTCGTGCAGCTCGACCTGGCGGGCGTCGTCGCGGGGACCAAGTACCGCGGCGACTTCGAGGAGCGGATGCGCACGCTGATCGAGGAGATCCGCGAGCACTCGCACGACCTGATCGTGTTCATCGACGAGCTGCACACGATGGTCGGCGCCGGCACCGGTGGCGGCGAGGGCGGCGCGATGGACGCCGGCAACCTCCTCAAGCCCGCGCTGGCCCGCGGCGAGCTGCACGTGATCGGCGCGACGACGCTCGACGAGTACCGCAGCCACATCGAGTCCGACTCCGCGCTGGCCCGGCGGTTCCAGCCCGTCCTGGTGCCGGAGCCGTCGGTCGAGGACACCGTGTCGATCCTGCGTGGCCTGGCCGACCGCTACGAGGCACACCACCAGGTCCGGTACACCCCGGATGCGCTGCGGGCAGCGGTCGAGCTGTCCGACCGCTACGTCACCGAGCGGTTCCTGCCGGACAAGGCGATCGATCTGCTCGACCAGGCGGGGGCCCGGGTGCGGCTGCGCACCCGCACCCCGACCGTCGACCACCGGGAGATCGAACAGCGGATCGAGCAGCTGACCCGGGACAAGGACCAGGCCGTCGCGCACGAGGACTACGAGCGGGCCTCCCAGCTGCGCGACGAGATCACCGAGGCCCGGGCCCGGCTCGCCGCCGATCCGGCGGATCCGGGTGGGAAGGCGCCGACCGTCGGCGTCGACGAGATCGCCGAGGTGGTGTCGCGGTCGACCGGGATCCCGGTCACCCAGCTGACCGAGGCCGAGCGGGACCGGCTGCTGAGGCTGGAGCACGAGCTGCACCGGCGCGTCGTCGGGCAGGATCCGGCGGTGACCGCGGTCGCCGAGGCGATCCGCCGGTCGCGCTCCGGGCTCGGGGACGAGGACCGCCCGGTCGGCAGCTTCCTGTTCCTCGGCCCGACCGGGGTCGGGAAGACCGAGCTGGCGCGTGCGCTCGCCGAGGCCCTGTTCGGCGACGAGGACCGGATGGTCCGGCTCGACATGAGCGAGTACGGCGAGAAGCACACCGTGGCCCGGATGGTCGGGTCCCCACCCGGTTACGTGGGGTACGGGGAGTCCGGCGAGCTGACCGAGGCCGTCCGCAGGCGCCCGTACTCGGTGCTGCTGCTCGACGAGATCGAGAAGGCGCACCCGGACGTCTTCAACACCCTGCTCCAGGTGCTCGACGACGGCAGGCTCACCGACGGCCAGGGCCGGACCGTCGACTTCCGGCACACCGTCGTCGTCATGACGTCGAACGTCGGCTCCGAGCTGATCACCGGGCACGGCATGACACTCGGCTTCGGCTCCGCGGCGGCCCAGGAGGCCACACCGGCCGAGCGGGAGGACGCGGTGCTCGCCGACCGGTTGATGCCGCGGCTGCGCGAGGTGTTCCGGCCGGAGTTCCTGAACCGGATCGACGAGACCGTCGTGTTCCGGCGGCTGGACACCGAGCAGCTGGCGCACATCACCCGGCTGCTCCTCGACGACACCCGGGACCGGCTGGCCCGCAAGGAGATCGGCCTGGAGGTCGGGGACGACGCGGTCCGCCTGCTCACCGAGCACGGCTATCAGCCCGACTTCGGTGCCCGGCCGCTGCGCCGGACGATCCGCCGCGAGCTGGACAACCCGCTGTCGGCGATGCTGCTCGACGGCCGGATCGGGCCCGGCCGGACCGTCCGGGTCGGCGCCGAGGACGGCGAGCTGGTCATCGAGGCGGGGGAGCCCGCGGTGCCGTGAGGCGGCATGCCGGCCGCACCCGGCAGTCCTGCCGCACCCCGGCCTGCCGTCGCACCCCTCCCCACCGTTGCCGCACCCCCACTCCGGCGCCGCACCCGTGCAGAGCGGTGCGGCGTCGCGCGGGCGGTGCGATGTCATCGGAGTGCCTCGTGCAGGAGGCCCACCATGCCGTGTTGTCCCGGCGCCCCGATGTCGGGCCACGTCCACCGGACGACGATCAGCCCGGTCGCGCGGATCCGGTCCTCCCGGCGCTTCTCCCGCCAGACGAGTCGGCCGGCGGTCTCCGGGTCGGCGTCCGGTCCGACGAGACGCCCGTACTTCCCCCGGCCGTCGAACTCGCCCACGATCCCGTGATCCGGCCAGCCGAAATCGCAGCGGTAGGACGTGCCGGGGACCGGATACTGCAGGATCGGGGCCGGAAGCCCGGCCCGGCGCATCCCGAGCCTGCTGAGCGACTCGCCGGGGCTGCCCGAGCGGCCGTCGGCGAAGTCCACCACCCGGGCCGCCGCCGATCGCCCCCGGGACCGGGGCTGCCGGTCCAGCACGGCGGCGATCTCGCTGCGGGTGGTCGCTCCCGGCCGAGGGACCCCGTCGTCGGCGGAGCTCCCGGCGAGGCCCAGCGCGCCGTCGGCGATCACTAGTGCCCGGTCCTCCGGGAGGGTCCGCGCCAGGTCGGCGACGGTCCGCGCGGGCGAGGTCAGCCGGAGGGCGCCGAGTTCCACGACGTCCTCCGCGGGCAGCCGTGCCGGGTGGACGTGCAGCGCGGGCCGGATCCGGCCGCCACCGCCGCGCGCCCGGATGATGTGCACGCGCCGGAGCGGGACCGACCACACCGGCAGGCCGAGCAGCACGGCCGCGGTGACGTGACCGAAGACCGCGTCCGCCGCCATGTCGCCGACGGCCGTCCGTGCGGCGAGCGCGTGCGCCGCCTCGGGGGTGACAGGGCCGTCGGCGGGATCCCGGTACCGGCCCCGGCGGAGTCGCAGGATCCGGCCCGCGCGCCGCAGCCGCTCGATCTCGCCGGAGCTCAGACCGTCGGCGAGGAGCTCGCTGCGCCGCAGCACACCGGATTGGGACCGGGGAGTGAGATGCTCATGACCGCCACCATGCGCTGCGACACCCCTGCTGACCAGGGACTACTCCGTCCGACTGTGGACAACCCGCCGCCGGCGTCCACTTCGGAACGAGACTGTGGACAGACTCCTCGCTCACCGCGGCGTCCGGCGGCGGGCCGCGTCGTCGCACCCCCTGCACCGGCCCGCACCCGTTCCACCCGGTGCGCCGAGGTGCTGGGGGTGCGAGAGGAGCGCCGGGGGTCGAGGCGCACCCCGGAGCCGGCCCCCGGCCGGAGCTCCATCCGTTTAGACATGCGAATACATGCATGAGTAAGCTGCGGGCATGGGGCACGGACACGGAGGCCACGGGCACGGCGGCGCGGACCGGCGGCGGCTCGGGATCGCACTCGCCATCACGCTGTGCACCGCGGTGCTCGGCGCCGTCGGTGCCGTGCTCACCGGCTCGCTCGCGCTGCTCGCCGATCTCGGCCACCTGCTCACCGACGCCGGTGCGCTGTTCGCGGCCCTGGTCGCGTCCGTCCTGGCCGCCCGGCCGGCGACCGACCGGCGCACCTACGGCATGGGCCGGGCCGAGGTGCTGGTCGCGGCGCTGAACGCGCTGACCCTGGTCGCGGTCGTCGTCTGGGTGGCGGTCGAGGGCGTCCAGCGGATCTTCGAGCCGGTGGAGATCCCGGGCCTGCCGCTGCTGGTGATCGGCGCGCTCGGCCTGCTCGGCAACATCGCGGCGCTGGTCGTCCTGTCCGGCGGCGACCGCGGCAACATGAACATGCGCGGCGCCATGCTGCACGTCCTGGGCGACGCGCTGGGCTCGGTCGGCGTGCTCGCCGCCGCGGTCCTGCTGATGACCACCGGATGGCCGTACGCGGACACGGTCGCGTCGCTGTTCATCGTCGCGCTGATCCTGCCGCGGGCGGTGGGGCTGCTGCGCGAGGCGTCGCACGTGCTGCTGGAGGGCGCACCGAAGGGGATCGACGTGGCCGCGGTGCGCACCGAGCTGCTCGCCGTCTCCGGCGTCCGGGACGTGCACGACCTGCACCTGTGGGCGATCAACGACCGGACCCCGGCGATGTCGGCGCACCTGGTGGTGGACGAGGAGATCGAGCTGCACTGCGGTACCGGATCGGTGCTGGACCGGGCCTCGCACGCACTGCGGGAGCGCTTCGGGCTGGAGCACTCGACGCTGCAGGTGGAGCACGACGCGCACGTCGCCCACGAGAACCACTGCGGCTGAGATCCCGGCCAAGATCGACCTCACGGTGGCCCGGCCCACATCGTGAGGTCCTGTTCACGGGATCGATCCGCCGCGACATCCACCGGTGACGCACCGGCGCCATCGTGGTCGCACCCCCGACCGCGAGGAGCCCACCGTGCCCGACCTGTTCACCCCCTACACGCTCAAGGGCGTGACCCTGCGCAATCGCATCGCGATGTCGCCGATGACGATGTACCGCTCGGTCGACGGCCGGATGGACGACTTCCACCTGATGTACCTGGGCGCCCGGGCGGCCGGCGGGTTCGGCCTGGTGTTCCCCGAGCAGGTGGCGATCGCGCCGGAGGGCCGCACGACGGTGCACTGCGCCGGGATCTACGACGACGACCAGATCGAGGGCCACGCCCGGGTCACCGCGATGATCCGGAACATGGGCGGCGTCGCGGGCATCCAGCTCGGGCACACCGGCCGCAACGGCAGCGAGCTCAAGCCGTGGGTGGCGAACGAGCTGGGCCGCCAGCTGCCGCCGGACCACCCGGAGGGCTGGCAGTGCGTCGGCCCGTCCGACGTGCCGTACGGCTTCGGCAAGCGGCCGTTCCCGGTGCACGCGCTCAGCACCGACGAGATCGCCACACTGCACCGGCAGTACGCCGACGCCGCCCGGCGTGCGCTCGACGCCGGCTACCAGTGGCTGGAGATGCACTTCGCGCACGGCTACCTGGCCGCGAGCTTCTACTCGCCGCTGGCGAACCGGCGCGAGGACCGGTACGGCGGATCGCTGGAGAACCGGGCCCGGTTCCTGCTCGAGGCGATGGACGCGGTCCGCGAGGTGTGGCCGGAGGAGTACCCGCTCACCGCCCGGCTCGGCTCGGACGACTACCACCCCGACGGCGTCACGTTCGACGAGTCGGTGCAGGTGGTGGGCTGGCTCAAGGAGCACGGCCTGGACCTGGCCGACCTGTCGTTCGGCGGCAACACCGACGACATGACCGATCCGTTCTTCCCGAACGTCTCTGCCTGGGTGGAGCGCGGCGCCCGCGTCCGCCGCGAGGTGGACATCCCGGTGACGGTCAGCTGGAACCTCGGCATCCCGGAGAACGCCGACCGCGCCGTCCGGGACGAGAAGATCGACCTGGTGATGCTGGGCCGACCCGCGCTCGCCAACGCGCACTGGCCGGTCTGGGCGGCCCGCGAGCTCGGCCACCCGGACCCGTTCTCGCTGGTCCCCGAGGACTGGGGCTGGTGGCTGTCGAACTTCCGCGGCCACGACCCGAGCGTCGGCTGGCCCGCCTCCGGCGCGCCGGTGGCCGCCGACCAGCACCTCCGCTCGGCCTGAGCCGCTCCCGGTGCGGTGGTTACGGTGTGCGCCGTGACCACCGCACCGTCCGTCCCGGGCCCGACCGGCCGGTGGGCGGTCGCGCCCGACGGCACCCGGATCGGCTTCGGCTGACGCCCGGACCTCAGCCGGCCAGGTGCGACCAGCGCGCCGACAGCTCGTCCCACGGTCCCTCGTCGGCGACCCGGCCCCGGTCCAGCACGACCACCCGATCGGCCCGGGCCAGTGCGGCCCGCTTGGTGCTGGCCCCGACGACGGTGCTGCCCCGCCGGCGCAGCGCCGCCCACAGCTCGATCTCGGTGCGGACGTCCAGCGCCGACGACACGTCGTCGGCGACGATCAGCTCGGCCCCGGTGGCCAGCGCCCTGGCCATCGCGATCCGCTGCACCTGGCCACCGGAGAGCCGGATGCCCCGATGCCCGACGACGGCGTCCGGGCCGCCCGCCGCCGTGACGTCGCGGGCCAGCCGGGCGTCGTCCACGGCGGTGGCGACCGGCCGCCGGTGGGAGAGCGCGATGTTGTCGTCGAAGGTGCCGGACAGCACCCGCGGCACCTGGCCCACGAACGCGACCTGACCGGGCCGCAGGAACCGCTGCGGATCGTCGATCGCGTTCCCGTTCCACCGGATGACGCCCTCGTGCCCGACCAGCCCGGCCAGGCCCGCGAGCAGGCTGGACTTCCCGGACCCGACCTGGCCGGTGACCAGCACCAGCTCGCCCGCGTCGACGTCGAGATCGACGCCCTCCACCCCGACGGTGCCGTCGTCGTGCACCGCGGTGACCTTCTCCAGGGTCAGCCGGTGCAGCGGCTCGCGCGGCACCGGCGGCGGCTCCGGCGCCGTCCCGGCGACGATGTCGACGCCTGCCGGGAGCCGGGTCGGGTCGGTGGGCCCGGTGAACGGCGCGATCGCGCGCAGCCAGCGCCGGGCGATCGGTGCCTCGGTGACCGCGGCCGCGCAGACCTGGCCGAGGAACCCGGCGCCGTTCAGCGTCGTGGACACCAGCAGCGCGATCGCGAGGTCCCAGCGCCCGGTCAGGTACATGGCCCAGGTCAGCACGACGGCCGACTGCATCAGCACACCCGGGACGCCCTCCAGCAGCACCCGGACCCGGTACTCCCGCACGGTCGCCTGCACGCGGTGGGCGTCGACCTCCCCGAGGTGACGCGCCACCACGCCGGTGGCGGCGGCCAGCTTCACGGTGCGGGCCGCGTCGAGCGCCGAGCCGAGCGAGGTGCCGAACCGCGCGCGGGCGTCCGCCGCGGCCCGCCCGGCCCGCCCGGCGAACGGCGCACCGACCGCGGCGATCCCGGCACACAGCAGCAGGAACGCCCCGATCACCGCGGCCACCCGGACGTCGCCGGCGACCAGCCCGGCCACCACCACGACGATCACCGAGTTCACGACGTCCACCCAGCGGTCGACGTAGAGCACCATCCGGTCCGAGTCGAGGGCGCGCGCCACCACCTCGCCGGCCGGCGCGCGGCCGCCGCGGTGCTGCATGGTCTGGCCGCGCAGCACCGCCAGCCGCAGCCGCAGGGTGGTCGCCGTCCACCAGCGCGGGTAGGTGCGGAACGCGACCGCGATCCACACCGGGAACAGCAGCAGCACCCCGGTGAGGACGACCGCCGGGCCCCACGGCGTCCCGCCGCCCTGCAGGGCGGCGGCGACCTGCCCCCACAACCAGCCGGTGACGACGCCTGTCGCGCCGGCCAGTGTGGCGATGGTGAACATGAGCCCGCCGAGGAGCCCCCAGCGCGGGTGCACGAACGCCAGCCGCAGCGTCGTCCGCCACAGCTTCGGGGCCGGGAACGGCGCGGCTGCGGGCACCGGGCGGCGGGCCGACCGGTGCGGCAGGCCGTCCCCCGCCGGCCCGGACCGTTCGGCCGGGCCGGCCTGCGGCCCGTCGAGGTCGCCGGTGGAGGCGAGCAGCTCGGCGTAGTGCCCGGTCCCGGCGGCCAGCTGCGCCCGGTCGCCGTGCTCGACCAGCCGGCCGTCATCCAGCACGGCGACCGTGTCGGCCCGCCGGATCGTCGAGAGCCGGTGCGCGACGACGATCCCGGTCCGGTCGGCCAGCAGCGCCTGCGCCGCGCCGGTCACCCGCTCCTCGGTCCGCGGGTCCATCCGGGCGGTCGCCTCGTCCAGCACGACGACGGCGACGTCGCGCACCAGCAGCCGGGCGAACGCCACGAGCTGCTGCTCACCCGCGGACAGCGTGATCCCGCCGCTGCCCAGCCGGGTGTCCAGCCCGTCGGGCAGCGCGTCCACCCAGCCGTCCAGGCCGAGCGCCGACACCGCGGCCCGCACCGCGTCCCGGGACACCGCGGGATCGAGCAGCGCGATGTTCCCGGCCAGCGTCGTCGCCAGGATCTCGGTGCGCTGGGTGACGACGCCGATCCCGCGGCGCAGGTCGTCGAGGGCGATCGTGCGGACGTCCCGCCCGCCGATCAGGACCTGCCCGGGCGGCGGCTCGATCGCCCGGGACAGCACCTTGGCCACCGTCGACTTCCCGGATCCGGTGCGCCCGACGAGCGCGCAGGTCGTCCCGGCGGGGACGTCCAGGTCGATCCCGGCGAGCCGGAACCCGCCGTCGTACCCGGCGGTGAGGCCGCGCAGCTGCACGCCGACCGGGCCGTCGGGGAGCGGCAGGCCGCCGTCCGGCTCCCGCTCGGCGAGCAGCAGCGAGCGGACCCGGGTCAGCGCGCCGATGCCGGCCTGGATGTCGGGCATCCGGTCGACGACCGCGTCCACCTGGGAGACGAAGGCGGTCACCAGGATCCACAACGTGACCAGCGCGGCGATCCCGCCCGGATCGCCCGCGACGAGCCACACCCCGCCGAGCGCGACCGCGCCGAGCAGGGCGTGCGCGACGAACCCGGCGCGCAGCCCGACCTGGGTGGCGGCGACACAGGTGGCGTGCACCCGCGCGATCACCGCGGCGGCCCGCGCCGCGTAACCGCGCACGACGTGCGGCTGCCCGAGTGAGGTGCGGACGTCGTCCTGCCCGGCGATCGCCTCCTCCAGCTGCGCCGAGTGATCGGACCAGGCGGTCTCCTCGGCGACCTTGCAGCGCGCCAGCCGAGGTGTCAGCGGCCGGACCACCAGCACGACCAGCGCCGCGACCAGCGGGAACGCGATCCAGGCCGGCCAGAACACGAGCCCGGCGGCGATCCAGGCCAGCACCGAGCGGATCAGCGCCCGCCCGGTCTCCCAGCCGATCCCGCGGATCAGCTGGGCGAGCTGGCGGGCGTCGTCGTCGACCCGGTCGAGCAGCTCGCCGACCGCCTGGTCCTCGAGCCGGGGGAGGGTCTGGGCGAACGCGGAGTCCAGCAGGTCGGCCCGCAGCCGGCCCTCGGCGCGGCCGACGACCCCGGCGAACAGCACGCGCCCGATCGTGTCCAGCACGGCCGCACCCAGCAGCAGCGCGGCGAGCAGCATGACCAGGGTGCCGGTCGGGCCCGCGGCGACCCGTCCGACGACGGTCGCGGCGATCGCCTCCGCCGCCGCCGCGACCACGGCGGTGCCCACCGCGACGGCGGAGGCGGGCCCACCGAGCCGACGCCACGTCAGCGCGCGCACCAGACACCCCCCGGGGACCGGACCGTGTGGGCGCGGGATCTCCGGCGCCGGTCCGTGATCGACGCTAGCCCTGCGGAGCGGCCGGCGCCGCCGGTTTTCGGGGTCCGATGTGGACGGACATCAGGGGTGCGCTACCAGGTTCCGGCCCGGACGAGCCGGTCGATCTCGTCCAGCGTGCGCCGGAGGCTGGGGGCCCGCTCCGCCGCGACCTCGGGCCGCCATGCGGTGCGGCAGTACTCCGCCACGAGGGAGGCGTACTCCGGTCCGGGTCCGGACGCCACACCGGGCGGCGGCACCATTCCGGACCGCACGGTGCGGCTCCGCGACGCCCGGCAGCACGTCGTGAGCGCATCCTTCGGATGCTCGAGTGCTTCCGGATCCGGTGGAACGCGTGCGAGGGACACCGCGTAGTAGGCGGCGAACGCCTCGCGGTCGGCGAGCAGCTACGCGTCCACGCTCCGGACCACAATGCGGAACGCGAGGCTGCCCGACTGGCGCTCGCGCGCGAGTAGACGCTCACGGAGCCTGACCGGGCAGCCGCCTGCCTCGCGGTCCAGATCGCGCAGTGCGAACCACGCTCCGTGTAGGGCTGCCCGGTTGTAGACCTGGATGCGTGCGTCGAAACGGCCCTTGCCGCCGGTCACGACCACTCGCCGGGGGTCGACGTCGAGATCACGGGAACGCAGGATCGTCTCCGCGACCGCCAGGTCGGTGACACCCTCGACGACCAGCCCGATCACCGCCGGCCCAGGGAAACCTGCGCGAGCCCGGCGACACCGGGCGGCTCGGTCAGCGGGAGCGCCACCTCAGCGACCGACATCCCCTCGTCGACCAGCGTGACGGACCGTTCGTCGTCGGAGAGGACGAGTCCCTCGGTCCCGTCGGCGGTGGGCGTCAGGATCAGCACCTCGTCCGGACGGATCCCCTCGTCCTGCAACAACTCCGGGCTGTGCGTGGTGAGCAGGATCTGGGCCGAGGTGCTCCGCTGGGCCCGCGCCAGCACGGTCGGGAGCATCCGGATGACCGCAGGGTGCAGCGACAGCTCCGGCTCCTCCAGCAGGATCGGGGCGCCCTTGCGGCCGACCTCGACCAGCGACCACAACACACCGATGAGTCGGAGGGTGCCGTCGCTGAGATCGCGTTCGTCCTGACGCGCACCGGTCGTGCGCCAGTTCGTGTAGCGGGTCTCCAGATGTGGCCGGCCGGTGGAGTCGACCGTGACCTCCAACGACGAGAACTGGGGTACCGCCAGCTGGAGAGCGGCCGTGATCTGGCGGAGCCACGCGTCGCGGGTCCTCGGGGCGACCTTGTTCATCCGTGCGATGAAGTCGCCCCCGAACGGATCGTCGTTCGCGTCGCCGGAGCGACTGGCGTCGCGGATGACCTGTGGCACGAGATGGAGGTAGCGGGTCTCGGCGAAGAAGTCCGCGACCGTCCGGAACTCCTTGTTCGCCGAGATCTGCTCCAGCGCGGTCTGCGTCAGACGTTCGGGATCGGCGTCGTCCTCGGTGTCCGGCCTGTTCAGGACCACACGGTCGCCGTGCTTGACGATCTCCTGCGCGACGACGGCACGGTGCAGCCCACGCGGCTCGCTCCGGAAGGACACCGAGTACGTCCAGGGTTCGCCGTCGTCGTCGCCGCCGATGACGGCGCTCACGCCGACCCAGCCGTGGTGATTGTTGCGGGCGAACAGGCAGCGCAGCCGGCTGAGCCCACCACGTGTCCGGACGGCGTCCTGCAGCCCCCCGCCGGGGGCGGCCAGATCACGCAGGAACCGGATCGAGTCGAGGAGGTTGGACTTGCCGGAGGCGTTGGACCCGATCACGATCAGCCGCGGGCCGACCGGGATGTCGAGATTCTTGAACGTCCGCCAGTTGCGCAACGTCAGATGCAAGATCCGCACGAGCCGTCCCGACCCCTCTCCCGCCGTAGCTGCCTGCCCGCAGCCTAGTCAGCACTGTGCCCCGAGGACCCGACACACACGAGTGCCCCGGTCGCATCGCGACCGGGGCACTCGTCGACCGGAGTCGTCGGATCAGTCCAGGTAGTCCCGCAGCACCTGGGACCGCGACGGGTGGCGCAGCTTCGACATCGTCTTCGACTCGATCTGGCGGATCCGCTCGCGGGTCACGCCGTAGACCTGGCCGATCTCGTCGAGCGTGCGCGGCTGACCGTCGGTCAGGCCGAACCGCAGCCGGACCACACCCGCCTCGCGCTCGGACAGCGTCGCGAGCACCGACTGGAGCTGGTCCTGCAGCAGGGTGAAGGAGACCGCGTCCACGGCCACCACGGCCTCGGAGTCCTCGATGAAGTCACCGAGCTGCGAGTCGCCCTCGTCACCGATGGTCTGGTCCAGCGAGATGGGCTCCCGGGCGTACTGCTGGATCTCCAGCACCTTCTCCGGGGTGATGTCCATCTCCTTGGCGAGCTCCTCGGGAGTGGGCTCGCGCCCGAGATCCTGGAGCAGCTCACGCTGTATGCGGCCGAGCTTGTTGATGACCTCCACCATGTGCACCGGGATGCGGATGGTGCGGGCCTGGTCGGCCATCGCGCGGGTGATGGCCTGCCGGATCCACCACGTCGCGTACGTCGAGAACTTGTAGCCCTTGGTGTAGTCGAACTTCTCGACCGCACGGATCAGGCCCAGGTTGCCCTCCTGGATCAGGTCCAGGAACGCCATGCCGCGGCCGGTGTAGCGCTTGGCCAGCGACACCACCAGTCGCAGGTTGGCCTCGAGCAGGTGGTTCTTGGCGCGCTCGCCGTCCCGGACGATCCAGCGCAGGTCGCGCCGCATCTGCGGGGAGAGCTTCTCGTTCGACTCGAACAGCTTGCGGATCCGCTCCGCGCCGTAGAGGCCGGCCTCGATCCGCTTGGCGAGCTCGACCTCCTCCTCGGCGTTGAGCAGCGCCACCTTGCCGATCTGCTTGAGGTAGGCCCGGACGGAGTCGGCGGAGGCGGTGAGCTCCGCGTCCTTGCGCGCCTGGCGCAGCGCCTCGGACTCCTCCTCGTCCCAGACGAAGTCGGCCGACTTCTGCTGCGACGCCCGGGTGGTCGGCGCCACCCGGTTCTTGCCGGTGTTGGTCTCGTCGTCGGAGTCGTCGTCCTCGTCCGGCTCGTCGGCGGTGTCGGTCTCGTCGGCCGCCGCCTCGGCGATGTCGGCCTCGATGTCCTCGGCCTCGATCTCGCCGTCCTCGAGGTCGACCGCGGCCTCGTCGAGCTCGACGCCCTCGCCGTCCGTCGCCGGGTCGGTCCCCTTCTTCGGGGCCGCCTTCTTCGGACCGGTCTTCGGAGCCGCGGTCTTGCGGGTACGCGTGGCCGCCTTCTTGACGGTGCTGTTCGCCGTGGTGGTGGACGCGGCCGCACCGGACGTACGGCGGCTGCGGGATGCGGGACCCGACGTCGGTTCGACGGTCGAGTCGCTGCGTGCTGCGGAGTCTGCGGCTGCCACCTGGGCCCTCTCGCTACGTGCGCTGGAGTCGTTACGCGACCGGATCGCCGGGATGTCCGCCGGGCGGCGGGATCACGGATCGGTCGGAATGTTCTGTCCTGGCACCGCCTCGGTCGCCGGCGTCGATGGTGGTCGCCGCGCGTCCCGGAGACGGGGTGCGCGTTCCATTGTAACTGCGCACCGCGGGACGGGACGCACCTCACGCCGCCCCGCGCGTCCGGGTGGTCCCGCGCGTGGTCGGATGGGGCCGTGAGCCCGCACGAGACCAGCGATCCCGCCACCCTCCGCGCCGTCGCCGAGCAGGTCGCGGCGGAGGCCGCTGAGCACCTGCGCGGCCTGCCCGCCCCGCGGGACGCGAGCGGTGCCGGGGCAGCCGGTGCGGTGTCCACCAAGTCGTCCCCGACCGACGTCGTGACCGCGTCCGACGCCTCGGTGGAGCGGTTCGTCCGGGACCGGCTGGCGCAGCTGCGCCCGGGCGAGCCGGTGTACGGGGAGGAGGGCGCGGGTGACGCGGCCACCGCCCGCTGGGTGGTCGACCCGATCGACGGCACCGTCAACTACCTGTACGGATTGCCCTGGTACGCGATCTCGATCGCCGCGGTCGACGGCGGTGCGACCGTCGCGGGCGCGGTCGCCGAGCCCGCCGCGGGACGGCTCTGGTCGGCCGGCCGGGGGCTCGGCGCGACCTGCGACGGGCGGCCGCTGGCGGTGGCGGCGACCACCGAGATCGGCCAGGCGCTGATCGGCACCGGCTTCGCCTACCGGGCCGAGCGCCGCGCCCGCCAGGCGCGGATGGTCGCCGCGATGCTGCCCGAGGTGCGCGACGTGCGCCGGGCCGGCGCGGCGGCGCTCGACCTGTGCGCGGTCGCGGCCGGCTGGCTGGACGGCTACCTCGAGCACGGCTGCAACTGGTGGGACTGGGCGGCCGGCGCGCTGATCGCCCGCGAGGCGGGCGCGGTGCTGCACATCGCCGTCCCGCCGGGCATGTCCGACCCGGCCGACGCGGGCGGGACGATCGGGGGACTGGGCGACGACGTCACCCTGGCCGCCGCCCCGGGGATCGCCCACGAGCTGGCCGGGCTGGCCCGCCGCAGCGGCGCCGCGCAGGTCTGAGTCCCGGCGGTCAGCAGACCCCGTCGCGGGCCTGGGCCAGCAGCCCCTCGTCGGCCCGCGGGCCGCCCTCGACCCCCGGCGACGACAGCTGGTCCAGCACGTCGCGGGCGGCGCGGCCGGGTGCGACGTCGGTGAAGGCGGTGCCGACCACGACGTCGACGACGGCGCCCGGGCGGTCGTCGCGGATCAGCTCGACGCACGGCAGGGCGAGCGCCAGGGTGGCCGCGGCCGGCTCGCCGTCCGCGCCGAACCGCATCTGCCCGATGCAGCCCAGGTCGCCGTCCGGGAACGCCGGGTCGTTGCCCGGCGCGGTCGCCTCGCCGAACTCCAGGTCCTTGAGCTGCGCGGAGACCAGGTTCGCCTGGCCGCGCTGTCCGCCGGCGTTGAGCACCTGGAACCGGACGTCGCGCGGGGCGGCGGGGGAGACCCCGGCCAGCTCGCTGCGGTCCAGCTCGGTGCCGGGCAGCGCGCCGGCGGCGGGGGCCGGGCAGTCGGTCGACGACGGCCCGTCCGACGCGGTGCCGAGCACCACCGTCCAGGTGGCGACGGCGAGCACGGCCAGCGCCGCGGCGGTGAGGATGATCGGCCTGCTGCGCCGGCGCTCGTAGGGCCGCTCGTGGCGGGACGTGTCCGGGAACATCAGAACCCGCCCCCGTCCAGCACGTGATGGCCGAGCGCGACGAGCGGCCCGACCGAGCCGTCCAGCCCGTCGGCCATCTGCGCGGGCACCGACCCGGCGCGGACCCGGGCCAGGATCCCGGCGAGCACCACGGCCAGCTTGAACGCGCCGAACGCGACGTACCAGGGCAGCGGCGCGGGATCGAGGCCGGTCCGGGCGGCGTAGCCGTCGACCAGCTCCCGGCGGGTCGGGAAGCCGGGCAGGGTGGTCGGCCCGGGCAGCGGCTGGGCGTCCGCCCAGATCCCGGTGTCGCCGGCCTGCTTCCAGTAGACGAGCAGCAGGCCCACGTCGGCGAGCGGATCGCCGAGGGTCGACATCTCCCAGTCCAGGACGGCCCGGATCCGGCCCGGATCGGCGGCGTCGAACACGCAGTTGTCCAGCCGGTAGTCGCCGTGCACGATCGTGTGCCGCTGGGTGGCGGGGACGTCGGCGGCGAGCCGCTCGGCGAGCCGGGTGAGATCGGTCTCCACCGCCTCGTCGACCGGGATCGGGTCGGCGCCGTCACGGGCGGCCGCCCACTGCTTGCCCCAACGCCGGATCTGGCGCTCCATGAAGCCCTCGGGGCGGCCGAAGTCGGCCAGCCCGACCTCCGCCGGGTCGACGGCGTGCAGGGCGGCCAAGACGTCGACCAGGGTCTCCCCGATCCGCCGCCGGTCGTCCCCGGTCGTCGCCCAGCCGTCCGGCAGGTCGGCCAGCGGCACGACGCCGTCGACGAGCTCCATCACGAAGCACGGCGCGTCGGTCGGCCCGGCCGGGCCGTCGTGCCCGGCCGCGTCGTCCGGGCCGGGGTAGGTGGCGAGCACCGCGGGCACCGGCACCGCGGTGCCGGCGAGCGCGGCGATGACCCGCTGCTCGCGGCCCATGTCGTGGGCCGTGGCGGCGACGTCGCCGACCGGCGGGCGGCGCAGCACCACGGACCCGGCGGGGGAGTCGACCCGGTAGGTGAGGTTCGAGCGGCCCGCACCGATCGGCGCCAGCCGCGCGGTGGTCCACCGCTCGTCGTCGAGGACGGTGGCGAGCCACCCGCCGACCGCGGCGGGATCGGCACCGGGGGTGGGCGTGCGGGCACTCGTCGTCACGCCGACCGACCCTAGTCGCGACGACGGCGGGGCGGCCGCCACGACACCCTGGCGTGGCCGGCGGCGTACTCTCGCGGTCGCCGGTGGGACACCCCTCGCGACGCCCGCCGGGCGCTGGGCTACCCTGCCGCCCGCCGGTGGCGGACCGGTTCCTCCGGACGGACTCGAGTCGATCACTGCCGAACCGTCGGCGGAGTGAGACCGGCGTCACTACCGCTGCCGGGCACAAACCTGCTCGCCGCGACGTTCCCCTGCGGCACGCGACGACTGAACCAAGGCGAAGGACCTGCTGCTCACCGGGCCGGAGTGGGCAGCACGACGTGAATGGCAAGGGTGAGACCCATGGCGACCGACTACGACGCTCCGCGTCGCAACGAGGCCGATGAGATGGCCGAGGACTCGCTCGACGAGCTCAAGCAGCGCCGCAACGAGGCGCAGTCCGCGGTCGTCGACGTCGAGGAGACCGACACCGCGGAGAGCTACGAGCTCCCGGGCGCGGATCTGTCCGGCGAGGAGCTGACGGTGAACGTGCTGCCCAAGCAGGCGGACGAGTTCACCTGTGCCAGCTGCTTCCTGGTGCACCACCGCAGCCGGCTGGCCAGCTCCTCGGGCGGGCAGTTCCTCTGCCGCGACTGCGCGGCCTGACCTTCCACCGACATCGGACGGGCCCCGGCGGAACTCCGCCGGGGCCCGTCCGCGTCTGCGGGGCCGGTACCGGGATCCGTCAGGGGGCCTGCGGATGCGGTGCCTGCGCCGCGATCGCCGACCGCAGCTCCTCCGGGCGGCGGGTGCTCAGCACCCAGTACGGCTCGTCGACGGCCGGATCGGTGACCTCCACCCGCACCAGCGGGCCGACCCAGGCCCGGTGCAGGACGTAGGCCGTCGGATCGAGGTCCGGACCCATCGCCTGCTGCTTGTCCTTCGGTTGCACCGTGTCGGTGACGCCGACCTGCGACAGCAGCAGCTCCCGCCCGTTCGACACGAGCCTGCCGTCACGCACCGTGGTGCGGCTGCGCCCCATCCACCACAGGACGCCGATGCACAGCGGGATCATCGTGGCGTAGCCGATCCAGGCCCGCAGGCCCGGATAGCCCATGTGGATCTGGGCGCCCATGAGGCTGCCGAGACCCAACGCCAGCAGGTACCACCACACCGGGACGGACAACCGCTCGTCGAACGCAGTGGGGCCGGACGTCGCAGAGTCGCTCTCCGGAAGCCGATCGCTCACGGTTCCCAGGGTAGCGTCGCCCGCCGTGCCCGGTTCCGCGCCCGCTCCCCCGGACGAGCCGCTGGTCGCACCGTCTGTCGACGTGTTGCTGACCCGGCTCGACCCCGACGTCCCGCCACCCGCCTATGCGCGGCCGGGGGACGCCGGGGCCGACCTGGTGACCACCGAGGACCTGGTGCTCGCGCCCGGCGAACGCGCGCTGGTCGGCACCGGCGTCGCGATCGCACTGCCCGCGGGCTTCGCCGGGTTCGTGCACCCCCGGTCCGGGCTGGCGGCCCGGTGCGGGCTGTCGATCGTCAACGCGCCCGGCACCGTCGACGCCGGCTACCGCGGCGAGATCAAGGTCTGCCTGGTCAACCTCGACCCGGCCGAGCCGGTCACGCTGCGCCGGGGCGACCGGATCGCGCAGCTCGTCGTGCAGCGGATCGAGACCGCACGGTTCGTCGAGGTCCCGGCCCTGCCGGAGTCCGCGCGTGGCGTCGCGGGCCACGGCTCCACCGGAGGCACTGCCGCGCTCGGACCCGCTGGAGGCACCCACTGATGCCCGGACGTACACGGGGGCGGATGTTCGACATCCAGCCCGAGCACGGGGTCGAGGACACCGGGACCGGGACCTACCCCGGCTACCCGGGCTACGGCGACGACTCCGACGTCGCGCCCTACGACGACTACGCCGACCACTACGCGGGAGCCGACGCCGCCCGCACCGGTCGTCCGGCCGGGCCGGCCGGCCGGGCGGGCGGGCCGGTCGGCGGGCCCAACGGGCGTGCAGCTGGGCCGGACGGGCGTGCAGCTGGGCCGGACGGCCGTGCCGCGCGGCCGTCCGGACGTGCAGCCGGGCCGGCCGACGGTGCCGGTGGGCCGGCCGGTCGGAACGGTGCGCCGGGTGACGTCCCCGGGCGGGGCCCCGGCGGCCCGCGCGGGGCCGCCGGTCCCGGCGGGCAGCCCCGGGCGACCGACGGCGCCGGCCGCAACGGCGGGGGCCGCAACGGCACGGACCGCAACGGCACGGGGCGCAGGCCCCCGGCGCCGGACGGCGCCTCGGCCACCGCGGCGGTCCCGCAGGTCCGCCGCGACGCCTCCGGCCGGTTCCGCAGCGCCACCCCCGAGGAGCGCGACGAGCGGGTCGCTCCGGACGGCCGCTGGGACCGGTCCGAGCCCCCGCTGCTCAGCCACCGCAGCGAGGGCGACGAGCCGGCCTACGCCCGCGACCGCACCCCGCAGGGCTTCGACGGCGGCGACCCCGACGATCCCGGGTGGGGCCGCGCCGGATCCGGCGCCGCGGCGTACCGCGACGACGGTGACGACGGGTACGACGAGCGGGACGAGGCCGACCAGTACGGCGACGACCAGTACGGCGACGACCAGTACGACGACGATCAGTACGGCGACGACCAGTACGACGACGACGAGTACGGCGTCGGCGACGCCCCGCTGTCGGTGCCGCCGCCCGGCAGCGGCGGCCGCCCGCTCGGCCCGGCCGACGTCGAGGAGCTCGACCCGTCGATGACCGACGCGCTCGCCCGCGTCGATCTCGGGGCGATCCACGTCCCGGTGCCCTACGGCGCCGAGCTGAAGCTCGAACCGGCGGGCGCCGAGCGCCCGCAGGCCGTCCACCTGCTGCTGCCCGAGGGCCGGATCGCGGTCAGCGCGCTCGCCGCACCCCGCTCGTCGGGGTTGTGGGCCGACCTGTCGGCCGAGATCGAGCAGTCGCTGCGCAACGGCGGCGCGCGGATCCGCACCACGCGCGGCGACTGGGGTCGCGAGCTGCACGCCCGCACCGAGAACGCCGCGTCGGTGTTCGTCGGCTGCGACGGGCCGCGCTGGATGGTCTACGGCGTCGCGACGGCGGCGCTGGAGACCGTCGAGGCGCTGGACGTCGAGCTCCGCCGGGTGCTGCGCGGGATCATCGTCGTGCGCGGGAAGTCGCCGTACCCGCCGCGGACGGTGCTGCCGCTCGAGCTGCCCGAGCACATGCGCGAGGAGCAGCCCGACGTCGCGCCGCAGAAGCCGAGCATCACGGTGTCGGTGCCCCGGCCCGCCGGGGAGTCGGGGGCCACGAAGGCACCCGCGACCGGTGCGACGCCGCGCCCGGACACCGGTGCGACGCCGCGGCCGGGCGCCGCCCCGCAGCGCGAGGACGCGCGCCCCGCGCCCGCCGCGGCCCGTCGCGGCCCGGCCGGCGGGCCGGTGTCCGCGCCGCTGCGGCGCCCCGACGGTCCCGCACCGGAGTCGGAGACCCGGGCCCTGCCGATGGTGGGCCGGCGTCCCGCCGCGGCCTCGGCGGTCCCCGACGAGACCGCCGCCGAGCGGACGGCCCTCGCCCGGCCGATCCCGCCGGAGGCACCCGCCGAGCGCACCACGATCGCCGCAGGTCCCCAGGACCTCGACGAGCCGGACGCCCTCGCCCAGCCGGCGACCGGCCGCTACGGCAGGCCCGACCGGCGCACCCGGTCGGCGGAGCCGGCCCGCGGCGCCCCGGTGCGCGACGACCGCGAGCAGGCCGCCCCGCCGCGCCGGCGGACCGGTCCGGCGACCGGGGCCGGCCGGGTGCCCGCCTCCGCGGCCGAGGCCCCCCGGGGGCCGATCCACGCGCCGCGCCCGGCGCACGCCCCGGAACCGGCCCGGGAGTCCGCTCGCGCCGCGGAATCGGCCCGTGAGCCGGTTCGCGCCGCGGAATCGGCCCGGGAGTCCGCTCGCGTCGCGGAGCCGGTTCGTGAGCCCGCGCGTGCTGCGGAGCCGGTTCGCACCCCGGAGCCGTCACTGCGTGACCGGGCGCCGGAGCCGGCGCCGGAGCCTCCGGTCCGCCGCGACCCGGCGGTGACCTCGCTGTCGGTGGCGGACCTGCTGGCCGAGGCGGAGGCCGCCCGGGAGGAGCAGGCCCGCAGCGAGCGCGCCGACCGCAACCGGCGCGCGGACCGGAGCGACCGCGCTGACCGGGCCGACCGGAGTGACCGGGCCGAGCGGAGCGAACGCGCCGACCGGAGTGACCGGGCCGACCGGAGCGAACGCGCCGATCGGAGCGACTGGGCCGATCGGAGCGACTGGGCCGACCGGAGCGAACGCGCCGATCGGAGCGACTGGGCCGACCGGGGCGATCTGGCCGACCGGAGCGACCGGGCCGAGCACGCCGACCTCGGTGACGGCGCCGGTCGCCCCGGCCGGTCGGGGGACGACACACCGCCCTTCGGCGCGGGTGCGTCGGACATCCCACCGGCCGCCGACCCGGACGCCGGTCGGCGAACCCGGCGTCGCCGGTCCGAGGACCGCGACCCTGGGGACCGGGTCGAGGCAGCCGAGCTGCTCGCCGGTCGCGACGGCACCGAGCCCGACGACCGGGCCGGGACCGAACGGCCGGGGACCGACCGGGCCGGGAACGGCCGGCCCGGGAACGGCCGGCCCGGGAACGGCCCGCGTCCCGCGCTGGCGATCGAGGACATCCCCCTGTCCGACGTCCCGCTGATGGAGGCGACGCTCGACCGGACCCCCGAACCGCCGCCCGCGCTGCCGCGCCGCGAACGACACGAACGTCCGGATGCCGCGGACCGGCCGGAACGCACGACCGGCCGTCGCCGGGACGGCGATCCGGCAGGTGGCGCCGACGAGGGCTGGATGTCGGCGGAGATCGCCGCGACCCGCCGCTCCGGGCGACACGGCGAGGGCACCGGCGGCGGGATGTCGGTCGCCGACATCCTGGCCTCGGCCGCGCTGGACGCCGGGACCGGTCGCCGCCGGTCCGGGACCGCGCCCAGCGCGACGTCCGGGGACGAGCGGTCCGGATCTGGTCTGAGAGAGCCGGGGGAGACCCGGTACGGGACCACCGCCCGGGCGCGATCGAACGGGAACGCGCCGCACCGGGACGAAGCTGCCCGGTCCACGGAGCGGCGGTCCGGTGGCCGGGTGAACGGGGACCACCGGACCGGCGGCTACGACACCGGCGGCTATCCGGGCGGGAGTGCCGGGTCCGGCGGTCACGAGTCAGGCGGGGCCGAGCCCGGCAGCCGCGGGTCCGGCGGCTACGGGTCCGGCGGCTACGGGTCCGGCGGCTACGGGTCCGACGGCTACGGAGCCGAGTCCGGCGGCCACTACGGCGCCGAGTCCGGCGGCTACGCAGCCGAGCACGGCGCCCGGCCCGGCGGCTACGACCGGGACGGCCGGGTCAACGGCATCCACCCCGGCGAGTCCGCCGACCGACCCACCGTGGATCCCGGGCCCGGGGGAGACGACCTGTTCCGGGCACCGTCGGCCGCCGACCGCTACCGCGACGGCGGCCCGACCTCGGCCGACGAGGCCCGCAGCGCCCTGCAGGACCTGCTGCGCAGTGCGTCGGCCGGGCGCCCGGACGGTGCCGGGCCCGCCCCGTACGAGGACGAGCCGGTCCGGCGCCCGAACGGCGTCACCGGCCTCGCCGACTACCGTGCGAGCCGCGCCGTGGCGTCCTCCCGCGGCACCGCGGGCGACCCGGGGGACGACCCGGACGAACCGGTCGGAGAGGCCGGCCGCGCGGCGGGCGTCTCCGGTGTGACCGGGCAGTGGTCGTCCGGTCGGCGCAGCAACGGCACCGATCCCCGCGACCTCGGGAAGCACCGGCGGGACTGAACGGCGGGCGCACCACCGGCCCGGTCCGCCGGTCCGCCCGGCAGCGACCACCGGGCGCCGGCGGGCGACCGGTGGTCGCGCCCGGCCACCCGCTGTGAGCTGCCGTTGCGCGGGCACAAACCGGGGCCCGCGCGCGTTACCCTTGATGCGCGACACCACGGCCCGGCGGGTCGCCACACGATGTGCGGAACACGGGCCACGCGGGGCGAGGAGAGACATGGGCAGCACGGACGGCGGGGCGTTCCGCCGGATGCTCCGCACACTCACCAGCGACGTCGACGAGCTCGACGCCCGGGACCTGGCCGAGGACGTCGAGGAGACCGGTGCACGGCCGGCCCGCGACTGCACCTGCGGCGAGGAGGTCACGATGCTCGGCCGGATCCGCAGCGTCGAGCTCTGCCCGCAGAGCGCCGACGCCACGCTGAAGGCCGAGCTGTTCGACGGCACCGACGGCGTCACCCTGGTCTGGATGGGCCGCCGGCGCATCCCCGGCATCGAGGCGGGCCGCACGATGCGCGTGCGCGGGCGGATCTCCGTCCGTGACGGGCAGAAGGTGCTGTACAACCCGTACTACGAGATCTGCCAGCCCCAGCAGTAGCCCGCCCCGGCCCGGTTCCCACCGGGCCGCGACGAACGATCGGAATCCGTGAGCGACCACCACGAGGCCCCGACCACCCGGCTCCCGCGGGTCGACCCGCCGCCGGCAGGCGACGAGCAGACCGGCCCCGTCGGGCCGCCGGTGCCCGGCGGCGGGCGGGACCCGCGGGCCGGGCCGACCCTGATGGAACAGATGGGCGGCCTCTCCGGGATCGTCGCCTCCTCGGTGCCGGTCGCGGTGTTCGTGCTGGTCAACCTGATCGCCGGGCTGCAGCCGGGGCTGTACGCGGCGCTCGCCGTCGGCGTCGCGGTGATGGTGTGGCGGCTGGTCCGCCGCGACCCGATCCAGCCGGCCGTCTCCGGCCTGCTCGGCGTCGGCATCTGCGCGCTGGTCGCGCGGCAGACCGGCGAGGCCCGTGGCTTCTACCTGCCCGGCCTGCTCATCAGCTCGTTCTTCGCGCTCACCGCGATCGTGTCGATGATCGTGCGCTGGCCGATCGCCGGGGTGATCTGGAACGGCATCAACTCGCGCGGCATGGAATGGCGGGAGAACCCGGTCCTGCTACGCGCGTACACGATCGCCACCGGGTTGCTCGCGGTCGTCTTCGTCTCCCGGGTGGTCGTGCAGGGACTGCTCTACGACGCCAACTCCGAGACCTGGCTGGGCATCGCCCGGCTCGCGATGGGCTATCCGCTGCTGGGCCTCGCGCTGCTGGCGACCGTGCTGATCGTGCGGCGGGCGGAGAGCGCCACCCGCGTCTGACGGCTGGGCCCACGACCGGGGTTCACGGCCGGGCCAGGGCCTCCCGGATGTCGTCCTCGACCGCGGTCGTCGCGACGAACAGCAGCTCGTCACCCGGCTCCAGGGCGTCGTCGGGCTGCGGCACGATCACCCGGCCGCCACGCAGGATCGTCACCAGCGCCGAGTCCGGCGGCAGCGTCACCGAGCGCACCGGGCGGCCGGCCAGCGGCGTGTCCTCGGGCAGCGTCACCTCGACCAGGTTCGCCTGGCCCTGGCGCAACGTCAGCAGCCGCACCAGGTCGCCGACGGCGACGGCCTCCTCGACCAGCGCCGCCAGCAGCCGCGGGGTGGACACGGCGACGTCGACCCCCCAGTTCTCGCCGAACAGCCACTCGTTGCGCGGGTCGTTCACCCGGGCCACGACCCGGCGCACGCCGAACTCGGTCTTCGCCAGCAGCGACACCACGAGATTGACCTTGTCGTCGCCGGTCGCCGCGATGACCACGTCGCACCCCTCGACGCCGGCGTCCTCCAGCGAGGCCAGCTCGCAGGCGTCGGCGTGCACCCACTCGGCGTCCGGGACGGCGGCCGGGTCGATCTGGGTGAGCTCGCGCTCGATCAGCATCACCCGGTGCCCGGACTCGACGAGCTCCAGCGCGATGGAACGCCCGACGGCGCCCGCCCCGGCGACCGCGACCCGCATCAGTCCTCCTCCGGCGGCGCCGAGGCGGCCGCCGTCACGTCGCTGACCGTGCCCGACACCGCGGCCACGTACACCGTGTCCTCGGCCTGCACGATGGTCGTCGCGGTCGGGAGCACCCCGCTGCCGAACCGGACGATGAACGCCACCCGCGACGCGGTCGTCTCCTCCAGGTCGCGCACCGACCGGCCGACCCAGTCCTCGTGCAGCGGCAGCGGCAGCACCGCGACCGTGCCGGTCGGCTCCCGCCAGGCGGTGGCGACGCCGTCGGGCAGCAGCATCCGCAGCAGCCGGTCGGTCGTCCACGGCACGGTGGCGACGGTCGGGATGCCGAGGCGCTCGTACACCGCGGCCCGCTTCGCGTCGTAGATCCGGGCGACGACCTTCTCCACGCCGTAGCTCTCCCGGGCCACCCGGGCCGCGATGATGTTCGAGTTGTCCCCGGAGGAGACGGCGGCGAAGGCATCCGCCGAGTCCAGCCCGGCCTCGTCGAGCACGCTGCGGTGGAAGCCGAACCCGACCACCTGCCGGCCCCGGAAGTCCGGGCCGAGCCTGCGGAACGCCTGCGGGTCCCGGTCGATCACCGCGACCTCGTGTCCGAGCCGCTCCAGCCCGGAGGCGAGGGACGAGCCGACGCGTCCGCATCCCATGATCACGACGTGCATGGCGAGCTGGGTCCTTCCGGCGGGCAACAGCCCGGGATGTGCGATTCGTTCCGTCTGTGCAGCACCGGGTCACGACGGGGCGCACGTTATCGCGTCGCCGTGGTGCACGAGGCATAGGCTGCGCTCGTGTCCACGCTCGTCGTCGCCCTGAAACGGCTCGTCGTCGGCCGACCGCAGCGCAGCGACCGTCTGACCAGCACTCTCCTCCCCAAGCGGATCGCGCTCCCGGTGTTCGCCTCGGACGCGACGTCGTCGGTGGCCTACGCCCCCGAGGAGATCTTCCTGACGCTGTCGGTGGCCGGCGTCGCGTCGTACGTGATGTCGCCGTGGATCGGGCTGGCGGTCGTCGTCGTCCTGCTGACAGTGGTGGCTAGCTACCGGCAGAACGTGCACGCCTACCCGTCCGGCGGCGGCGACTACGAGGTCGCCACGGTCAACCTGGGCCGCAACGCCGGGCTCACCGTCGCCAGCGCGCTGCTGGTCGACTACACGCTCACCGTCGCGGTGTCGATCTCCGCGGCGGCGGCGAACATCGGCGCGCTGGTGCCCTACGTCGCCGAGCACAAGGTGCTGTTCGCGGTGTCCGCGATCGCCGTGCTCACCGCGATCAACCTGCGCGGGATCCGGGAGTCCGGGGCCGCGTTCTCGGTGCCGGTGTACGCGTTCGTGTTCGGCGTCGGCACGATGATCATCTGGGGGCTGACCCGGATCCTGATCCTCGGCGACGACGTCCGGGCCGCGAGCGCCGATCTCGACCTGGTCGCCGAGGGCGACGCCTTCACCGGTCTGGCGCTGGTGCTGCTGGTGCTGCGGTCGTTCACCCAGGGCGCGGCCGCGCTGACCGGTGTCGAGGCCATCTCCAACGGGGTGCCCGCGTTCCGCAAGCCCAAGTCGCGCAATGCGGCGACCACGCTGCTGCTGCTCGGCGTGATGTCGGTGTCGCTGTTCATGGGCCTGATCGCACTCGCCCAGCTGACCCACGTGCAGATCGCGGAGGACCCGGCGCGGCAGTTCCCGGACGCCCCGGAGGGCTACCGCCAGCAGACGCTGATCGCACAGCTGGCCGACGCCGTGTTCGACAACTTCCCGCCGGGCTACCTGTTCGTGATCGTGATGACCGCGCTGATCCTGGTGCTGGCCGCGAACACCGCCTTCAACGGCTTCCCGGTGCTCGGCTCGATCCTGTCCCAGGACCGCTACCTGCCCCGCCAGCTGCACACCCGGGGCGACCGGCTGGCGTTCTCCAACGGCATCGTCGTGCTGGCGCTGTTCGCGATCCTGCTGGTGGTCGGCTTCCAGGCCGAGGTGACCCGGCTGATCCCGCTCTACACCGTCGGCGTGTTCGTGTCCTTCACGCTGTCCCAGGCCGGGATGGTCCGGCACTGGAACCGGGAGCTGGAGCTGGGCCCCGAGCAGGCGCGGCGCCGCCGGATCCGGCGCAGCCAGGCGATCAACGGGTTCGGGGCCTGCATGACCGGCCTGGTCCTGATCACCGTACTGCTCACCAAGTTCACCCTCGGCGCCTGGATCGCGATCGTCGCCATGGCCGGCTTCTTCGTGCTCATGCGCGGCATCCAGCTGCACTACGACCGGGTTTCCGCCGCGCTGGTGGCCGACGAGACCGACGACGTGCTGCCGTCGCGCAACCACGCCGTCGTCCTGGTGTCCACCCTGCACAAGCCGACGCTGCGGGCGCTCGCCTACGCCCGCGCCACCCGGCCGGACATCCTGGAGGCCGTCACCGTCAACGTCGACGACGCCGAGACCAAGAAGCTGGTCGACCAGTGGCACCGGCGCGGGGTCCCGGTC
The DNA here is from genome assembly GCF_058448985.1 of Pseudonocardia sp. DxW. Lineage (NCBI taxonomy): Bacteria > Bacillati > Actinomycetota > Actinomycetes > Pseudonocardiales > Pseudonocardiaceae > Pseudonocardia > Pseudonocardia sp. DxW. Next base: position 340,178 of record NZ_JBZFLK010000002.1, on the reverse strand, counting down.
CCGCTCAAGGTGGTGGAGTCCCCCTACCGGGAGATCACCCGGCCCGTGCTGGACTACGTGAAGCGGATCCGCACCGACTCGCCGCGCAACGTCGTCACCGTCTACATCCCGGAGTACGTCGTCGGGCACTGGTGGGAGCAGGTGCTGCACAATCAGAGCGCACTGCGGCTCAAGACGCGGCTGCTGTTCCAGCCGGGGGTGATGGTGACGAGCGTGCCGTGGCAGCTGCCGTCGTCGTCGCGGGCCAGGGCGCTGTCGCCGCTGCAGGCGCCGGGCGCGTCCCGGCGCGGCTACCCGGACGGCACCGCCGGACCGGGCGAGGACACACGTACGACGACGGGCAGCGCCCGCACGAAGGAGACACGCCGGTGACCGACTGGACCGACCGGATGCTGGAGCTGCTGGTCGGCCCGGTCGCGCACGGCGGGCACTTCGTGGCCAGGGCCGCCGAGGACGGCACCCCGGGTGTCGACGGCGACGGCCGGGTCGTGTTCGTCCGGCACGCGCTGCCGGGGGAGCGGGTCCGCGCGGTGGTGACCGAGGACCCGGGCGGTGCGTTCTGCCGGGCCGACACGGTCGCCGTGCTGGATCCCTCCCCGGACCGGGTGGAACCAGCGTGCCCGTGGGCCGGTCCCGGCGGCTGCGGCGGCTGCGACTTCCAGCACGCGGCACCGCCGGCCCAGCGCGACCTGAAGACCGCGGTGCTGCGCGAACAGCTGGACCGGCTCGCCGGGCCGGCCGCCGGGCTGTCGTCGGTGCCGCTGCACGAGGTCGTCGTCGAGGAGCTGCCCGGTGGCCCGTTCGGCTGGCGGACCCGGGCCCGGCTCGCCGTCGACGACGCGGGCGTGCCCGGCCTGCGCGCGCACCGCAGCCACGACGTGTGCGAGATCGCGGACTGCTCGCTGGTCCCCGCCGGCGCGCTCGGGCCGGTGCTGGAGCAGCGGTTCGCCCCGGGGACCGAGCTGGAGGTGACGGTCGGCGACGACGGCGCCGCCCGGGTCGGTGCCGGCACCACGGTGCGCGCCGCCGGCCGGACCTGGGAGCTCTCGCCGGGGACGTTCTGGCAGGTGCACCCGGCGCTGGCGGACACCCTCGCCGGCGTCGTCGGGGACTGGGCGGACGCCCCGGCCGGCGGCGTCGCCTGGGACCTCTACGGCGGCGTCGGGCTGCTCGGGTCGGTGCTGGCCGGGCAGGTCGGGCCGGACGGCACGGTGCTCGTGGTGGAGTCCTCGCGGTCCGCGGTGCAGGACGGCCGGGCCGCGCTCGCCGACCTGCCGCAGGTCCGGTTCGTGCCCGGCCGGGCCGAGCGGGAGATCGCCCGGCTCGGCCCGTCCCCGGACGTCGTCGTCACCGACCCGCCGCGGGCCGGGCTCGGCGCCGCCACCGTGCGCGCGCTCGCCGACCGCGGCCCGCGCCGGGTGGTGCACGTCGCCTGCGACCCGGCCGCGCTCGGCCGGGACCTCGCGCTGTTCGCCCGGGCCGGCTACCGGGTGGCCGCGCTGCGCGGGTTCGACGCGTTCCCGATGACCCATCACCTGGAGGCCGCCGTGCTGCTCGAACGGCTCGGCTGACCGGTCGCCGGGGGCCCGGCGCGGGCCGCGCCCGGATTCCGCGGCCGTCCGGCGGCCCGCTAGGCTGGGAACGGAAGCGAATACGCCGAACGTTTCACGCCCTCGTATTCCAATTGGCAGAGAAAGCGGTCTCAAACACCGTACAGTGTGGGTTCGAATCCCACCGGGGGCACGGTCCAGCAGATCCACCGGCCGTTCCGGCACGGTTCCGCCCCGCCCGCCCGGGTCCTTCGTCCCGCACGTACGGGGACCGCGGCCCGCGGCGCACCCGCCCGCCGCAGGCCATCGTCGGTGTCACCGACGACGGAGAGGGACCGGCAGATGGACGACCCGACGGTGGCCCCGGTGGTGTGCGGGGTGGACGGCTCCGGGCAGGCGCTGGCCGCGGTCCGCTGGGCCGCGCAGGACGCGCTCGCCCGGGACCTCCCGCTGCGGCTCGTCGCCGCGACCGGGCGGCTCGACGACGACGGCGGGCTCGCCCCGATCGGCGCCGCGGACCGGGCCCGCCGGGCCAGGGAGACCGCGGCCCGCAACCTGGAGGACGCGGTCGTCGTGGCCCGGGAGGTGCTGCCCGCGCACCGGATCTGCACCGCGGTCGCGGAGGACGCCGCGGTCACCGCGCTGCACCACGAGTCGGCGCACGCCCGCCTGCTGGTGCTGGGCGACCGCGGCCGCGGTGGCTTCGCCGAGCTGCTCGCCGGCTCGGTCGCGGTCGGCACGGCGGCGACCGCCCGCTGCCCGGTCGTCGTGCTGCGCGGGATGCACACCCCCGGCGGTCCGGTGGTCGTCGGCGTCGACGGGTCCGGGCTCGCCGACGCGGCGCTCGGCGTCGCGTTCGCCGAGGCGCGGCTGCGCGGTGCCCCGCTGGTCGCCCTGCACGCCTGGTCCGACGACGTCGCGGACCCCTACGTCGGACTGCTGGTGGACTCCGAGGCCACCCTCGCGGCGGAGCGCCGGCTGCTCGACGCGGCACTGGCCCGCTGGACCGGCGAGTTCCCCGACGTCGAGGTCCGGCCGGAGATGGTGCGCGACGGCGCCGCCCGGGCACTCGTCGCGGCCTCCGCCGGCGCCAGGCTGGTCCTGGTCGGGTCCCGCGGCCGCGGCGGCATCGCCGGGCTGCTGCTCGGCTCGGTCAGCCGGGCGCTGCTGCACCACGCGCACTGCCCGGTGCTGGTCGCGCGCAACGACTCCGCACCGGCCTGAGGCCCGCTCACGATCCCGTTCCGGGCCGGCGGCCCGGCCGGGGCCCGCCGGTCACGGCCGGGTCCCGGGGTGCGCCCCGCCGGGACCCGGCGCCGGTCACGGCTCCGCCGGGCCGGCCGCGCTGCCGGCCGGCACCCCGGCCGCCGCCCAGCCGATCGCGAGCGCCTCGTCGGCGTGCCGGAAGTGCCGGACCTCCGGATGCAGCGCCAGGTCCGCGACGGTCGGCGCCCACGCGCCGATCGTGCCGTCCACGGCCGGCGCCACCCGCAGGACCCTCCGGTGGTGCCCGGCCACGAACCGGACGTGCCGCAGCAGGCTGCTCAGGTTCTGCCAGCCGGGCAGCGACGGCGCCGAGAGGACCAGCCCGCCGAGCTCGTCGTGCGTGCGCAACCAGTCGTCGACGGTCGCGGTGAGCGCGGCGATGTCGGCCACCCGCAGCGGCCGCCGGACCCGCACGACCGCGACCGCGCCGTCGTCGAGCAGCTGCACCGAGAACCCGCTGCCGCCGGGCAGCTCCCGCAATCAGTCCGCCGCCGCGGCCCGCTCGGCCGCGCCGAACAGCCGCACCGGGTACGGGACCAGGACGGCGGCGATCCGGACGGCGTCCCGGATCCAGCCGATGTCGCTGACCACCGCGCAGCCGTCCATCATCGGCATCGCCCGCAGGCCGACCCGCAGGTCCTCCCACAGCGCGTCCGGTTCCAGCCCGGTGAACGCCGGATCGACGACGCAGAGCAGCCGCAGCCGTCGCTGCTCGGCGTCGGCCCGGTCGAGCACCGGCACCACCACCTGTTCGTAGTCGGCGACGGAGATCCGCCCGACCGGGCGGAAGCCGTCCACGCCGTCCGGGAGCCCGTCCAGGGTCTCGATCATGGTGCCGTCCCTTCTCGTGCCTGTCCGGCCGACGATCGGCACCCGCGGCCGGCCGGGCCAGGGCACTTGGGGTGCGCCCGCGCCGGGTCCGACGGCGTGAACCGGGACATGACGGACGGTGCGCCCCTGGCCGATCGGACGGGTAACGCGTCCACGGTGGCGTGTTTCCGCACACGAAAGGCCGAAGTGAGACGACCCGGACGGGGGTCCGCGAGTAGCCTCGGGGTCCGGTCCCAGTGGCCCTGTACTCCAGTGGCCCCGTGTGTCAGTGCCCCGAGTGCCCGTGCCCCGTACGTACCCCGAAGGAGTTCCCCGGTGACCGACAACGTTCCCGCAGAGACGCCGGCCGATGGCGGCCCGCAGCCCGGGTGGCGGGTGCTGGTCGTCGAGGACGAGGCCCTGATCCGGATGGACCTCGCCGAGATGCTCTCCGAGGAGGGCTACCAGATCGCCGGCGAGGCGGGCGACGGCGAGGCGGCCATCAGCCAGGCCCGCGAGCTGTCCCCGGATCTGGTGATCATGGACGTCAAGATGCCCAAGAAGGACGGCATCGAGGCGGCCGCGACGATCGTCGAGGAGAAGATCGCCCCGGTCGTCATGCTGACCGCGTTCAGCCAGCGTGACCTGATCGAGCGCGCCCGCGACGCCGGCGCCATGGCCTACCTGGTCAAGCCGTTCGCCCGGCACGAGCTGGTGCCGGCGATCGAGCTCGCCGTCTCCCGGTTCGCCGAGAAGAAGGCGCTCGAGGACGAGGTGGCCTCGCTCAACGAGCGGTTCGAGACCCGCAAGGTCGTCGACCGGGCCAAGGGCCTGCTGATGACCCACCAGAAGATGTCCGAGCCCGAGGCGTTCCGCTGGATCCAGCGCACCGCGATGGACCGCCGGACGACGATGAAGGCGGTCGCCGAGGCCGTCGTCGACGGGCTGGCGCCCGCCAAGTCGTCCTCCTGACGGACCGCCCGCACCGGCTCTCACCGCAGCCCCCGCAGCCACCCGGCCGCGGGGGCTGCGGTGCGTTCCGGGGCCGGATCACATCGTGCGCACCCGGCCCGGCGTTACAGCGCCGACAGTTTCAGAACGATTCCGATTCTGCCGATCCGGTTCACCGAGAAACTGACCGGTCACTGCGCGTGGCAAGGCGCACACCCGGAAAGATCATTACGTGACGGTCGTGAGTCGAATCATCACATTCGTGTCACGAGCGGTGATCGGCTCCCATTTCCTGGTTCGGGCGTACTAGTTTTCCGCCATCCTCCCGCGCGACTTCGACGGCGGGGGGCGGTCGAAGGGGAACCTGTATGACGCGATCAACGTGGCGATTCGCCGCCCTGGCCGGGGTGACGACGCTGGTACTTGCCGGCTGTGGCGGCGGTGGGGACGCCGGCGCCGGTGGAGAGGACACGGCGGGGAGCGAGGCTCCGGCCGCCGCCGGTCAGGAGTGCACACCGCCGCAGGCGCAGCCCACCGGTAACCCCAGCACCGAGCCGCTGAAGATCGGCACGCTGCTGCCCGAGACCGGCAGCCTGGCCTTCCTCGGCCCGCCGGAGTTCGCCGGTGTCGAGGTGGCGCTCGCGGAGATCAACGAGGCGGGTGGCGTTCTCAGCAGCCCGGTCGAGCACCTGCGCGGCGACTCCGGTGACGACACGACCGACATCGCCAACCAGACGGTCGACCGGCACCTGGCCTCCGGGACCCAGGTCATCGTCGGCGCCGCGGCGTCCGGCGTGTCCAAGCTGGTGATCGACAAGATCACCGGTGCGGGTGTGGTGCAGTTCTCGCCGGCGAACACCTCGGACGAGTTCACCTGCTGGGAGGACGCCGGTCTGTACTTCCGGACCGCTCCGCCGGACGTCCTGCAGGCGCAGGCGCTCGCGCAGCTGATCACCTCCGACGGTGGTCAGCGGGTGAGCATCCTGGCCCGTAACGACCCGTACGGCGCCGGGCTGGCCGACAACACCGAGCAGAACCTGGTCTCCGCGGGCATCCCGCAGGACCAGATCCAGAAGATCATCTACGACCCGAACGCGGCGTCGTTCAACCCGGAGATCGACCAGATCGCACAGTTCGATCCGGACTCGATCGCGGTGATCGGTTTCGACGAGTCGAAGCGCATCATCACCCGGATGAGCGAGGTCCAGATCGGGCCGGCCCAGAAGGGCGTCTACGGCACCGACGGCAACATGGGCAACGCCCTCGGCGAGGGACTGCCGCCCGGGCTGCTGGAGGGTATGAAGGGCACCACGCCGCTGACCGAGCTCTCCGGGGACTTCGAGCAGCGGCTGCGGGCCGAGGACCCGAGCCTGACCGACGTCAACTACGCCGGTGAGTCGTACGACGCCGTGATCATCTCGGCGCTGGCGGCCGAGGCGGCGCAGTCGACGAACGGTGCCGACATCGCGTCGGAGATCAACGGGATCACCAAGGACGGCGAGAAGTGCACCACCTTCGCCGACTGCAAGGCGATCCTCGACCAGGGCGGCGACGTCGACTACGACGGCGTGACCGGCACCCTGGACTTCACCGACGCCGGTGAGCCCGGTTCCGGCTCGTACGGCGTGCTCACCTTCACGGGCGAGAACACGCTGGCCGACGACCCCACCTTCATCCGGGTGGGTGCTCAGGGCTGAGTCCCGACGCACGACGACGAGGGGGCGGGCCCGCGGGTCCGCCCCCTTTCGTCGTGCGCCGGCCCGGGAGCCGTGGGCCGTGCGCACGCCCCACGGATCGCACCCGCGGCCCCGGCGGCACGTCCCGGGGCCGGCTCCGACCCTCCGGGCGGTTCGGTGCCCTGCCAAGGTTCGGTGCCCTGCCGGGTGGTTCGTGCCGCTGCCGGGCCGCTCGGAGCAGCCGCGGTCTGCCCCACGGCGATCTCGCGACGTCGCACCCCCAGCGCGACGTCGCACCGCCAGTGCGATGTCGCACCGTGTAGTTCGGGTGCGGCGTCGTGCTGAGGGTGCGGCGAGCTGCGTCGGGTGCGGCGGCGCGCGCTCTGACCTCCGCGCGCCCGCGCCGGGGCGCGCGATCTGACCGGGCCGGTGCGACCTCGCACCCCCGGTCCGGCGTCGCACCCCCGGTCCGGCGTCGCACCTCCAGCGGGATCTCGCACCGTGTAGTGGGGGTGCGCGGTCGTGTTGGGTGTGCGACGAGCCGCGCCGGAGACCGCGGCGCCCGCGGAGACCGCGGAGCCCGCGGCGCCCGCTCCGACCCCACCCGCACCGGCACCCGGACCCGGACCGGACCCGGTGCGACGAGCGGCCCCGCACCCCGGGGAGGGGTGCGGGGCCGTCGTCGTCGCGGCTCAGTCCTTCTTCTCGCTGCTCCCGGCCAGCGTGCCCAGGTACAGCTCGATCACCTTCGGGTCGTTCAGCAGCTCCGCCCCACCGGCGGTGTAGGCGGCGCGGCCCTGGTCCAGCACGTACCCGCGGTCGCAGATCTGCAGGCACCGGCGGGCGTTCTGCTCGACCATGATGACCGAGACGCCGGCCGCGTTGATCCGCTTGCAGCGCACGAACACCTCGTCCTGCAGCATCGGCGAGAGCCCGGCCGATGGCTCGTCGAGCAGCAGCACCGACGGTTCCATCATCAGGGCGCGGCCCATCGCCACCATCTGGCGCTCACCGCCGGACAGCGACCCGGCCTTGGTCCTGCGGCGCTGCCCGAGCATCGGGAACAGGTCCGCGACCTCGTCGAACCGCTTGCTGAACGAGCGCGGCCGCAGGAACACCCCCATCTGCATGTTCTCCTCGATGGAGAGCGAGGGGAACACGTTGTCCCGCTGCGGGACGTAGCCGACGCCCTTGGTGACCAGTACGTGCGCCTTCGCCCCGGTGATCTCGGTGTCCCGCAGCCGGACGGTGCCCGTCCGGACCGGGATGAGCCCGAACATCGCCTTGAGCAGCGTGGACTTGCCCGCGCCGTTCGGGCCGATGATCCCGACGATCTCGCCGTCGCGGAGGAAGAAGTCGCTGCCGGTCAGGATGTCGACGCCGGGGACGTACCCGGCGACGAGCGAGTCGATCCGCAGCAGCGCGCCCTCGGCGAGCCGGTTGTGCACCTCGGAGGTGGCGGCCTCCTCCGGGGTCATCACGGGTGTGGCGTCGCTGTTGTCGCTCATGTGCGCTTCCCCTCCGCGCCGCCGGCCTCGGGCGGGGGCCCCTCGAGCCCACCCTCGGCCTCGGCAGCCTCCATCTCGGCCACGATCTCCGCGGTCTCGCCGACCGGGTTGCCGTCGGCGTCGAACTCCAGGACCTGGTCGTGGTGCGAGCCGAGGTAGGCGTCGACGACGGCCTGGTTGGACGACAGCGCCGACGGCGGCCCCTCCGCGATCACCTGCCCCTGTGCCATGACGACGACCCAGTCGCTGATGTCGCGGATGACGTCCATGTCGTGCTCGACGAACACCACGCTCATGCCCTCGTCGCGCAGCGACTTGACGTGCCCGAGCAGGCTCTGGGTGAGCGCCGGGTTCACGCCGGCCATCGGCTCGTCGAGCATCACGACCTTGGGCTTCATCATCAGCGCCCGGGCCATCTCCAGCAGCTTGCGCTGCCCGCCGGAGAGCGACCCGGCCAGGTCCTCGGACTTGGCGTCGAGCTTGAACCGGGCCAGCAGCTCGCGGGCCTGCTCGGTGATCTGTCGCTCCTGCGCGCCCCAGCCGGTGAACAGCGCGCCGAGGAAGCTCTCGCCGCGCTGGCCGGTGGCGCCCAGCTTCATGTTCTCCATGACGGTCATGCCGGCGAGCGCCTTGGTCAGCTGGAAGGTGCGGACGACGCCGCGCCGGGCGACCCGGTGCGGCGGCAGCTTGTCCAGCGGCGTGCCCTCGTACACCCAGGATCCGGTGTCGGCCCGGTCGAACCCGGTGAGCAGGTTGAACAGGGTCGTCTTGCCGGCGCCGTTCGGCCCGATCAGGCCGGTGATGGCGCCGCGCTGGAACTCCAGGTGCGCGACGTCGACGGCGGTGAGGCCGCCGAACGTGCGGGTCACGCCGTCCACGGTCAGCACCGGATCGGGCTTGGCGACGCCCGGTTCCGGGGCGACGCCGGCGAGCGCGTGTGCGGGGTCCGGCCCGCCGGCCGGGACGACCGGGATGACGGCCGTCTCGTCGTCGGTGCTGTGGTCGTTGGTGTGGTCAGCGGCCATCGCCGAGCACCTCCCTCCGGCGTCCGAAGATGCCCTGTGGTCGGAACACCATCATGAGGCCCAGGAAGACGCCGACGAGCACGAACCGGATCGCGCCGACGTCCTGGGACGAGATGAAGGGCAGCAGCGGGTTCTCACCGGCGGTGGCCTGGCGGAGGAACGCGTCCGACACCGACAGCAGGAACCAGAACAGCATGGCGCCGACGACCGGTCCGAAGACCCGGCCGGCGCCGCCGAGGATGAGCGCCGCGTAGGCGAAGAAGGTCTGCGGCGGCGAGTAGAAGTCCGGGGTCAGCGACTGGGTCGCCAGCGCGAACACGATGCCGCCGAGTGCGCCGAACACACCGCCGAGCGCGAGCGCCTGCATCTTGTAGGCGAACACGTTCTTGCCGAGCGCGCGGGCGGCGTCCTCGTCCTCCCGGATCGCCTTGAGCACGCGGCCCCACGGGCTGCGCACGAGCAGCCAGGTGAGCAGCACGCACAGGCCGACCACGGTCCAGCCGACGACGATCGACCACAGGTCGGGCCCGCGGACGGTGAGCCCGAGGATGTTGTAAGTGGGCTGGGTGAACGGGTTCGCGGCGGCGAAGGCGTCGCCGAAGCCGGTGAGGCCCTGGGTGCCGCCGGTGAAGCCGGTCTGCGACGTCGACCGGGTGATCAGGCGCAGGATCTCGGACGCGGCGATCGTGACGATCGCCAGGTAGTCAGCGCGCAGCCGGAGCGTCGGGATGCCCAGCACCAGCGCGAGCACGACACCGCAGGCCATGCCGATCAGGACGCCGAGCCAGAGCGGGGCGCCGTAGTTCGCCACCGAGATGCCCATGCCGTAGGCGCCGACCAGCGCGAAGCCGATCTGACCGAAGTTGAGCAGGCCGGTGTACCCGAAGTGGATGTTGAGGCCGAGTGCGAGCAGCGCGAAGAAGATGGCCGACGGCCCGATGAGCTGCGAGAACCCGACGGTGAGGAGCTGTCCGAAGTCGATCATGATGTCCTCCTCAGCCGATCCGGGCCTTGGACCCGAGCAGGCCCTGCGGTCGGAACACGAGGATCACGATCAGCACCGCCAGTCCGCCGAGGTACTTGAGGTCCAGCGGCAGCACCAGCGTGGACAGCTGGACCAGGATCCCGACGATCAGGCAGCCCAGCAGCGCGCCGTAGGCGGTGCCGAGGCCACCGAGGATGACCCCGGCGAACATCAGCAGCAGCAGCCGGAAGCCCATCTCGTACTGGACCGTGCTGGAGAGCTCGGAGAGCGCGAACAGCACGCCGCCGAGGGTGGCGAGCGCCCCGCCGAGCATCCAGACGAACAGGATCACCCGGTCGACGTTGATGCCGGACGACGCGGCGAGGTCCCGGTTGTCGGAGACGGCGCGCATCGCCTTGCCGATGCGGGTCTTCTGCAGCAGCAGCGCGACCGCGAGCAGCACCACGACCGACACGATGATCGCCGACAGGTCCTTGTCGGTGAGCGCGATCGGCCCGTAGTTGCGGACGGTCTGCGCGGTGTAGTCCGCGAACGACTCGGAGCGGCCGCCGAAGAAGATCAGCACCAGGTACCGCAGCGCGATGCCGAGGCCGATCGACACGACGAGCTGGGCGATCAGGCCCGCCCCCCGGCGTCTCAGCCGCCGCCATATGCCTAGCTCGTTGGCCGCGCCCAGGAGTGCGCCGACGAGCATCGCGATGATCGTCGCCGGGATCAGCTGGACCCCGCCGCCGACGTTGATGAACCAGGCGACGACCGCGCCGATGGTGACCATCTCGCCGTGCGCGAAGTTGGTCAGCCCGGTGGTGCCGAAGATCAGCGACAGGCCGACCGCGGCGATGCCGATGACCAGGCCGAACCGGATGCCGTCGACGAGCAGGCGCAGGAACGTGGCGAAACCGCCGCCCGCCGCCCCGGCGACCTCCTCGCCGAACCGGAAGACGACGGTGTTCAGCGAGCCGTCGCTGACCTCACGGGTCGTCTCGCCCTGCAGCACCTCGGTGCCGGCGGGCAGCGTGGAGTCGTCCAGCCGGAAGGTGTAGCTGCCGGCGGTGGGGACGGTCAGCTCCCAGCGGCCGTTCTCGTCGGAGACCGCCTCGGCGGCCGGGGCACCGTTCTGCTCGGCGACGATCGTCACGCCGTCCAGCGGCTCGCCGTCCTGGTCGCGCAGGGTGCCGCTGACGTCGATGCCGTCGGTCTGCTGGGCGGGTGAGACGGCCGCCTGCGGGGCGGCCGGGGGAGCGGCGGTGGCGGCGAGCGCGGTGCCGGACAGGGCGAGCCCGCCGACGAGTACGACGAGCAGGCCGATCAGCCAGCGTGCTGCGGCGGGGACCGATGTCCGTCGCGGGACGGCGCCCGCGCGGACGGTCCCCGCGCTGTCGGCGCGCTCGCGGCGCGGAGTGCGGGGTGGTGACAACGTTCGTCCGTCCTCGTGGGGCGTCGTGCGGACACCCGGGTGGGTGATCTGGGGGAACGTAGCCGAGGAGAGGACTGGTACGAACGTCTCGAACCGGGCCGTAGCCGAGACGTAACCCGTGACTAGCGGATTGCGATGGTCAGGACACGAGCGGTCGTGTGTCGCGGTGCAGACAGGTCAGCCGCGCGGTGCAGATGCGCCGTCCCTCGTCGTCGACGAGCACGATCTCCGAGGTCGAGGTGGATCGTCCGACGTGGATCGGCCGGGCCGTCCCGGTGACGTGCCCGGTGGTGGCCGAGCGGTGGTGGGTGCAGGCCAGCTCCAGCCCGACCGGGAAGCGCTCCGGGAGGGCGTGCAGCGCCGACAGCGTGGAGCCGAGGGTCTCGGCCAGCACGCCGCTCGCGCCGCCGTGCAACAGGCCGAACGGCTGCAGGTTGCCCGCGACCGGCATCCGGCCGACGACCTCCTCCAGGCTCAGGGAGACGATCTCGATCCCCATCCGGTCGTTGAGCTGGCCACCGGCGTGTTCCGGCGGGATCTGGGGGAGCTGGGCGGGATCGATCGGCACCGGGGCACCCTAGACCCACCCGGCGTGCCCGGTGGAGCGGTTCCGGACACATCACGGCGTGCGCACTTGCCGTCGCGGTCCGGGTCGGCGATCTTGACCGAGAAAGCCGCAGCACCGGGAGAGGAACGAGAGAGCGCATGGTCAACGACACCAGGCCGACGGCGACCGAGGCGTGGTCGATGATGCTCGAGGGCAACCTGCGCTGGCAGCGCGACGAGCGTCAGGAGCCGCGCCGGTCGGCGGAGGAGCGGGCCGCGGTGCTCGCCGAGCAGAAGCCGGCCGCGATGATCCTGTCCTGTTCGGACTCGCGGGTGCCCGCCGAGCTGGTGTTCGACCTGGGGCTGGGGGACCTGTTCGTGGTCCGGACGGCGGGCCAGGTCGTCGACGACGCGGTCCGCGGCACGCTGGCGTTCGGCGCCGGTGCGCTCGGCATCCCGCTGCTGGTCGTGCTCGGCCACTCGCAGTGCGGTGCGGTGAAGGCCGCGGTGGATGTGGCGGGCGGGGCGCCGTCGCCCGCGCCGGCGACGCTCGGTGCGCTGGTCCAGGACATCGTCCCGGTGTGCGCGGGCGCGGCGGCCGGGGACGAGGGGATCGCCTCGGCGGTGGACGCCAACGTCCGCCGGGTGGTCGCCCAGCTGACCGCGGACCCGTCGCTGTCCGGGGCGGTCTGCAACAACCGGCTGACGATCGTCGGGGCCCGCTACGACCTGCCGACCGGCGCGGTGCTCGAGGTCTGAGCCCCGCCGGGCCTGCGGGTCACGAAGATCGCCGTGCCGGGGAACAGCTCCCCGCGCAGCGGCGACCACTGCCCCCACACCCGGTCGTGCCCCTCCGGCCACTCCGGCTCGACCAGGTCCTCCAGGACGAGCCCGGCGGCGACCACGTCCCGGACCCGGTCGCCGAGCGTGCGGTGGTGCTCGACGTAGGTGGCCCGGCCGGTGGCGTCCACCTCCAGGTACGGGGTGCGGTCGAAGTAGGACTGGGTGACGGTGAGCCCGTCCGGGCCGGGATCGTCCGGGAACGCCCAGCGCATCGGGTGGTTCACCGCGAACACCCAGCGGCCGCCGGGGCGGAGCACCCGGTGCACCTCGCGCATCACCCGGGCCGGGTCGGCGACGAACGGGATCGCCCCGAACGCCGAGCACGCCAGGTCGAAGGTGGCGTCGGCGAACGGCAGGTGCTCGGCGCCGGCCTGCACCAGCGGGACGTGCGTGCCGAGCTCGCGGTTGAGCCGGGCGGCGTGCCGGAGCATCCCGCCGGAGACGTCGAGCGCGACCGGCAGCGCGCCCTGCCCGGCCAGCCATCGGCTGCACGGCGCGGAGCCGGCGCCGACCTCGAGCACCCGGGCGCCCGGCAGCGCCGCCGCCGGGCCGAGCAGCCGGGCGTCGGCCTCGTGCAGGTTCTCCGGGCACCAGACGAACTCGGCGTCGCCGATGTCCGAGCCGTGCTCGGCGAGGTAGTCGTCGGCGTCGGCGTCCCACCACCGCCGTCCCGCGCTCTCGGACTCGGCGCTGCCCACCCGGCGGCGGGCGAGACCGGCGGTGCCGACGACCGACTCGGCGGTGCCGTACTCGTCCCGGCTGCTCATGACCACCCGATCGTCATCACCCGATCGTCGCAGAGCCCGGGCCGGTCGTTGCCGCTCACCCGTTCACCCGGACCCGCATTGCCCCAGTCATCACGGCCCGCGTAGCATGTTGTGCGCACTGTGGTCAACGTGGCGGAGGACCGTCGACGCCGGGCTCGCCCGCCCGACCGTTCCGCCGCACCCGGTTACCGACCACGGGAATCGACGCCAGAGGGTGACTGTTGCAGTAGGGAGACCACACAGTCACAGCTACACACACCAGAAGCGGAGCTGCTGCAGCAGTCACCGCACCGAGACCGCCAGAGAAATCCATCGGAGCACCCCACTACATGTCCACCGACACCACCGCCGCCCCGACCACGCCGCAGGTCGCTATCAACGACATCGGGTCGGAGGAGGACTTCCTCGCCGCCATCGACCTGACGATCAAGTACTTCAACGATGGCGACATCGTCGAGGGCACGATCGTCAAGGTCGACCGCGACGAGGTCCTGCTCGACATCGGCTACAAGACCGAGGGCGTCATCCCCTCGCGTGAGCTGTCGATCAAGCACGACGTCGACCCCGCAGAGGTGGTCGAGGTCGGCGAGTTCGTCGAGGCCCTGGTTCTCCAGAAGGAGGACAAGGAGGGCCGCCTGATCCTGTCCAAGAAGCGCGCTCAGTACGAGCGCGCCTGGGGCACGATCGAGGCCCTCAAGGAGGCCGACGAGCCGGTCGAGGGCACCGTCATCGAGGTCGTCAAGGGCGGCCTGATCCTGGACATCGGGCTCCGGGGCTTCCTGCCGGCGTCGCTGGTGGAGATGCGCCGGGTGCGCGACCTCCAGCCCTACGTCGGCCGCAAGATCGAGGCCAAGATCATCGAGCTGGACAAGAACCGCAACAACGTGGTCCTGTCCCGCCGCGCCTGGCTGGAGCAGACCCAGTCCGAGGTCCGCAGCGAGTTCCTCAACCAGTTGCAGCGCGGTCAGGTCCGCAAGGGCGTCGTCTCCTCGGTGGTCAACTTCGGTGCCTTCGTCGACCTGGGCGGTGTCGACGGCCTGGTGCACGTCTCCGAGCTGTCCTGGAAGCACATCGACCACCCGAGCGAGGTCGTCGAGGTCGGCCAGGAGGTCACCGTCGAGGTCCTCGACGTCGACCTGGACCGCGAGCGCGTCTCCCTGTCGCTGAAGGCGACCCAGGAGGACCCGTGGCGGCTCTACGCCCGGACCCACGCGATCGGCCAGATCGTCCCGGGCAAGGTCACCAAGCTCGTCCCGTTCGGCGCGTTCGTCCGCGTCGAGGAGGGCATCGAGGGCCTGGTGCACATCTCCGAGCTGGCCGAGCGCCACGTCGAGATCCCGGAGCAGGTCGTCCAGGTCGGCGACGACGCCATGGTCAAGGTCATCGACATCGACCTCGACCGGCGCCGCATCTCGCTGTCGCTGAAGCAGGCCAACGAGGGCATGACGGTCGACACCGAGTTCGACCCGACCCGCTACGGCATGGCCGCCGAGTACGACGACCAGGGGAACTACATCTACCCCGAGGGCTTCGACGTCGACACCGGCGACTGGAAGGAGGGCTTCGACGAGGCCCGCGCCGCGTGGGAGAAGCAGTACGCCGAGGCGCACACCCGCTACGAGCAGCACATCGCCCAGCTCCGCAAGGCCGCCGAGGCCGAGGCGGCCGGTGGCGACGACGTCGCTCCGGCGAACTACTCGTCGGGCGGTGACACCGAGGAGCGCTCGTCCGGCCCGGCCGAGACCAGCAGCAGCAGCAGCGGTGGCTCGCTCGCCAGCGACGAGCAGCTCGCCGCCCTGCGGGAGAAGCTCTCCGGCGGAGCCTGATCCACCGGTCCGGTCCCGCTCCGGGCCGGATCACGATCCACACCGAGCCCCGGTGACCCACGTGGTCACCGGGGCTCGGTGCGTATGCGGGACCATGTCGGCAGTGATGGATCGGGCAGGTGGACGGGCCGCCGCGGTCCGGTTGCGTTGCACGGCGTGTCGCTCGATACGCGCCGGGGAGAGGTCACGGTTCGGCACCGGTCCATGACGCTCCGGGGGCGTTCCCGGAGTCGATCTCGGGGTCAGGCCTAGATTGTGCGCATGGCCGGCTGCTCCGTCCGCCGGACGCGATCCGGCACGCCCCTGCTCTCTCCCGCGACCCGCCTGCGGCGCGGGCGGGTCGCCCTGCTCGCCGGCGCCGTGCTGCTCACCGGGGTGATCAGCGGCTGCGGGATCGCCTCGGGGGACCCGGGGATCGCGGTGCCGACGTTCGCCGCGGAGGAGAGCACCGTCGCCGGAGCGGACGGCGGCCCGCTGCCGATCGCGCTGCCCACCGACTGCGCGCGGCTGATGGACCCGGAGCAGGCGGGCGCGCTGTTCGGTCAGGTGCTCGGCTCGGTCTCGGTCCAGTCGGTGCGCGGCGTCGCCGAGCCGGCGGTGAACCGCACCGAGCGCACCGCGTGCACCTACCGGGCCGGCGGCCAGGCGTTCGACGGGCCGGGCAACCGCGGGCCGGTGCTCTACCAGCTCAACATCGGCCGCTACGGCGACGCCGCCTCGGCGACCCGGCAGTGGCAGCTCAACACCAACGCCGAGCGGTCCGACGCCAACGCCTCCCGGGACATCACCGTCGGGACCGTGCCGGGAGTGCTGATCGAGCGGGCGGACCAGACGACGCTGGCCCTGGTCTACGGCGTCGACACGCTCACCTTCGTGCTGCCGGTCGCCGCGCCCGGGCAGAACCGACCGGCCGCCGAGACCCTGCCGGACCTGGCGCAGCGGATCATCCCCGCGCTGACCCCGACCCAGCCGCCCACTGCGGAACCGCCGCCGGCCACCCCGTCGGCGACCCCGCCGGCCGGGGGACCGGCGCCGCAGGCGAACCGGGCGCCCGCCGGGGACGTGCCCGGCACCACCTGATTACGGTGGGCCGGTGCTGCGGACAGGGCTGACCGGGGGAATCGGGGCCGGCAAGTCGACGGTCGCCCGTCGTCTCGTCGAACGCGGGGCGGTGCTGGTCGACTCCGACCTGCTGGCCCGCGAGGTCGTCTCCGCCGGTTCCGAGGGGCTCGCCGCGATCGTGACGGCCTTCGGCGACCGGGTGCTGCGGGCGGACGGCGAGCTGGACCGGCCCGCGCTGGCCTCGATCGTCTTCGCCGACGCCGACGCCCGCCGCGAGCTCGACGGCATCGTGCACCCGCTGGTGCGGGCCCGGTCCGACGAGCTGGTCGCCGCCGCCGCGCCGGACGCGATCGTCGTGCAGGACGTGCCGCTGCTCGTCGAGGGCGGGATGGCGGCGGCGTTCCCGCTGGTCGTCGTGGTCGGGGTGGACGCCGAGGAGCGGATCAGGCGGCTGGTGTCCGCCCGCGGGATGGCCGAGCAGGACGCCCGCGCCCGGGTCGCCGCCCAGGCGAGCGACGAGCGCCGCCGGGCCGCCGCGGACGTCTGGCTGGACAACTCCGGCGCCGAGGAGGACACACGGCGCCGGGTGGACGCGCTGTGGGACGGACGGCTGGTCGGGTTCGAGGAGAACCTGCGGCTCGGCCGCCCGGTGCCGGACGGCCCGCCCCGGCTGGTCGACGCCGACCCGGACTGGGCGGAGCAGGCCCGCCGGCTCGCCGAGCGGATCGGGCACGCGGCGGGCGACCGCGGCCGGGGCGTGGAACACGTCGGCGCCACCGCGGTGCCCGGCCTGCCCGCCCGCGACGTGCTGGACCTGCAGCTCGCGGTGGAGGCCCGGTCGGACGCCGGAGCGCTCGGCGACCGGCTGGCCGCCGCCGGGTTCCCGGCCGACCCGGAGGCCGACGGGGACGGGGCGGGGACGCTGCGCGTGCACCGGTCCGCGGACCCGGGGCGGCCCGCGGTCATCGTCGTGCGGGTGCACGGCTCGCCGGCCTGGCAGCACGCCCTCGGGACCCGGGACCGGCTGCGGGCCGACCCGCGCGCCCGGGACGGCTACACCGAGCGCCGGCGGCGGGCGGCCGCCCTGTACGGGGCGGATCCGGACGCCCGCCGCTACACCGCGCACACGGCCGCCTGGCGGGATGACCCGGACGAGTGGTCCGTCCGGTCCGGATCACACGGTTCGTGACGGACGCGTGAAGATCCACCCGTTTCTGTAACGACGTCCGCTCGTTGGTCGATTCAGGCGGGCAGGGAGCGTCGGCGCTCGGTGTCCCGCCGGAGTACGGGCGGGTTTCCGCCGATCGGACCGGTCCCCGGTGCGATCGCGGGAGGCCGGGATGCGGCGACGAGAGGACACGGGGTTGAGCACGGTGGTGCATCGATACGGGGCGGACGGCGGAGGCGCCGAGCCCGGTCGCGCCCCGGACCTCACCCGTCCGGCCGAGTACGGCGAGCCCGACCCGTGGCCGGGCGACGGCGGGACCGAGCAGATCGACCACGACGCGTGGACCGGCGGCGCCGAGCCCCCGTCGATCAGCGGCGCGATGGTGCAGCAGCACCGCACGCTGCCGCACGGCGAGCTGCGCGCGGACTTCGGCGCGCACCTGGAGACCTACTACCCGCGGCTGGTCGCCCAGCTGTACGCGATCACGCTGAACCCGCAGGACGCGCACGACGCCGTCCAGGACGCCTACTCCCGGGCCTGGCGCCGCTGGTCGGCGCTGCGCAACCGGGGTGCGGTCGAGCACGAGGACGCGGCGGTCGGCTGGGTCCGGCGGGTCGCCATCCGGACCTCGATGCGCGGCCGGTTCCTGCGCTTCGGCAGGCGCCGCAGGCCGGCCGCGGAGGAGACCGACCCGCGGACCGGGGCGCTGCTGGAGGCACTGGGCCGGCTGGCCCCGCCGGACCGGCGGGCGGTGGTGCTGCACCACATGGCCGGCCTGTCGCCCGGTGCGGTCGCCGAGCTGGAGGCGACCGACGAGCGGGAGATCGGCAGGCGGCTCGCCAGGGGGCGCGAGGTCGTCACCGAGGGGATGGCAGAGGTGCTGGAGGAGATCGTGGGGGCGCCGGCGCCGTACGTGGCGCGCCCCGCGTACGGCGGCCACGGCGGGTACGACCTGCGCGCCGCCGAGGGGGGACGGGGATGAACGGCTACCAGGACATCGACCACGAGTTCCACCGGCTCGACGACGTGCTGTCGGCGGCGGTGCCGCTGCCCGCGGTCGACGACGTGATCGCCCGCGCCGCGGGGGCGCGCCGGGCGACCTCGGCCGCCGCGGCGGCCGTGCTGACCGTGGGCTCGCTGGGCGGGATCACCGCGGTCGCGACGGCCGCGGCACCGGAGGGCAGCTTCGTCGGCTCGCCGTTCGCGATCGCCTCGCCGGGCAGCACCGCGCCGATGCCGGAGCGGATCGTCACCGGTGAGCCGCCGGCCGAGGCGCCGGCGGAGGACGCCGTGCCGCCCGCGTTCGACCCGGCGACGGCCGCGGACGAGGGTGCCGGCGCACCGGCTCCGGGCACGCAGCCGCCGGCCGGCGGCGCCGCACCGGTCGTCCCGGCCCCGCCGCCCGGTGGCGGGGTGGCCCCGCCGCCCGGCGGGGGAGTGGCGCCGCCGCCGGCCCCGCCGCCCCCGTCGACCCGGCCGACCACGCCGCGTCCCAGCACCCCGAAGCCGCCGGAGGGCACGCCGGACCCGAGCACGCCGCCGAGCACGCCGCCGGACGACTCGGAGACGCCGGACCCGTCGACCCCGCCGTCGACCCCGCCGACCTCGACGTCCGGCAGCGAGGGCACGCCGGACCCGTCGACGTCGAACTCGGCGGCGCCGACCAGCACGTCGGACGGCCCGGCGCCGACCAGCACGTCGGAGTCGTCCACCAGCGCGGTGGGGCAGGGCCCGGCCCAGCACCCGGCGCTCTGAGCGGCACTCAGCCCGCCAGGTCGGCGGGCGGCGCGGGCTCTGCCCGCGGGCCGAGCGCGATCCCGTGCCCGGCCAGCCACGCCTCGTGGTCGTGGCCGTGCCCGGCCAGCCCGGCGAGCACGGTGTGCGAGCGCTCCAGCGCGTACTCCGCGGTCGCCGGGTCCAGCAGGCCCTGCGCGACGGCGGCGACGAACTCGTCGGCGTCGAGCAGCTCGGTCCCGCGGCCCCGGCGCACCACCAGGTCCAGGTACAGGTCGGTCATCCGCAGCCGCCGGCCGTCCCGGGTGATCCGGGCGATGTCGATGTAGATGTCCTGGTCGCGCTCGTGCCCGGGCCGCCAGCGCCAGTCGGACAGGCAGATCCCCAGATCGGGGACCAGCCAGGACTCGATCCACCAGGCGTTCGGCCGGGCCACGACCGGGCGGGACAGGTAGATCCCCCAGTCCTCCTCGCGCAGCGTCTCGATCTCGCGGCGGGTGCCCTTGGTGTCGTACTGGGCGCGGTCGCCGGGATCGACGACCTGGGTCTTGGGCGGGTGCACGGCACGCATCCTGCCGGTGCCGGGCCGGGCTGTCAGGGCGTGCGACGGGAAACTGTCGGGGGTCGCTCGTACCCTGGTGTCATGGCATTCGCGACCGAGGTCCCGGGCAGCGCGGCGGACCAGCACGGACACCCCGAGGCCGCCGCCGGGCTGCCGCTCGCGCACTCCGAGCACCGGCCGGTCGGCGACATCGAGCGGAAGGACGGGCGGTTCCGCGTCGTCAGCGACCTGCAGCCGGCAGGCGACCAGCCGACCGCCATCGCCGAGCTCGACCGGCGGCTGCTCGCCGGCGAGGAGGATGTCGTGCTGCTCGGCGCCACCGGCACCGGCAAGTCGGCGACCACGGCCTGGCTGATCGAGAAGCAGCAGCGGCCGACCCTGGTGATGGCCCCGAACAAGACCCTGGCCGCGCAGCTGGCGAACGAGCTGCGCGAAATGCTCCCGCACAACGCGGTGGAGTACTTCGTCTCGTACTACGACTATTACCAGCCCGAGGCGTACATCGCGCAGACCGATACCTACATCGAGAAGGACAGCTCCATCAACGACGACGTCGAGCGGCTCCGCCACTCGGCGACGATGAACCTGCTGTCCCGGCGCGACGTCGTCGTGGTCGCCTCGGTGTCGTGCATCTACGGCCTGGGCACGCCGCAGTCGTACCTGGACCGGTCGGTGCCGTTGAAGGCGGGCGACGAGATCGAGCGGGACCGGCTGCTGCGGCTGCTGGTCGACGTGCAGTACACGCGCAACGACATGTCGTTCACCCGCGGCACCTTCCGGGTCCGCGGGGACACCGTGGAGATCATCCCGGCGTACGAGGAGCTGGCGCTGCGGATCGAGTTCTTCGGCGACGAGATCGAGGCGCTCTACCACCTCAACCCGCTGACCGGCGACGTCGTGGAGCAGGTCGACGAGATCCGGATCTTCCCCGCGACGCACTACGTGGCCGGCCCGGACCGGATGGAGCGGGCCGTCCGCGACATCGAGGCCGAGCTGGAGCAGCGGCTCGCCACCCTGGAGAACCAGGGCAAGCTGCTGGAGGCCCAGCGGCTGCGGATGCGCACCCAGTACGACATCGAGATGATCCGCCAGGTCGGCTTCTGCTCCGGCATCGAGAACTACTCGCGGCACATCGACGGCCGCGGCGCCGGCACCGCACCGGCCACGCTGATCGACTACTTCCCGGACGACTTCCTGCTCGTCATCGACGAGTCGCACGTCACGGTGCCGCAGATCGGCGGCATGTACGAGGGCGACATGTCCCGCAAGCGCAATCTCGTCGAGTACGGGTTCCGGCTGCCCTCCGCGGTCGACAACCGCCCGCTGACCTGGGAGGAGTTCGCGGACCGGATCGGGCAGACGGTCTACCTGTCGGCGACCCCGGGCCCCTACGAGCTGAACCGGACCGGTGGCGAGTTCGTCGAGCAGGTGATCCGGCCGACCGGCCTGGTCGACCCGGAGGTCGTCGTGAAGCCGACCAAGGGCCAGATCGACGACCTGGTCGCCGAGATCCGGGACCGCACCGAGCGCGACGAGCGGGTGCTGGTCACCACGCTCACCAAGAAGATGGCCGAGGACCTCACCGACTACCTGCTGGAGCTGGGGATCAAGGTCCGGTACCTGCACTCCGAGGTCGACACGCTGCGCCGGGTCGAGCTGCTCCGGCAGCTCCGCTCCGGCGAGTACGACGTGCTGGTCGGCATCAACCTGCTCCGCGAGGGCCTCGACCTGCCCGAGGTGTCGCTGGTAGCGATCCTCGACGCGGACAAGGAGGGCTTCCTGCGGTCCGGGACCTCGCTGATCCAGACGATCGGCCGCGCCGCCCGGAACGTGTCCGGCCAGGTGCACATGTACGCGGACACGATCACCGACTCGATGCGCTACGCGATCGACGAGACCGACCGGCGCCGCGCCAAGCAGGTCGCCTACAACACCGAGCGCGGGATCGACCCGCAGCCGCTGCGGAAGCGGATCGCCGACATCCTCGACCAGGTCTACCGGGAGGCCGAGGACACCGAGTCGGTCCCGGTCGGCGGATCCGGCCGGAACGCCTCGCGCGGCAAGCGGGCCGCCGGCGAGGCCGGGCGCTCCGGTGCGGCGGCGCAGAGCTCCGGGGTGGCCGGTGCCAAGGACACCGCGGGGATGCCGCGGGCCGAGCTCGCCGACCTGATCCAGCAGATGAACGACCAGATGCTCGCCGCCGCCCGCGATCTCCAGTTCGAGCTGGCGGCCCGGCTCCGCGACGAGATCGCCGATCTGAAGAAGGAGCTCCGCGGGATGGACGCGGCGGGGGTGCAGTAGGCCGGGTCCGCGCGGATCACGGCGGGGCGCCCCGCTACCGTGGACCCCCGTTCCCGCACACCCGGCCGCCCCGGCACGCTCCCCGCGTCGTCCGGTGCCGCCCCGCCGCGCAGCGGAGGAGCCCGCGTGACCGTCACCCGCACCACGCCCGACCCGGACGTCCCGCCCGGCGCCGGCTCCGACGGGCACCTCGGCGTCGTGTCGTGGCTGCGGTCCGCGGCGACCGCGTGGGTGACGCTGCTGCTGACCGTGCCGCTGCTCGTCGCGTCGCTCTACTGGTCCTGGATCCGGCTCCGCAACTACGCGCTCGACCTGGACATCTACCGGATCGGGGTGCAGGTCTGGCTGGCCGGCGGGGACATGTACGGCGAGCTGCCGCCGCCGCTGCACGGCCCGGTGCTGCCGTTCATCTACCCGGTGTTCGCGGCGATCACGATGATCCCGCTCGCCGTCGTCCCCTACGCGGTCGCCTTCACCACCCAGTTCGTCGTCTCGGTGGTGTCGCTGGCGATCTGCGTCGTGCTGGCGATCCGGATCGCCTGGCCGGCCGGCGGCTGGCGCGCCGGCGTGGTCCTCGGCGTCCCGGTGCTGGCGGCGGCGCTGCTGACCGAACCGGTCGCCCAGACGTTCGCGTTCGGCCAGATCAACCTCGTGCTGATGGTGCTCGTGCTGGTCGACTGCCTCGCCCCGCGCACGCTGTGGCCGCGCGGGATGCTGCTCGGCCTCGCCGCCGCGATCAAGCTGACACCCGCCGGGTTCGTGCTGTTCCTGCTGGTCCGCCGGGACTGGAAGGCGTGCGCCGTCGCCGCCGTCACCGGGATCGTCGCCACCCTGGTCGGGTTCGTGGTCGATCCGGCGTCATCCTACCGGTACTGGTTCGTCGGCGGCCCCGCCGCCGGGGTCAGCGGATCGACGTTCTTCTCCAACGAGACCGTGCAGGCGGTGCTCGCCCGCCAGGAGGTCCCCGAGCCCTGGTTCACCGTGCTGTGGCTGGCCATCGTCGCGGTGCTGCTGGCACTGGCGGTCCCGGTGATCCGCCGCTCGGAGCCGGTGCTCGCACTGGCCGCCACGGCGGCGGTCGTGCTGATGGCGACCCCGACCGCCTGGTCGCACCACTGGGTCTGGGTGGTGCCCGGGCTGATCGCGATCGGCGCGCACGCCATCCGGCACCGCTCGGTCGCCTGGGCGGCGCTGGGCGCGGTGATCGCCGCGATCTTCTACATCGCACCGTTCCGGTGGATGCCGAACGTGTGGGGCGTCGAGATGAAGTGGAGCCTCTGGGAGCAGGTGCTCGGCGCGAGCTACGTCATCCCCTCGGCGATCGCGCTCGGGCTGGGCTGCTGGTACGTCACGCGCGGACCGGGCCGCCCCGGCGGGCCGCAGGCGCCTGCACCGGAGCGGCTGCGGGTCGGCGAACCCCGCTGACCGCGGTGCGCCGGCCCGGCCGGCCGATCCCCGGGCCGGCCGGTCCGCCGCCCCGGCCGGCCCGCCCGTCCTGCTATGGCGCGGGCCACACCGCGGACCTAACCTGGGTGCGGTGGAGGTGGATGTGGACCCTGCCGGCGGTGACGCCCGGGACCAGGCGAGCATCTGCGCGGTCCGGCCGGGCACCGACCTGGGCCGGCACGCCCGGATGCTGTCCCGCCTGCACGACGCCGTGCTGTCCGGCGACGCCGCCCCCGGCCGGGCCCGCAGCCTGGTCGCGCGGTCCTGGGACCGGGTGCGCGCGCAGGGTGTGAACCCCGATGCCGGCGACCCGCCCGGCCCGCTCGACGCCGGCGTCGTCGAGCGGCGGCGGTCGGAGTCCCCGCTGGTGCCGGTCCTGCCCGCGCTGCGGTCCGCGCTGACCTCGGTCGCCGAGGACGCCCGGCACGTCATGGTCGTCACCGACGCCGACGGGGTCCTGCTGTGGCGGGAGGGCTCCTCCGCGGTCCGCCGCCGCGCCGACTCGCTCGGCTTCACCGAGGGGGCGGACTGGTCGGAGTTCTCGGTCGGCACCAACGCCATCGGCACCGCGCTCGCCGAGGACGGGCCGGTGCAGATCTTCTCCGCCGAGCACTTCGTCCGCAGCCACCACGGCTGGACCTGCACCGCGGCGCCGGTGCACGACCCGCGCAGCGGCGAGCTGCTCGGCGTCGTCGACATCTCCGGCCCGGCCGAGACCATTCACCCGACGACGGTCGCGCTGGTGAACACCGCCGTGCGGCTCGCCGAGGCCGGACTCTGGCAGCGGCACGAGGCGCGGCTCGACGCGCTGCGCACCATCGGCGCACCGATGCTGGCCCGCACCTCCGGCCCCGGTCTGGTCGTCGACGACCACGGCTGGGTGGCCGCCGCGACCGGCCTGCCCGCGGTGGAGCGGGTCACCGCGCCCACCGCGGACCGGCTCCTCGCGGTGCACGGGCTCGGGCCCTGCCTGCCCGAGCCGGTGCCCGGCGGCTGGCTGCTGCGCCCGGCGTCCGGCGGCGGCGCCCAGCGGATGCGGCTGAGCCTGGACCTGGACGGCCGCCCGCCGAGCGCCGTCGTCGAGGGCACCGGCCGCTGGGTGCATCCGCTGTCCACCCGGCACGCCGAGGTGCTGGTCCTGCTCGCGCTGGCCGGCTCGACCGGGCTGGACGCCGCGGCGCTGTCCGAACGGCTCTACGGCGACCGCGCCCACCTGGTCACGGTGCGCGCCGAGATGTCCCGGCTGCGCCGCGGGCTCGGCGGGATCCTGCTGGCCCGGCCCTACCGGATCGCCCCCGGCGTCGAGCTGGACCTGGCCGGGCTGGCGCACAGCCGCGTCGTCCGCGGGTCGACCGCCCCGGGGGTCGCCGCGCTGGCGCGCGGCTGACCGGCCCGCCCCGCCGAGATGCAGCGGAGCGGGCCTCGGAGATCGACAATTCGCGCTGGGACGCATCTCGGCGGCCGGCGCGGCGTCGTCTCAGCTGGTGATGTCCTTGCGGGTGAACCGCCAGGCCGCGGCGGCCATGAACACCGTCGCGTAGCAGACCGCGGAGAACGCGCCGTAGGTCATGTCGGCCCAGTCGACGTCGGTCGCGAGCAGCGCCGACCAGGCGTCGCCGTAGTGCGTCGGCAGGAAGTTCCGGATCACCCCGAGGTCCTCGATCTGGTCGATGATCTGCGACACGATCGACGCCATCACCGCCCCGCCGACCGCGCCCAGCGGGGCGTCGGTGCTCACCGACAGCAGCAGCGCCAGCCCGGCCACCCAGCTGAGCTGGATCATCAGGAACACCGCGCCGAGCATGACCCGGCCGACCGCCGTCCAGAACGGCAGCGACTCGCCGATCGGGGACACCAGGTCCCCGGTGCCGTAGGCGACCGCGCCGACCACCAGCGCCGCCACCGGCAGCAGCAGCAACGCCGCCACCGACAGCAGCCCGGCGACGATCGCCTTCTGCCGCAGCAGCCGGGCCCGGGGGACCGGCACCGCGAGCAGGTAGCGCAGCGACGACCAGGACGCCTCCGAGGCGACGGTGTCGCCGAAGAACAGCGCGACCAGCACCACGAGCAGGAAGCTCGCCGACGCGAACAGCGTGAACACGGCGAAGTTCGCGGCGCTGCCCGACGCCAGGTCGACCAGGTTCGGGCCGGACGCCCGGCCGTCGTCGTCACCGAGGGAGAACGCGGCCAGCAGGATTAGCGGCATCGCCAGGACCAGGCCGAACACCACCTGGGTGCGCCGACGGCCCAGCTGGCGGGCCAGCTCGGTGCGCAACGGCAGCGTCCGGCCGGGGACGGCGGGCGGTGCCGCCTCGCCGGCGACCAGGTCACCGACGTGCCCCCGCCGGGTGGAGAGCTGGCGCTCGTCGTCCGTCGCTGCCCGGTCCGTCACTGCATGCCCCCGCTCACGTCGCGCCCCTCCGGGCCCACCAGGTCGAGGAACGCGTCCTCCAGCCGTCCGCGCGGCCCGGCCGCGCTCACCGCGACACCCGCGGCTACCAGCGCCGTCACCACCTCGGCCCGGCCCACGTCGGCCAGGTGGGCGTGCACCACGTCCGGCTGCTCACCCGGGACGACGTCGCTGACCCCGTCCATCCCGGACAGCACCTCGGTGGCCCGCCCGGCCGGCTCGACGGTGAACGTCGATCCGCCGCCGGCCGCGGTCAGCTCGGCGACCGTGCCGGAGGCGACGACCGTGCCCCGGTGCATGACGACGACGTCGGTGCAGGTCTGCTCGACCTCGCCCAGCAGGTGGCTGGACACCAGCACCGTCCGCCCGCCGGAGGCGTAGCGGCGCAGCAGCTCGCGCATCGCGTGGATCTGCGGCGGATCGAGCCCGTTGGTGGGTTCGTCGAGGATCAGCAGCTCCGGCAGCCCGAGCATGGCCTGGGCGATCGCCAGCCGCTGCCGCATCCCCTGCGAGTAGGTGCCGACCTTGCGGTGCACCGAGTCGCCGAGCCCGGCGATCTCCAGCGTCTCGGCCATCCGGGCCTGCTCGATCGGGCGGCCGGTGGCCTCCCAGTAGAGCCGCAGGTTGTCGGCGCCGGACAGGTGCGGCAGGAAGCCGGGGCCCTCGACGAAGGCGCCGATCCGGGACAGCACCGCGGCGCCGGGCCGGATCGGCCTGCCGAACGCGCGCATCTCACCGGACGTCGGCGCGATCAGCCCCATCAGCATCCGCAGCACGGTGGTCTTCCCGGCGCCGTTCGGCCCGAGCAGGCCGAGCACGGCGCCGCGCCGGACGGTGAAGGACACGTCGGAGACTGCCCGGAAGCCGTTGCGGTAGGTCTTGGCGAGCGCGCGGACCTTCAGCGGCGGCGGGTCCGAGCCGGCCGGCGCCGCGGCGTCCGGGTCGGCGTGCCGGGACCGGCGCCGGGCGAGCAGCCACAGCACGAACGCGGCGGCGAGCACGCCGGCGGTCCCGAGCACCGGCCACAGCGGGACGGTGCCGGCGCTCTCGGTGCGGCCGGGCACCTCCGGTACGGACAGCACCGGGGCGCCGGCCAGCCCGACCTGCCAGACGGCCGGATCGGTCCCGGAGGCGAAGCCCTGGTCGGTCGTCGACAGCTGGACCATCAGCCTGCTGCCCGCGGTGACCGGGACGACGACGCCGGGGAGGGTCACCGTCGTCTCGACGGGGGAGCCGTCGGCGGGGACGGCGACCCGGATCGGGGCGACCGCGTTGCCGAGCAGCGTGCTGCGACCGTCCGGGGACAGCGCGGTGACCGAGCCGAACAGCACCGCGGTCTCCGGCGCGGGCTGGCCGGGGACCCGGGCGACCTGCACGGTGACCCGGGCGGAACCGGACGGCTGCATCGGCTCGGCGACCGGCTCGGACACGAACCGCGCGGCCTGGCCCGGCGTGGCGAGCCCGGACAGCGAGCCCACCGAGCCGAGCGACCCGAGCGCCGATCCGAGGCCCGGCAGCGAGGTGATCGTGGCCGGGTTGCCGCCGGGCGGGTGCACGACGAGCTGCTCGTCGCCGGACAGCGGCACCCCGGTCGTGGGGGTCTCGCCGCCGGTCAGGCCGGGATAGGCGTCGGCGAGGACGGTGCGTCCGGTGGGCGTGTCACCGCTGGTCCGGACGTTGCTGCGCACCTGGTAGGCGAACGGCGCCTCGGCCAGC
The DNA here is from genome assembly GCF_058448985.1 of Pseudonocardia sp. DxW. Lineage (NCBI taxonomy): Bacteria > Bacillati > Actinomycetota > Actinomycetes > Pseudonocardiales > Pseudonocardiaceae > Pseudonocardia > Pseudonocardia sp. DxW. The sequence continues at coordinate 312,609 of NZ_JBZFLK010000002.1, read as the reverse complement.
GACCCGGCGGTGCCCTCGGCGGCCGGGAGCCCGCGCAGGTGCTCGTCGAACCAGTCGCCGATCCGGCCGCGGACCTCGGAGTCGGCGGCGCCGCCGTCGTGCCCGCCGGCGAACCACAGCACGGACACCGGGGTGCCGTTCGCGGCGATCCCGCGGGCGTTGGCGTCGGCCTGGTCGAGGCCGAACAGGGTGTCCTGCTCGCCCTGCACCAGTAGCGTCGGGGCGGTGATCCGGTCGAGGACGGTCGCCGGCGAGGACCGGTCCATCAGCGCGGCCAGCTCGGGGGAGATCCGGCCGGTCCGGGCCGCCTCGGAGTAGGCGGCGCACAGCTCCGGCGCGAAACGGCCGCAGGTCAGCTGGGCTCCGGGGGTGGGACCGGGCTGGAGCTGCGCGACGGCCCCGGGCGCCGGGACGGTCCCGGTGCCGCCGGTCGGTGCGCTCTCGCCCGGGCCTGCCGCGCCTGCGTCCGCGGGGCCGGCCGCGCCCGCGCCCCCGGGTGATCCCGTGGCGTCCCCGGCGCCGGCGGGCGTGCCGGCACCGTCGGGTGTCCCCGCGCCGAGTCCGCCGCCGCCGGCCGGGCCGGTGCCGCCGGTGCCGTCGGTGCTGCCGGTGCCGCCGGTGCCGTCGGTGCTGCCGGCGCCGGCTGTGCCGTCCGGGCCGCCTGCGCCGGCTGTGCCGTCTGTACCGTCCGGGCCCTCGGTGCCGCCGCCGAACGAGCCCGCACCGGCGTCACCCGCGCCGTCCGCCCCGGCACCACCGCCGGGGACCTGGCCGCCGGAGCCGAAGAACACCCCGGCCCAGCCGCTCTTGAACACCCCGTCCGGCGCGTCCGCGGCGGCGGCCGGGGTGCCCGGCAGCGGCCCGCCGGCCGGTGCCGCGTTGTTCGGGAACAGCGACTGCCCGAGGTCGTTCCAGGTGATCGACGGGGCGATCGCGTCGACCCGGTCGTCGTACCCGGCGAGCAGCAACGCCAGCCCGCCGCCGTAGGAGCCGCCGGTGACGCCCACCCGCGGATCGCCGTCGCCGTCGCGCTGCACCTCGGGCCGCTCGGCGAGCCGGTCGATCAGCCGGGACGCGTCGGCCACCTCACGGTCCGGGTCGTTCAGCCCGATGACACCGCCCGATGCGCCGAAGCCGCGCGCCGTCCAGGTCTGGACGACGTAACCGCGGTCGGCGAGCTCGCGGGCGTCGCGATCGACACCGGCCTTGCTGCCGCCGAAGCCGTGCGCCACCAGCACCGCCGGCGCCGGGGCGTCCGCCGACGCCGAGGCCGGCAGGTAGAGGGAGGTGTCGATCTCCACCGTCCCGGGCTCGCCGGGGCCGGCCGGCACCGCCACCCGCTCCTCGGTGACGGCGACGCTCCCGCCGTCGTCACCGGTCGCCGCTGCGGCGACCGGCGCGACCGAGACCAGCAGGCCGGCGGCGAGCAGGGCGATCAGCGGGCCGGGGGCGGCCCGGCGGAGGAGGGGGCGCACGTGCACCTCTTCGAAACTACGCAGATCGCGTCGGGCCCGCCGTCGCGGCCCCACCGGTGTCCGCATGATCACTTCGGCGGGTGGGGTGCGGGGTGCCGGACGCCGGCGAGGACCCGCGCGGGCGGCACGACCACGACCCGATCCACGGGGGCACCCCGGCGCACCGCCCGGACCACACCGGACCGCGCCGGAGCAGGCACAACACCGACGAACCGGACGGACGGGGACATCCATCGGGTACATCGGGGTGCCGTCGGTCACCCCGTCTCGCCACGCAACGCACCGGGGAGCAGACTCGATCCGATCCGCAGGGGAGTATCCCGTTCGCGGTGGTGTCGTCAGCACGGTGACGGCGGGCAGCGTCCCGCACGTTCCCCGGCACCACCGGCCACGCCGGACGCCGACAGCGGCGTCGTGGCGGGAGAGACCTCGGGCCACTCGACGACGCCCTGGTCCTGGAGGCACTACGTGAACGTCCCGCTGTGGGTCTGGCTGGTCACGATCGCCGGCTTCGTGCTGGTGATCGGCTTCGACCTGTTCGTGAACGACCACAAGCCGCACGCGGTGACCCTCGGCGAGGTGACCCGCTGGGTGGTCTTCTACGTCGCGCTGGCCGTCGCGTTCGGCGTCGGCGTGTGGCTGGTCGCCGGTGGCGGCTACGCCGGGGAGTTCTTCGCCGGCTACCTGACCGAGTACTCGCTCTCGGTCGACAACCTGTTCGTCTTCCTGATCATCATGTCGGCGTTCAAGGTGCCGGTGATCCACCAGCACCGGGTGCTGCTGGTCGGCATCGTGATCGCGCTGGTCATGCGGAGCATCTTCATCGCCGCGGGCGCCGCGGTCATCGACCGCTTCAGCTGGGTGTTCTACCTGTTCGCCGCGTTCCTGATCTACACGGCGTTCTCGCTGGTCAGGCAGGCCGCCGGCAGCGACGAGGAGGAGTGGCAGGAGGGCCGGGTGCTGCGCCTGGTCCGCCGCGTCTTCCCGGTCACCGAGGACTACCACGGCGCGCGGACCACCGTGCGGATCGACGGCAAGCTCTGGCTGACCCCGATGCTCGTCGTGATGATCGCGATCGGCGTCACCGACATCATGTTCGCGCTGGACTCCATCCCGGCGATCTTCGGCCTGACCCAGGAGCCCTACCTGGTGTTCACCGCGAACGCGTTCGCGCTGATGGGGCTGCGCCAGCTGTACTTCCTGCTGGGCGGCCTGCTGAACAAGCTGGTCTTCCTGTCCTACGGGCTGGCGGTGCTGCTCGCCTTCATCGGCGCCAAGCTCGCCCTGCACGCGCTGCACGAGAACGAGCTGCCGTTCCTCAACGGCGGCGAGCCGCTGCCGGTGCCCGACATCGGGATCGGCGTGTCGCTGGCCGTCATCGTCGGGGTGCTGGCCGTCACCACGATCAGCAGCCTGGTCGCGGTCCGGATCCGGCCCGAGCTGGCCGAGCGGGGCAGCGCGATCACCGCGCCGCCGCTGGCCCGCACCCGCGAGGAGGCGGACCGGATGGTCGCCGAGGACGAGCAGGCCGACCACCACGTCACGGCGCCGCGCAGCGAGTAGCTCCGCGGGCCGGACGGCCGGCAACCCTTACCATGCCGCCATGGCCGCCGGGGAGTTCCGCACGATCTCGATGCTCTCGCTCGTCGACGAGTGCCATCGCCAGATCAGGGGGCAGATCCTCGGCGGTGACCTCCGGGCGGTGCGCCGTTGCGGGACTCGGTGATCGCCCGGGCGACGGGAGTCAGCCCCGTCGTAGCCACGGTGCGGATGCCGCGGCGCGACGCCCGCTATGCCGACCTCACCGACCAGATCCGGCTCATGCTCGTTGCGAGCGACGTCTCCCCGGTGCTGGACGATCTTCGTCAACGAGTCCACGAGGAAGCAGCGCAAGGGCCTGACCTCGTCGTACATGGTGGCCGGAACGCTGACGGGATCGATCCTCGCCGTCGTCCTGTTCGCCGTGATCAGCGCGTCGCTCAGCGAGCAGGCGTTCCTCGCCTGGGCTGGCGGGTGCCGTTCCTGCCCGGGGCGGTGTTGACCGTGATCGGCCTGCTGCTGCGACGCAGGCTCGGCGAGTCGCCGGAGTTCGAGCGGGTCGAGGCCGAGCGCCGGGCCGGCCGGATCGAGTGCGCCCGGACCAACCCGCTCGCCGCGATGGCCGCCGCCTTCCGGGCGAACCCCCGCAACTTCGCCACCCGGATCCCGCTGGGCGAGGAGGCGGCGCGGGCCTTCGCCGGGCTGGACGTCCGGTTCGAGACCGTGGACGTGCGGACCGCCGACGGACTGGTGGCGGCCACCCGGGACGCCGACGCGGTGATCAGCCTCGCCGAACCGTTCGACGCGGCTGTGATCGGCCGGCTCGACCGGTGCCGCTCGATCACCCGGTTCGGCATCGGGGTGGACAGCGTCGACGTGGTCGCGGCGACCGAACGCGGTATCTGGGTGACCAACATCCCGGACGCGAACCATCGCGAGGTCGCGGTGCACGCGCTGGCGCTCGCGCTGTCGGTGACCCGCAGGCTGCCGGTGCTGGACCGGGCGATGCACGCCGACGGCGCCGCACCGCTCGCCCTCGCGGCCGGGACCCGGCGGCCCGACGTGCAGACGTTCGGGATCGTCGGCATGGGGCGCATCGAGCGCCGGGTCGCCGAGCTCGCCGCGGCGGTCGGCCACCGGGTGCTCGCCACCGATCCGGTGGTCCCGGCCGAGGCGATCGCCGCGGCCGGTGCGGAGCCGGTCGGGTTCGACGAGCTCGTCCGGCGCTCCGACGTGCTCTCGCTGCACGTCCCGCTCACCGACTCGACCCGGCACCTGGTCGACGCCGGGGTCATCGACCGCATGCCGCGGCACGCGGTGCTCCTGAACGTCTCCCGGGGCGGGCTCGTCGACGACACGGCGCTCGCCGCCGCGGTGCGGTCCGGGCACCTGGCCGGCGCCGGGATCGACACCCACGGGGGGGCCGGCCCCGCGGGCGGCCGGGCACCCGCTGCTGGGCCTGCCGAACGTCGTGCTCACGCCGCACTCCGCGCACTACAGCGTGGAGTCGTTCGACGAGGCCAAGCAGAAGGCGGTGCTCGACGTCGCCCGCGTGCTGCGCGGGGAACGCCCGGTGTACCCGATCAACGAGATCGGGGCCGTCCCGTCCGGCTGAGCCCGGCCGGTGTCAGCCCGGCCGGCGGTCCGGTTCCCGGTGGTGCAGCGCCACGTCGCCGATCCGGCCGCCGGCCAGGGTCAGCGTCATCCAGGTGTGCGTGGGCATCCGCCGCCGGTCGGTGGGGGAGCCCGGGTTCAGCAGGCGCAGACCCTCGGTCGTGGAGTCCCACGGGATGTGCGAGTGCCCGAACACGAGCAGATCGGTGTCCGGGTGCGCGGCGAGCGCGCGGCGTTCCCGGCCCTGCCGGGCGCCGGTCTCGTGGGTGACGGCGACACGGACGCCGTCGATCGTGACCCGGGCGGTCTCCGGCAGCCGGGCACGCAGCTCGTCGCCGTCGTTGTTGCCCCAGCACGCCACCAGCCGGGCGGCCCGCTCCTCGAGCCGGTCGAGCAGGTCGACCGTGCACCAGTCACCGGCGTGCACGACGACGTCGGCGGCGTCCACCGCCGCCCACACCGGCCCGGGCAGGTCCTTCGCCCGGGCCGGGAGGTGGGTGTCGGAGATCAGCAGCAGCGAGCTCAGTTCACGCCCACCAGGTCCACCACGAACACCAGGGTCTCGTTGGGCGCGATGACGCCGCCGGCGCCGCGCTCGCCGTAGCCCAGGTGCGGCGGGATGACGAGCCGGCGGCGGCCGCCGACCTTCATGCCGGTGACGCCGGTGTCCCAGCCGGAGATGACCTGGCCGGCGCCGAGGCCGAAGCGCAGCGGCTGGCCGCGGTCGTAGGAGTTGTCGAACTCGCGGCCGGTGGACTGCGACACGCCGACGTAGTGCACGGCGACGGCGTCGCCGGGCTTCGCCTCGGTGCCGTCGCCGAGGCTGATGTCCTCGGCGAGCAGGTCGGTGGGCAGGGGGCCGTCGACGATCTCGACGGCGGGCTTCTGCGGTGCGGTCACGGCTGCTCCCTGGGCGCGGTGCGGTGCTGTTCCGACGTCGGTCGGCTGTCCGGGGCGACCCTGCCAGAGCCGCGCCACCGGGCCGCGGCGGGGCACGGCGTGGCAGGCTGCGCGGGTGCGCGATTCCGACGGTGACGTCCGGGACGCCTGGCTGACCTGGCTGGGCACCCTGGACCGGGCCGGCTACCCCGGTTCGGCGATGGCCGCGCCGCCCGCCGGGCCCGGCGCGGTGGACGCCGCGGAGCGGGAGTTCGGCCGGCCGTTCCCGCCCGGCCTGCGCGCGCTCTACGCGCTGTCCGACGGCCAGCAGCCGGACGCCGGACCGCTCCCGGTGACGACGACGATCTTCCCCGGCACGTACGCGCTGCTCCCGCTCGGCCAGGCGCTGCGCGAGTACCGGAACTGGGTGCAGATCGTCGGGCCGGGGGAGTCGGACCCGGACGTCGACGACGTGATCACCGTCCGGGCGGGCGATCCGGTGCGCGCCCGCTACTGGGACCCGGGCTGGTGGCCGCTCGCGACCGACGGCGGCGGCAACTCGATCGCCGTCGACACGGTCCCGGAGCCCGGCGGCACGGTCGGCCAGCTGGTCGTCGCCGGTCCGGACGAGGACGAGCGCCGCCTCGTCGGCACCGGCGTGGCGGACTACCTGCGGCGCCTCGCCGCGTCCCCGCTGCCCGTGCCGCCGGCGCCGCGGCCGGGCGATCCGTTCCTGTTCTGGGACGTCCGCAGCCTGCGCTGACCGCGGCCAATCGGCCGCCGGGGACGTTTCGGGCAACCCGGCATCGCGCTCCGATGCGCCGCGAAAATCAACACTGTTCTCTGCAACATATGTTTGCGAGCATCTACTGCGTCGCGGGTCCCGGACGGGCTACTCCGGATTCGTGCTGCCCAGAGAACAATTCGTGTGCAGTGACTGCCGATCGTGACCGCCGGCGCGTTCGCGCTGTTCGGTGGCGTCCGGCATCGTGAAAGGGCCCGATCGCCGATGATGTCGATTCTGATTTTCGCCGCCGGCGCGGCGCTGTTGATCTACAGTGCCGAGAAGCTGATCACCTATCTGGTCGGGGCCGCGCGCGGCCTCGCGATCTCGGTCTTCCTGCTCGCCGTCATCTTCACCGGAATCGAGTTCGACGATCTGGTGTTCGGTGTCGCGCTCAATCTGGAGGGAATGGAGGAGGTCGCGCTCGGCGTCGTCTTCGGCACCGTCGTCTCGATGGTCGGCGTCGTGCTCGCGCTGGCCGCACTGCTGGTGCCCTGCCGGGTCGAGGTGCCCAAGGACTATCTCGTGATCTTCGCGCTGTCCCCGCTGGTGCTGGTGGGGCTGGCGTTCGTCGGGGAGGTCGGCGCCGGGCTGGCGATCCTGCTGATCGCGTTGTTCGTGGCCTTCGTCGCCTACGTCGCGGTGCGCGAACGGACCCGGGCGGTGCCGGTCTTCCGGGACAGCGAGGTCATGGAGCGGGCCGGCCACGTCCGCGGCGGCACCGCCTCCGACGACCTCTCGCACACCGGCGACATCCCGATCACCTCCAAGCGGCACCTGCCCGGCTGGGCGCTGCTCGGGCTGGCGTTCCTGTCCCTGGTCGGCCTGATCATCGGTGCCTGGGTGATGACCGAGGGCACCGAGGGGATCCTGGACGAGTTCGGCATCGCCGGAACCGTGTTCGGCGCGACCATCGCGACCCTGGTGCTGACCCTCGAGGACATCTTCCTCACCGTCGAACCGGCCCGCCGCGGCGCACCGCTGATCGGCATCGGCAACGTGATCGGCTCGGTGGTGTTCTCGGTGACCGCCAAGCTCGGGATCATCGTGCTGGCCGGTGGCGCGATCGAGGTGACCGACGACGTGTTCGTCTGGCACCTACCGGCGCTGGCGCTGCTGATCGGGTTCTCCACCTACGCGCTGTGGACCGGGCGCCTGCGCCGCTGGCACGGCGTGGTGCTGCTGCTCGCCTACGTCGTGTACTGGATCGTCAGCTTCGTCGTGTTCGGCGTCGTCCCGGCCGACGACGACTGATTCCCGCTCACCGGTGCGGGCGGGGCACCAGCTCCAGGTCCACCGGGAGCGGCCGGTTCGCCTCCTCGACCGCCTCGGTGACCAGGTGGTGGTCGGGGGAGAGGTGGCAGACCGGGTCGGTGGCAGCCGGATCGCCGGTCAGCTGGAACGCCTGGCAGCGGCAGCCGCCGTGGTCGAGCTCGCGCCGGTCGCAGGTCCGGCACGGGTCCTGCATCCAGCTCTCCCCGCGGTAGGCGGTGAACAGCGGCGCCGAGTGCCAGATCTCGGACAGCGAGGCGTCCCGGACCGACGCCCGGGGCAGCGGCAGGGTCTGCGCGGCCGGGCAGGGCAGCGCGTCGCCGTCCGGGGCGACGGTGAGCTGGCGCTGCGCCCAGCCGCCCATGCACGGCTTGGGATACCGGCTGTAGTAGTCGGGCAGCACGTGCACGACCTCCATCCGGCCGGCCAGCCGCTCGCGGGCCGCGCCGACGATCTCCTCGGCCCGGTCGAGCTGCTCGTGGCTGGGCAGCAGCGCCGTCCGGTTCTTCCACGCCCAGCCGTAGTACTGGGTGTTCGCCAGCTCCACCCGGTCGGCCTGCAGGCCCTCGACCAGGTCGAGGATCGCCCCCACCCGGTCGATGTTCTGCCGGTGCAGCACCACGTTCACGGTCAGCGGCCAGCCCAGCTCGCGGACCAGCCGGCACGCCTCCAGCTTGCGCTCGAACGACGGGATGCCGGCGATCCGGTCCGAGGTGGTCGGCTCGTCGGCCTGCACGCTGACCTGAACGTGGTCCAGCCCGGCGGCGCGCAGTTCCTCGGCCCGCCGCCGGGACAGCCCCATCGCGCTGGTCACCAGGTTCGTGTACATCCCGAGCCCGGCCGCGGTGCGCACCAGCTCGGGCAGGTCGCGGCGCAGCAGCGGCTCGCCGCCGGACAGGTGGCACTGCAGGACGCCGAGATCGGCGGCCTCGGTGAACACCCGCTGCCAGTCCGCGGTGCCCAGCTCGTCGTCGTAGCGGGCGAGCTCGATCGGGTTGGAGCAGTACGCGCAGGCCAGCGGGCAGCGGTAGGTCAGCTCGGCGAGCAGCCCGAACGGGCGGGGGGCGGCCGCGCTCCGGTCGGTGCTCATGCCCAGGCCACCAGGTTCCGGTCGGCGAGGCGGCCCAGGTAGTCGCGCACCTGCTCGCCGACGGTGAGCTCGTCGGCGTCGTCGTGCCCCTCCACCAGCGCGGCGACGATCTGGTCGACGGTGCGCTCGCCGTCGCACAGCCGCAGCACCGCGTGCCCGGTCCGGTTCAGCACGACGACGGTCTCCGGCCCGAGCAGCACCCAGCCGCCGGTCGGCCGGTCCGGCCGCATCCGGACGTAACGGCCGAGCCGGGGACGGGTCTGCCCGCTGATCACCTCGGCCGCACCTCCCTCGCCGTGCCGGGGGACGGGAACCGTGGCGACCCCGTCATGCGTAGGCATGGTCGATCCCGTCCATGATGGCCCACAGGACGTCGCACTTGAAGGACAGCGCGGCCTCGGCGGCGTCCTGCTCGGCCGCGGTCCGGCAGTGCGCCACCACGATCTCGAGGGCGTGCTCGGAGTCGCGCGGCGCCTGGAACAGCCGGTTGCGGAAGTACTCCAGGCCGTCCGGCTCGATCCAGGTGTAGTACTTCTCGAACGCGGCGAGCCGCTCGGCCATCAGGTCCGGGGCGAACAGCTCGGTCAGCGACGACGCGACCGCCTCCACCCACGGCTTCCGGCGCGCGAAGTCGACGTAGGCGTCGACGGCGAACCGCACGCCGGGCTGCAGGTGCCGGTGGTCGAGGATCTCCTCGCGGGTCAGGCCGCACGCCTCGCCGAGCCGCAGCCACGCCTCGATGCCGCCCGAGGTGGGGCCGTCGGCCTCGGTGCCGTCGTGGTCGGTGATCCGCCGGATCCAGCGCCGCCGGACGGCGACGTCCGGGCAGTTCGACAGGATCGCCGCGTCCTTGACCGGGATGGCCTCCTGGTAGGCGAACCGGTTCGCGACCCAGCCGCGGATCTGCTCGGGGGACAGGGTGCCCTCGTTCATCCGCACGTGGAACGGGTGCGCGCTGTGGTAGCTGCGGGCGTGCGCGCGCAGGCGGTCCACCAGCGCAGGGGATGCAGCGGATGCAGCGGGTGCGGTCACTCAGACCTCCAGTTCCAGTCCGTCGTGGCCCACCGTGACGCCGGCCTTCTCGACCTCGGCGCGCTCGTCGGAGTCCTCGAGCAGGATCGGGTTGGTGTTGTTGATGTGCACGTAGACGATCCGGGGCAGGTCCAGTGCGGCGAGCACGTCCAGGCTGCCGCCGGGCCCGCCGACGTGCAGGTGCCCCATGTCGTGCGCGGTCTTCGCGGCCAGCCCGAGCCGGACCAGCTCGTCGTCGTGCCAGGTGGTGCCGTCGACGAGCAGCAGATCGGCGCCGGCGATCTCGTCGAGCACCTCGGGGGTCAGCGCCTGGACGCCGGGCAGGTACACCGCGACCCGGCCGCTGCCGGTGTCGGTGAACCGGTACCCGACGACGCGCCCGGCGCCCGTCGTGCCGGCGGCTCCGGACTGCGCGAACCGGTCGTGCTTGCCGGTGGGGGCGTCGAACGCGCGGTAGCTCAGGCCGCCCAGGTCGTGGGCCGCGCCGGGGACGACCTCGGTCCAGGTGACCGGGCAGAAGCGTTCCAGGGTGGGGAGCAGGCCGGTGCCCTCGCGCAGCGTGCGGTGGGTGGCGGCGGTCGCGTGCAGGTGCACGCCGCCGCCCTCGCGGAGCAGCACCAGGCCCAGCGTGTGGTCGATCTCGGCGTCGGTGAGGAGCACCCCCTGCAGGGGTGTGCCGCGGTCTCCGACGGGATGCAGCGCCGGCGTGTCGGCCAGCTGGGTACGGACGTCGGGGGAGGCGTTGGCCAGCCACCAGCGGTCGCCGTCGGGGCTGATCGCGATCGACGACTGGGTGCGCGGCGTCGCGGGCCGCGAGCCGTCGCGGACCGCGCGGCAGCCCGGGCACCCACAGTTCCACTGTGGGAAGCCGCCACCGGCCGCGGCTCCGAGAACCCGCAGTCGCATCGCTGTCCTCCTCGGTCCTGCGGACACCGCAGGGGCGCCGGACCCGTTCGTCCGGCGCCCCTGGGCGTCATCTCGTCACGCCTCGGTGCGGGCGATGTACATCGTGACCTCGGGTGCGCAGCCGATCTCCTCGAACTCGGGCGCCTCCCACTCGGTGGTGGACTCCATGTTCACCTCCTCTCGTGCGGTCTGCGGGAACCAGTGTGCGGCCGGCTCAGTCCTCCGGCAGGGCGAAGCAGAACAGCGCGTCGCCCGCCGCGGCGCCGAGCAGACCCGGCAGGAACCCCTCGATCCAGCCGCCCCAGCCGGTCGGCACCGCGATGTACTGGCGGCCGTCGACGCTGAACGGGGTGGGGCTCGAGTGGTGGCCGCTGCCGCACTGGAAGGACCACAGCTTCTCGCCGGTGTCGGCGTCCAGCGCGACGAACTCGCCGGTCGGCGTGCCCTGGAAGACCAGCCCGCCGGCGGTGGTGAGGGTGGACGCGCACATCGGGTACTCGTTGTTCCAGCGCCACTTCTCCTCGCCGGTGAGCGGATCGATGGCGGCGACGAAGCCGTAGAAGTCCTCGATGTCCACCGCGACGCCGGCGCCCCAGTACGGGATGGACTCCTTGAACTCGCGGCGGCGGCGGGTGGCGGTCGCACCGACCTCCTGGACCGGTACGTAGATCAGCCCGGTCTGGGGGTTGTAGGACATGTGCGTCCATTCCTTGCCCCCGGCCGGTCCCGGCCAGAAGTGCACCGGGACGCCCTCCTCGTCCGGATAGATCTTCGGCGTCACCTTGCCGTCCGGGGTGATCTCACCCCAGGTGATCCGGTCGACGAACGGGAAGACCCGCACCAGCTCGCCGTCGGTGCGGTCGAGGACGAAGAAGTACCCGTTCTTGTCCGCGTGCGCGAGCAGCTTGCGCCCGTCGGGTGCGTCGAAGAGCAGGTTCTCCATCGTGGAGTCGTAGTCCCACAGGTCGTGCGGGGTGAACTGGTAGTGCCACCGGATCTCGCCGGTGTTCACGTCCACCGCGACGACGCTGTCGGTGTAGAGGTTGTCGCCCGGGCGGACACCGCCGTCGAAGTCCGGTGCCGGGTTGCCGGTGCCCTGGTAGAGCAGCTCCAGCTCGGGGTCGTAGGTGGGGGTGACCCAGCAGTTCGCACCGCCGCGCTGCCACGCCTCGCCGTCGTCCGGCCAGGTCTCCGAGCCGGGCTCGCCGGGCTTCGGGACGGTGTAGCAGCGCCAGCGCCGCTCGCCGGTGTGCGCGTCGAAGGCGTCCAGGTGGCCGCGGACGCCGAACTCGCCGCCGGCGCTGCCGACGATCACCAGGTCCTTCACGACCAGCGGCGCGACCGAGCCGCTCTCGCCGGCCCGCACGTCACCGTTGGTGACGTCCCAGACCTTCTCACCGGTGGTCGCGTCGAGCGCGATGATGTGCGCGTTGAGGGTGTACATGTAGACCTTGCCGTGCCCGACGGCGAGGCCCCGGTTGACGTTGCCGCAGCACAGCGACACGTCGTACGGCGAGGCGTGCTTGTAGCGCCACAGCTCCTCGCCGGTCGTCGCGTCGATCGCCCAGGCCTTGCCGTCCGGGCCGGAGACGTACATGACGCCCTCGACGACCAGCGGGGACGCCTCGAACGAGTAGGTGGACGCGCCGGACTGCATGCCCGTCGCACCGGCCTGGAACACCCAGGCGGGGCTCAGCCGCCGGACGTTCTCCTTGTTGATCTGGTCCAGCGTGCTGTACCGCTTGCCGTCGTAGGTGCCGTAGTAGGTGAGCCAGTTCTGCGGCTCGGAGGTGGCGCCCTGGATGCGGTCGTAGTCCACGTTGGTGGTGGCGGGGGCGATGCCCTTCACCGCGCTGAGCTGGGTGTGCGGGATCGCCTCGCCCGCGTCGACGTAGTCGGTCATCTGGTGCTCCTGTTCTACGGGCGCGGCTGCGGGGGACGGTCGAGCTTCGCGTGGTCGGGTACCTCACCGCCGATGACGATGGCGCCGGTCAGGCCGCGGCCCTCGTCGTTGCCGCTGTGGGATCCGTAGTAGTAGGTGCCCGGTCCGTCGAGGTTGAGCCGGGCGATCCCCTTGGCGTGGTTCACCAGCCAGATGAACTTGGGATCACCGTTGCTCGGCAGGACGGCGCAGTGGGTGTTCTTGTCGTCGTTGATCAGGGTCAGCTCGATGTCGCCGCCGCGGGGGAGGATGAGGATCGCGGGCTCGTAGCGCAGCTCGTCCTCCGGGATCCGGATGGTCGCCCGCAGCACGCCGTCGGTCCCCTCCTCGGCGTACCCGATGCTGCCGGTGTTGATCAGCCGGCCGAGCGCCGTCCTGTTCTGGCCGTCCAGACCGGCCGCGGCCAGTTCGGCCGATCGATCTTCGGTCGTCGTCATTGACATATCCTCCCGAGCGAAATTGTCGGCGGTGCCGTGATCACTTTCACACTGCGTCGAGGCGGGCGTCAACCCCGGGCGCGCGCTCATTCAGGAGAAAGATCGCGGACCCTCCGGGGGTGGCTCCGAATGGTCAATCCCGATCCTCGCCCGGGCCCGGCGGATTGCGTGACGGGCCGTTGTGAAGCGGTCCGCACGGGCCGGTGGCGGGCCGTGCCGGGGCGGCTGCTGCTGCCGCTGCGCTGCCTCTCCACCGCGCCGAGGGTACCGGTGATCGTCGAGGTCAGCGCGATGATGAGGACGATCGTGCTGGTGCCGGCGGCGGCTGCGGCGCGGTGCGGCCGGGGCGCCCGCGGGTGGATCTCCGGCCGGTCCGCCGGTGTGTCGGCGTCCTGATTCGAGCGCGGCCGTACCTGCCGCCCGGGTGTCCGGCGGGGCCCCGTTCCGGCGCCTTGCGCGACGTATTCCGACAATTATCGGCGCAATTCTCGGCGGGCCCCGCGAGGTCGCCCGGAATGGCGATCACGCGGCCATTCCGCCGGGCCGCGGGAATGGTCCGCCGGTGTCCGGCGGATGCGCGGGTGGTGGGCCGGGGTCCGGTCGCGCGGTGCTCCGGCGGGGTCGCCGTGAGGCTGTGACGTGCGGTCTTCGCCCGATTCGTGATCGTTCCGGAACCGGTGGTGTCCGGTGTGGATAGCGGGCCGGGGGCGCCGGTCGCCGCCGCCGCGATCACCGCGCGCCGGCATTCCGGTCGCGCCACCGATCGGACCCGGGGAATGAAACACATGTTTCCCGAAGGTGTCCGGCGTGCTCGGCGGGAGGTGAGCGGGTGACCCATTCGGGAGCGGCCGGGTGCCCCGGCGGCGGTCGCGCCGCACGCCCGGGCGGGCCGCCGGTGCGCGTCGCGGGCGGTCGCCGGCAGGCCGGCGCGCGGCCACCTGACCTTCGGGTGAGGTACCGGGGCCGTGCGGGACCGGTGCGTGCGGGCCGGTCCGGGCCGGCGCCGCAGGTGGCGGTGGCCGATCACCAGAACTTGATCCCCGCGGCCTTGAGTCGCCGCCGGTGCTGGCGCATCGCCGTCTCGATCGCATCGGCGGTGATGAGATCGCCCCAGACCTTCGCGGCGGTCTCGCCCTGCTCGAGCATGGCGGCCGCCTGCTCGTTGCAGATGTCGGCGCTCTGCACGATGCGCGAGCCGAACCCGATGTGCCAGCGCTCGTCGCGCAGCACGAGCTCCATCCCCTTGTGGACGCCGGGGAGCCCGACCGAGAGGCCGTCCAGCGTCGCGAGCATCGCGTGCTGGCCGGCCAGCAGCACCACCCCCTCGATCACCATGTGGTAGAGGCCGACCGCGGAGGTCAGGTCCCGCTGCTCCTCGGCGAGCTGCCGCGCGGTCTCCGGCAGCCGCACCTCGAACAGGTCGACGAGCTCGGGCGCCGCCCGGTCGCGCAGCGCGTCCAGCCGCTGCGCGGGGGTGTCCCCGGGGATCCCGGCCACGTCGGCGGCCACCAGGTCGAAGAAGCGGGCGTGCCGGGCCTCGTCCCGGGCCTGGGCCCGGAAACAGGCCTCCATCGAGTCGTCCAGCGCCGCGGCCTGGTAGGAGCCGAGCTGGCCGGCGACGGCGAACTCGGCGATGCAGAATCCGGCGAGCAGGCCGAGCACCCGGGTGCGCTCGTCGTCGGTGAGCTGCGGCCAGGCCGCCCGGTCGGTCGTGTAGTCGATCGCCGTCTCGTCCCACTGGATCGAGTCGGCGAGGGTCACGAAGTGTTGGTATCCGGTGATCATGAGGCTGCGTCCTCGCTCCCCTAGAAGTCCTCGCCCGGTTCCAGCAGCCGGAAGTCCGCCTTGGTGGCACCGCAGATCGGGCACATCCAGTCGTCCGGGATGTCCTCGAACGCGGTGCCCGGCGGGATGCCGCTGTCCGGGTCGCCCTCGTCCGGGTCGTAGATGAACCCGCAGGGCTCGCAGACCCACTGCCGGGTCTCCGCAGCGGCCTCCGCCGCGCCGACGCTCATGCCGTCGCCGCCGGATCCCGGGTCTCGCCCGGCCGGGGTCTCGCCCGGTGGCCGGGGACGGGTGGTGGCGGGTGCACGGCGGCATCCTCGAGCGTCGTCATATGACTCCCACGGCTCCATCGCCTCGTCGCGGACGCGCACGACCCGTCGCACAAGGAAGGGGTCGTCGCCTTTCCCAGGGAGCCATACCCCGCGGTCCGATCGCAAGGGGAAGCCGAAACACGTGTTTCGCCCACTTCGGGCCCGGCCGCGTGCGAGGCTCGTGACCATGGCCGATCCCGTCCCACCCGGCGCGGACGCCCCGGCACCGGTGACGGTCGGGCCGTACCGGCTCGGGCGGCTGCTCGGCTCCGGTGCCTCGGGGCGGGTGCACGCCGCCGTCGACGGCCGGGGGCGCGAGGTCGCGGTGAAGATCGTCCGCCGGGAGCGCGCGACCGAGCCGGGGTTCCGCACCCGGTTCCGCCGCGAGATCGGGGCGACCCGCCGGATGCCCGCCCGCTACACCGCCCCCGTCGTCGACGCCGATCCGGACGGCGACCCGCCCTGGGTGGCGACCGCACTGCTGCGCGGGCCGACCCTGGACCGGCGGATCCGGGACGGCGGCCCGCTGCGCGGCCGCGAGCTGACCCGGCTCGCGACCGGGCTGCTCCGGGCGCTGGCCGCGATGCACCGGACCGGGCTGGTGCACCGCGACCTGAAACCGGCGAACGTCGTGCTCACCCCGCGCGGGCCGAGGGTCGTCGACTTCGGCATCGCGCACACGCCGGGCGACACCCGGATGACCCGGACCGGGGGCACCCTCGGCACGCCGGCGTACCTGGCGCCGGAGCAGGTGGACGGCACGGTGCCGGAGCCGGGCCCGGCCGCCGACGTCCACGCGTTCGGCGCGGTCCTCGTGTTCGCCGCGACCGGCGCCCCGCCCTACCCCGGTGACACGGTCCCGGCGGTGCTCTACCGGCTGCTGCACGGCACCCCAGACCTGGGGGCGACGCCGGAGCCGCTGCGTGCGGTCGCGGCGGCGTGCCTGCGCCGCGATCCGGCCGAGCGGCCGTCCGCGGCGGCGTTGCTCGCGCGGGTCCGGCGCCGCGGGCAGGCCGTCGCGGTGGCGGTCGCCGTGGCCGTCGTGGTGGGTGTCCCGGTGGTCGTGCTGCTGCGCCCGGACGGTCCCGCCACGGCTCCGGATCCGGTCCCGGCCGCGGAGCGGGCGGACGTCCCCGGGGCCGGGCCGGCCGCCACCGCACCGGTCCCGCCGCCGACCACCGCGGGGCCGGTGGTGGACCTGGGGCACCGGGCGGACCGGGTGGTGGCCGCCGCGGGACGGATCCACGTCGCCGATCCCGACGGGCGTGCGGTGACGGTGCTCGACCCGGCGGGTGCGGTGCTGGGCCGGGCCGACGTGGGCGGGTTCCCGGCGGCGCTCGCCGTGGCCCCGGACGGCCGCCGCCTCTACGTCGCACTGAGCAGCACGCCGACCCGGGTCGTCGCGGTCGACACGCAGAGCCTGACGGTCACCGCGAGCGCCGAGATCGGCACCGGCACCGGCGCGGAGATCGTGTGGTCGCCGGACGTCGTCGCCGGGGCGGACGCGGTGGTCGTCACCGATCCGCGGTCGTCCACGGTGACCGCGCTCGATCCGGCGACGCTCCGCCCGCTCGGCACGACCGAGCCGGCCACCCGCCCGGTCGCGGCGGACGCCGCGGGCGACGCGATCGTGGTCGCCGGGCCGGATCCCGGGGGCGGCAGCCGGATCGAGACGGTGCGCCCGCCGTGGACGGCCGCCGCGACCGTCGTGCCGGGGCCGGACGACGTCCTGGACCTGGTGGCGCTGCCCGGCGGTGCCGTCGTGCCGGCCGTCGCCGGGACCGCGGACGGGGTGCCCGGGCTGCGGTTGCTCGGGCCGGACGGCACGGTCCGGGCGACCCGCGCCGACGTACCGGCGTCACGGCTGGCCGCGGCACCGGGACTGGTGTACGCGCTGGACGCCTCGACCGGCACGGTGACGGTGCTGGACGCGGGCACCCTCGCGACGGTCGCCGAGATCCCGGGCGCCGGTGCCGCCGCCGATCTCGCCGTCGCACCGGACGGGCGGGCGCTCTACCTGACGGCGGGGCGGACGCTGCGGATCGTCACGGCTCAGTAGACCCGGTAGGACGCCCTGGCCACCGCCATGCCGTGGCCGGTGGTGGTGTTGCGGCACTCCACCCCGGTCGTCCGGCTCACGCAGGTGATCTCGTCGCTGCGCAGCACCCGGTCGAACTCCAGCACCGGGAGCGACGGATCGGCGATCGTGTCGCCGACGCAGGTCAGCTCGCCGGGGGCGGCGCCGGCGAGCCGGGTCCCGGTGCCGTACGCCTGCCGGCAGGACGCCGGGACCGGCGGCACCTCCCAGGTCCGTTCGAGCACGTCGCAGCGCACCTCGAAGGGCTCCAGCGCGCAGGCGATGTTCCCGCTGGGGGAGCGGAACCGCAGCGCACCCGACGGGTCGACGTAGCGGACGTCCTGCGCGGTGTCGACGACGGTCGCACCGGCGAGCAGGTCGGAGGTGTCCCCGGCCGGGGTGGTCGGCGGCGGCCCGGTGGTCGGCCCGGTGGTCGGCGCGGGTGCGGTCGTGCCGGGTGCCGGTCCGGACGCGTCGCCCTCGGCGGCCGGTTCACCGGAGCCCCACAGCAGCAGCGGCACCAGGACGACGAGCAGCGCGAGCGCGACGGCGGTCCCGCCCGCCACCAGCGGCCACCGGCGCCGCCGCCACGGTTCCGCGGCGGCCGGTGGTGCGCCGAGCAGGGTCGGCGGCGGGGGCGGACCTGCTGCGGCGCCCGCCGCCGCGCCGTCGCGCGGGACGACGGTCCGGGGCGGCCCGCCGGCGACCCGGGTGCCGCCCGGTCCGGTGCCCGCGGCACCGGATCGGGGACCGGGGCCCGGCGCCGGTCCGGCGGTGCCGCCCGGGCCGGGTGGCACCGCGTCCGGCGGGCGGTGCAGCAGCACGGTCCGGTCCTCGCCGGGCGGGCCGGTGGCGGTGCCGCCGGCCAGCAGCTCGGCCGCCCGTTCCGCGGTCGGCCGGGCCGCCGGGTCCTTGTCCAGCAGCGCCCGCAGCACCGGCTCGATCCGGCCCAGGCCGGGCGGCAGGTCCGGCTCGGCGTGCACCACCCGGGACAGCACCGCGGCCGTCCCTCCGCCGCCGAACGGTGTCCGCCCGCTCGTCACGAACACCAGCAGCGACCCGAGCGCGAACAGGTCCGCGGCCGTCCCGGCCCGCGGGGTACCGGTGATCTGCTCCGGCGACAGGTACTCCGGGGTGCCGATCACCTGCCCGGTCGCGGTGAGCGCGGTCCCGTCGACCGCCCGCGAGATCCCGAAGTCGATCAGCCGCGGGCCGCCGCCGGTGAGCAGCACGTTCGACGGTTTGAGGTCGCGGTGCACCAGGCCCCGGGCGTGCAGGGCGGCCAGCGCCGACGCCAGCCCCACGCCCAGGTCGGCGGCCCGGCCCGGGGACAGGGTGCCGGCGCGGGCGATCTCCTCGTGCAGGGTCGGCGCGTCCAGGAAGGCGGTCGCCAGCCACGGCCGCGGGGCGTCCGGGTCGGCGTCCAGGAACGCCGCCGTCCAGCCGGGAGGCGCCTGCGCCGCGAGCGTGACCTCCCGGCGGAACCGGGCCCGGAACCCGTCGGTCTCGACCAGCTCGGGATGCACCAGCTTGATCGCCGCCCGGCGGCCGTCGGGGGCCTCGCCGAGCAGCACCCGGCCCATCCCGCCGGAGCCGAGCACCCCGGTGATCCGGTACCGGCCCACCGTGGGTGGATCGTCCGGTCCGGGCGGGGGCGTCACGATCGTGAGACTAGCCCGCGGTGCCCAGCGCCTCCTGCAGGAAACGGACCTGGAGCAGCAGCAGGTTCTCCGCGACGACCTCCTGCGGCGTCATGTGGGTGACCCCGGACAGCGGCAGCACCTGGTGCGGGCGTCCGGCGGCGAGCAGCGCCGAGGACAGCCGCAGGGTGTGCGCCGCGACGACGTTGTCGTCGGCCAGCCCGTGCACGATCATCAGTGGCCGGTGCGGCGCCTGCTCGGTCGGCGGGGTCGCGGCGTCGTCGATCACCGAGGAGCGCCGGTACGGCTCGCCGCCCGGCAGTCCCAGGTAGCGCTCGGTGTAGTGGGTGTCGTAGAGCGCCCAGTCGGTCACCGGGGCGCCCGCGATCCCGGCGTGGAAGACGTCCGGGCGGCGCAGCACCGCGAGCGCGGCCAGGTACCCGCCGAACGACCAGCCGCGGATCGCGACCCGGGTCAGGTCCAGGTCGGGGTACTCCTGCGCCGCCGCGTGCAGCGCATCGACCTGGTCGGTGAGCACCGGCCCGGCCAGGTCGCCGTGGATCGCCCGCTCGAACTCGGGGCCGCGGCCGGGGGAGCCGCGCCCGTCGGTGACCAGCACCGCGAACCCCTGGTCGGCGAACCAGCGGCTGGTCAGGTGGGCGTTGCGGGACCGGACGACGCGCTGCGAGTGCGGCCCGCCGTAGGGGTCGAGCAGCACCGGGAGCGGGGTGCCCGGGACGTGCCCGGTGGGCAGCAGCACCGCCGTCCGCAGCTCCCGCCCGCCGAACGCGTGCAGGGCGACGGCGGGAACCAGCCCGGGATCGGCGGCGTGCCCGGCGACCGGGTGCACGGTGCCGTCCGCGGTGACCAGCTCGGCGTGCGGCGCGACGTCCAGGTCCTGCGAGACGCGGACCAGGGTGCCGCCGGCGACGGTCCCGGAGTGCAGGCCGGTGGTGGGGGACAGGGCGACCGGGGCGGTGCCCGGCGCGGCCGAGTACAGCGCCGTCGAGGTCGGCTCCGGGGACGCCCGGAACAGGACCGTCTCGCCGTCGATCCCGAGGACCTCGCGGACCTGCAGCTCCGGGCCGGTGAGCTCGGTGTCGCCGACGACGAGCCGGCGGGCCCCGCCGGTGTCCACCGCCCGGACCAGCGCGCCGGACGCGGTCCGGGCCGGGACGCCCGGCACGTTCTCCACCCACACCGGGTCGGTCTGCGAGTGCAGCGCCGTCGTCGCCCCGGTCCGCGGGTCGACGGCGAGGACGAGCACCTCGCGCTGGTCGCGCGGCTGCACCGAGAGCAGCGGGCCGTGCGCGTCCCACCGGGCGGTCGCCAGGTACTCGTAGCCCGCGGTGTCCCGGGTGACCGGCGTGCGGGCGCCGTCGACGGTGACGATCTCCAGGCCGACGACGGCGTTCGGGGTGCCGGCCGCGGGATACCGCACCTCGGTGGGGACCCGGTCGGGATGCGCCGGGTCGGCGATGTACCAGCGCGCGACCGGCGACTCGTCGACCCGGGCGACCAGCAGCGACCCGCCGTCGGGGGACCACCAGAAGCCGCGGGTGCGGCCCATCTCCTCGGCGGCGGCGAAGTCGGGGAGTCCGTAGGCGACGTCGTCGCTCTCCGGGGTGAGCAGCGCGATGGTGCTCCCGGCGGCGAGATCGTGCAGGTACAGCGCCCGGTCGGCGACGAACGCGATCCGCCGGCCGGTCGGGTCGATCCGCGGGTCGACGACGGCCTCGATCCCGCCGACGTCGAGCGGCGCGACGTCCGGGGCGCCGGTCAGCGAGACGGTGAAGGGGCGCCCGGAGAGGGCGAACACGGCCCGTTCGACGGCGTCGTCGCAGGTGTAGCCGACCACGCCGCCGGCCTGCTCGCGCACCCGTTCCCGGCGCGCCCGCTCCGCGGCGGGCAGGTCCTCCTCGCCGGGCAGGCCCGGGACGTCGGCCGGGTCGACGAGCAGCCGCTCCGCACCGGTGGCGGCGTCGACCGACCACAGGCAGGTCACCGGGTCGGTGCCGGAACGGCTGCGCTGGAACACCGCCCGCGAGCCGTCCGGGGCGACGGTGAAGCCGCGCGGGACGCCGAGCGTGAACCGCCGGGTGCGGGCGTGCAGGCGGGGGAACGAGTCGGTCACGGGGTCCTCTCCGGGGTGTGCACTTCGCGTGGGCGCCGGCCGGCGGCCTCCGCGCAGCCCTGCGCGGCGAGCCGGTCGGCGCGTTCGTTCTCCGGGTGGCCGGAGTGGCCCTTCACCCAGAACCAGGTGACGTCGTGCCCGCGGACGGCGGCGTCCAGCTCGCGCCACAGGTCGTCGTTCTTGACGGGCTCGCCGGCGGCGGTCCGCCAGCCGCGGGTCTTCCACCGCGGCAGCCACTGGGTGATGCCGTTGCGGACGTAGGTGCTGTCGGTGTGCAGGTGCACGACGCTGCGCCGGGTCAGCACGGCCAGTGCCCGGATCGGCGCGGTCAGCTCCATCCGGTTGTTCGTGGTGGTGCCGGGCTCGCCGCCGTAGAGGTCCCGCTCGTGGGTGCCGTAGCGGAGCACCGCGCCCCAGCCGCCCGGACCCGGGTTGGGGACACAGGCACCGTCGGTGAAGATCTCCACGATCACCGTCACGGGCCGCGACGTTATCCCCTCGGTGATCTCCTCAGTAGAGCCGGTACGACGCGCGGGCGACCGTGAACCCGTGCCCGGTGCCGGCGTCCCGGCACTCGACGCCGGTGCGGCGGCTGACGCAGGTGAGGTCGCCGCGGGTCAGGTGGGTGCCGTAGTCGAGCACGGCGTCGCCGGTCGCGCCGGGTGCCGGGTCGCAGCTCGTGCGGGCGCCCGCCGCCCCGCCGACGACCAGCCCGGCGTCGGAGGTGCAGCCCTCGGCCGTCCAGTCCCGGCTGGTGACGTCGCAGCGGGCCTCGCCGGCGCCGATCGAGCAGGCGATGTTGCCCGACGGCGAGCTGAACGCGGCCGGATCGCCGACCCCGGCCGGATCGGCGGGTGTGCTGTCCGCGACGAGATCGGCCGGCACCGCCGCCGGGGCCGCCACCTGCGCGGACCGGGTGGTTCCGGTCTCGTCCGGACCGCCGGCGCCGGTGGTGAGCGCACCGACGACCGCGAGCACCAGGGCCACGACGACCGCGACCGCCGCGACCCGGTGCGGCACCCGCTCCCGGACCGAACCGGCGACCGCGGCGATCCGGCCGGTGTCGACGGTGCCGAGGGCGCCGATGGTGTCGAGGGCGCGACGCCACGCCGGGCGTGCGGACGGTGCGGTCGGGAACACCGACGGCACCGGGGCCCGGCCCGGGGGCGGGACCGGTGGCGGGACGGCCTGCCACGGCATCGGCGGGGTGCGTGGGCCGAGGTCGTGCACGGGGCCGGTCAGCTCGACCTTGCCGGGCCCCGCGGTCGCCGGTGCTGCACTACCCGGGGCCGGGGTGCCCGGTCCTGCAGAGCCCGGTCCTGCAGAGCCCGGTCCTGCGGTGACTGGTGTTGCAGAGCCCGGTCCTGGAGTGCCCGGTGCTGCACGGCCGGGTTCTGCGGTGGCCGGTCCCTGTGCGGCCCGGACGGTGGGCTCCGGTCCCGTCGCCCGTGGCGGGCGAGGCTGCGGTACGGACGGCCCGTCCAGCACGGTCGCAGTGGGGTGCCCGTTGCGTGCGGTGTCGGGTGGGACGGAGGATCGGTCGTCGGCGTGGGGAGCGCTCATCGGAGCAGGACCGTAGGTCGGGGTCGTGGTCCGGCGCAGCGGCCGATCGGAGCAGTAGCGACGGCCGGTCGACCCGTTACGGCGACCGCCCGCCTCGGGCGCCGAGCGGCCGATCGGATCGCCGGAGGGCCGGCAGCGGTCGGCGGCCGGTGGTGCATCCTGGCCCGCGTGAGCCAGGCCCTCTACGAGATCACCGTGAACGCGCTGCTGGACCGGGACCGCCCGCTCACCGCCGCGGAGTGGGACGCCGCCGTCGCCCGGGTCGGCGGGAACCGAGTGCCGCAGCTGCTCGACGAGCTGGACGACGCCGGGTTGGTCGGGCCGGAGCTGCTGGCCCGCGCGGTGCCCGAGGCGTGGGCGGGCGCCGACCGGCCGTGGGAACGGTTGCCGGTGGAGCGGTGGCGGGAGCTGTTCGCCGGGATCGGGCGGGAGCTGCCGGGGTGAGCCGGCGGCGGTCCGCGGGACCGCCGGGCCGAGCGCTACCGGCACGCGACGACGCCGGGTCGTACGACCGTCGCGGGGCGACCGAGCGGCTCACTGCACCCGAGAACCGAGCGGGCGTCCCTCGGGCAGAGGCAAGCGTGAGCGGGTACGTGGTGGTGGAGCGCGACGACTCCGGCGGCTACAGCACGTGGAGCCCCGACCTCCCGGGTTGTGTCGCCGCGGCGGCCGGGTACGACGGGTGCGTGCGGCTGATGACCGAGGCCATCGATCTGCACCTGGCCGGGCTGCGTGCGGACGGCGATCCGGTGCCGCCGCCGACCGCCCTCGCAGCGCTCGTCGTTCCCGCGGCCTGACCTGCGGCTGCGGTCAGTCGCGCAGCCGGAACCGGTACCAGCACGGCGAGGTCCGGTTGATCGGCCAGCCCAGGCCCGTCGTGTCCGCCGGCTCGACCGCGACGAGGTCCCACCCCGCGAACGCCTCCTCGACCTCGGCCCGGGAGACGCCGCCGATCACCGACCGCAGCCGGTTCGGTCCGAAGGCGAGCAGCAGCACGGTTGCCCCGGGATCGGCGAGCGCGGTCACCCCGCGGCCCTCGGCGAGCCGCTGGTCGCGGTCGAGGCACTGGAAGCAGCCGATGTCGAGGAAGAGATCGAAGGTGCCCAGCCCGGCCGTGGCCAGGTCGGTGACGTCGCCGACGACATAGGTGGCGCCGGGCCGGGCACCACGGCGAGCCGTGTCGTCGTCGGCACCACGGCGGGCCGTGTCGTCGGTACTGCGGCGGGCCGTGTCGTCGGTACTGCGGCGGGCCGTGTCGTCGGTACTGCGGCGGGCCGTGTGTACGGCGCCCCGGCGGGCCGCATCGACGGCGCTCGGCACGTTGTCGATCCCGACGGCCTCCCAGCCGCGACTCGCCAGCTCCGGGGTGAACAGACCGCGGCCGCATCCGAGGTCGAGGGCCCGGCCGGGCCGGCCGTCGCGTTCGGCGAGCTCGCGGTCCAGGTGGGCCCGGGTGGCGGCGATGGTGGCGCGCCCGGAGCGCTCCCAGGGCGTGATCCCGAACCGGTAGAGCCGCTCGTAGCTGGTCACGATGCCGCCTCCGCACCTCGCCGTGTCCGGAGGTCGCGAACCTACCCGGATCCACAAGATCACGGATCGGGAACCGCGGCGGTCGCTCACCGTGCGTTTCGGTTCCGGAATCCGGATCAGCCGGCCGGTCGGGTGCGGTGCCGGGTCCTCCGAGGCGCCGGCGGACGGTCGTCCTCGGCGAGGTCCTGCCCCGTCAGGCCAGGTGCAGGTCCCGGGGGAGCCGACGTCGATCCTCGCGACCGACGAGTACGCCGCACTGAACCTGCTGGCGCTGGGGGTGGAGCCCGCGGTGGTGTACGGCTCCGGGTCGGAGGTGGGCCGGGCTGTCCTCGAGGACGCCGGGATCACCGTCACCCCGGGCGCGACGTTCTCTCCGAGAGCCCGCCGATCGAGGAGATCATCGGGCACGCCCCGGACATGATCGTGATGACCGGTGGTGCGGAGATGCAGGAGACCTACGACGCCCTGTCCCCGGTAGCGCCGGTGGTGGCCGTTCCGTGCTACGACACGACCTGGCAGGAGTCGCTGACCGCGGCGGGCGCGGCGGTCGCGCGCACCGACCGGGCGGAGTTGATGACCAGCACGTTGGAGGGCCGGATCGGTGCGGTCCAGGCCGCGTCGGAGCCTGGGGCGACCTCATTGTCGGTGGTCGCCGAGACCTACGGCGACTGCTGTTTCTCCGCTGCCCGCGGCACTCCGCTCTCGACCATCCTGCAGGCGGCGGGGTTCACCCGTCCCGCCGCGCAGGACGTCGACCGCTTACGGCGAGTTGTCGGTGCTGCCGATCTCGCCGGAGCAACTCGGGGCGCACGACGCGGACCTGGTGATCGTCCTCGACGGGGAGTACTACAACGCCGACGCGGTACGGGCGCAGCCGGTCTTCCGGTCGCTGCCCGCCGTTAGCGATGGCGGGTCCTGCAGGTCGACGGGGACCTCTGGTTCGGGAACTTCGTCTTCGCCGTGCACCAGATCGCGGCTGACCTGGAGGCCGTCGCGCAGGACGGTGCGGCGGCAACCGTCGGTGTCCCGGACGAGGCGACAGCGCGCTGGGTGCAGTTCCGGGTCGATGTTGGTGGCTGAGCGCCGCGGGTGCCCGACTGCGGCGCTCGCGACGGAGGACCGGCCCGGCCCGAGCGGCGGGTGAACGACGCCGATCGGCTGGGGGACAGCCGGCCGTCGGGGCCGCCCACGGGGGCCGGGGATCCGGAGCGGGCGGTCCGGGCGGTCCGGTTCGGGGTGAGACGGGACGAGCGGGCGGTCAGCCGGCCGGGTCCGGCCCGGCGCCGGCCGGACTGGAGGAGGCCGGGCCGAGGGCGTCCGGACCGGCGGCGTCCGGGCCGGGGGAGCCCGGTCCGCTGAGCGTGCGGGCCCACGGTTCGTCGATGCCGGCGAGCTCCAGCGCGACGACGACGTTGTCGAGCATCCCGGCCCCGAACCACTGGCGCACGGCAGCGTCGTCCGGACCGATCAGCTCATGGACCAGTTCGACTTGCCGGGCGTAGCAGGCCCGCACCGCGTCGCCGACCAGTGGCTCGTCGGCGGCGCAGTTGGCGTGCATCAGGAACATGGGAACGTCGCGGTCGGCGATCAGCGCCCCGTAGGCGGCGCGGGCCTCCCGCACGGCCTGCGCGGGTGACTGCGTCCCGGCGGACTCGTGATCGGCGAGCGTGTTCGCCATGATGTCCGAGACCAGCGCCACGGCGCCGGCGAACAGTGCCTGCTTGGTGCTGAACAGGCGGTAGACGTAGGGCTGGGAGATCCCGGCCTGCTCGGCGATCTCCTGGGTGGAGGTCCCGTAGTAGCCCTTGCGGGCGAAGCAGGTGACTGCGGCCTCGAGGACCGCTCGGCGCCGCTCGTCCCTCTTCGCGGTGCTACCGGCTGCGGGCATGGGCCCAGTCAAGCAGGTCGGCGGGGGAGGGCCGGGTGGTACGTCCCGCCGGGCCCTCACCCGCCGAAGTCCACCCCCGGCCGGTCCGTGCCGGTACCGGGGGTGAGTGCCTCGACCGCGACCAGCGGGTTCCAGTAGTCGACGTAGCGGGTGATGCGGCCGTCCTCGTCGGTGTGCACCACGGAGATGCAGGTCTGCTCGTAGGGCTTCCCGGTCGGTAGCGCCCGGCCGGTCGAGCGGAACTCGGCGACCGCGCGGTGCGGATCGACGGTGTCGTGGAAGGTCAGATCCACGAACTCGACGTCGAAGGTGGCCGGGAAGCCGGACATGTGGTCGAGCAGCGCGTCCCGGCCCTGGACCCGGGCCGGGACGCCGTCGGGCGCGTAGGGGAACTCGATGACGCCGTCGGTGGTGAACAGGCCCACCCATTCCTCCAGCCGGCCCGACGAGAGCAGGCGCAGGTGCTCGGCGACGGCGTGCTGGGCCGCGGTTGCGGTCATGACGTACCCCCAGAGGCAAGTTGGTGGTTAATTAATAGCTACTGTACCGCCGTCAGCGGTTCGCGCCCTGACGACCCGGCTCCGGGGGTCCGGCGACGGCCGTGACCATCTCGACGTCCCGGGTGTCGCGCAGCCCCAGCGTGCAGACCGCACTGACCAGTGCCAGGAACGCCAGGTAGAGGCCGATGGCCGTGCTCCCGAACGAGGCGACGAGCGCGGTGGCGACGAGCGGCGTCACGGCACCGCCCAGCACTCCGGCGAGGTTGTAGGCCAGCCCGGCACCGGTGTAGCGGTACTGCGCACTGAACAGCTCCGGGAGCATCGCGCCGACCGGTCCGTAGGCGATGCCGACCACGCCCAGGACCAGACACAGACCGAGGCCGAACGACCAGGCCGTGCCGATGTCGAGAATCGGGAAGGCGATGATCCCGACCGCCACGGAGGCCAGGTTCCCGGTCAGGACCAGCCGTCTGCGCCCCAGCCGGTCCGAGACCACCGCGCCGATGATGGTGGTGACGGCGAACGCGATGCCGCCGATGATGCCCAGCGCGAGCACCGTCGTCCGCGGGTGCCCCAGCACCGCGGTCCCGTAGGTGGTCAGGTAGGTCACGCCGATGTAGAAGAAGGCGAAGACGGTCGTGGTGACGAACGCACCGAGGAACACCTCGCGCGGCTGGCGGGTCACCGCCTCGAACACCGGCAGCTTGGCGACCGAGCCGGAGGCCTTCGTCGCCTCGAACGCGTCGGACTCCTCGATCCGCAGCCGCACGAACAGTCCGACGCCGATCAGCAGGATGCTGCCGATGAAGGGCAGCCGCCAGCCCCAGGCGAGGAACGCCTCGTCCGACATGGTCAGCGCGGTGATCAGGAAGGTCGCGCTGGCGAGGGAGAACGCGACCGACGGGCCCAGCTGTGGGTACAGCGCGTACTTGCCGCGCTTGGCCTTCGGGGCGTTCTCCGCGGTGAGCAGCGTCGCGCCCGCCCACTCCCCGCCGACGGCGAGACCCTGCAGGATCCGCAGGATCACCAGCAGGATCGGTGCGAGCGCCCCGATTGCGTCGGTGGAGGGCAGGAGCCCGATCGTCACGGTCGACAGGCCCATCAGCAGCAGGGTGGTGACCAGGGTCCGTTTGCGGCCGATCCGGTCGCCGAAGTGCCCGAACAGGACCGACCCGAACGGCCGCGCGACGAACGCGACGCCGAACGTCGCCAGCGCCAGCAGGGTGCCCTCGGCCGCCCCCAGCTCGGGGAAGAAGACCTTGTTGAACACCAGCGCCGCGGCGGTGCCGTAGATGAAGAAGTCGTAGAACTCGATCACGGTGCCGGTCATGCTCGCGAAGGCGACACGGCCCATCGGGTTGCGCTGCGCTGCGCCGGTGGAGGTCATGGTCAGGTCTCCGTAGGGAAGAGGGTTGCAGGAGGAACCGGGACGTGCGGACTGCGGCAGTGCGGACCGCAACGGCGGAGCCGCCTCAGGACGGGCCGCTCGACGACGGGCTACCGGAGGGGACCCCGCCGGAGGGGAGCGGCTGCCCGGCGCCGAGCTCGTCGATCGCGATCCGGCGCATCCGGAACTTCTGGATCTTCCCGCTCGCCGTGGTGGGGAAGGAGTCGGTCAGCCGCCACAGCGTGGGGATCTTGGAGCGGCTGATGCGGCCGGAGCAGAATCCCGCGAGCTCGCCGATCCCGGGCTCGGCCCCCGGTACGGGCCGGACCCAGGCCATCACCTGCTCCCCGTAGTACTCGTCCGGGACGCCGACCACCTGGGCGTCGCTGACGTCCGGGTGGCTGCGGAGGGCCTCCTCGACCTCGCCGGGGTGGATGTTCTCCCCGCCGCGGATGATGACGTCCTTGATCCGGCCCACCACGGTCACGACCCCGCGCTCGTCCATGACGGCCAGGTCTCCGGTGCGCATCCAGCCCGCCGGATCGATCGCCTCGGCGGTTGCCGTGGCGTCGGACCAGTAGCCGCGCATGACGCCGTAGCCGCGGGTGTACTGCTCGCCCGGCGTCCCGGCGGGGGCGATCCGCCCGGTGCCGGGATCGACGATCTTGACCTCGACGTGCGGGGTCGGCCGTCCGACGGAGTGGTCCCGCACCTCCGGTGGATCGCCGGGGAGCGTCTGGGTCGAGATCGGTGAGGTCTCGGTCATGCCGCACACCGTGGACAGCTCCGGGACGTGCAGCCGGTCGCGGATCGCGGCGAGCAGCTCCGGCGGGCACGGGGCGCCCCCGATCAGGCCGCCGCGCAGCGAGCCGATGTCCGAGCCGTCCAGGTCCGGATGCTCCAGCATGGCGCGGAACATCGTCGGCACGCCGTACACCGCCGTGCACCGCTCGGCGACGATGCTCGCCAGGGTCCGCCGGGGATCGAAGTGCCCGCCGGGCAGGACCAGCGTCGCCCCGTGCGAGCCGGCGCCCAGCGTCCCGAGGACCATCCCGAAACAGTGGAACAGCGGCACCGGTACGCAGATCCGGTCCTGCTCGGTGAAACCGGCCCGGGCAGCGACCAGATGGCCGTTGTTGAGCAGGTTGTGATGGGTGAGGGTGGCGCCCTTCGGGTTGCCGGTCGTACCCGAGGTGAACTGGATCGCCACCGGGTCGTCCGGGTCGACCAGCAGCTCCGCGTCCGCCACCCCGGCGGGGTCCGCGCCCTCGAACTCCGCCCAGCCCTGCTCGAAGGCCACCGCGCCGAGCAGCTCCGGGCAGTCCGCGGCGACGTCGGCGACGACCGCGGCGCAGTCGGTGCCGCGGTTCCGGTCGGCGTGGAAGAGCAGCCGGGTCCCCGAGTGCTGCAACGCCCGGCCGAGCTCGGCCCGCTCGTAGGTCGGGTTCAGCGCGACGAGCACCGCGCCGATCCGTGCCGCCGCGTACTGCAGCACGATCCACTCGTGCCGGTTCGCCGCCCACACCCCGACCCGGTCACCGTGGCCGATGCCGCGGGCCAGCAGCCCGCCGGCGACGCGGCCGGTGCTCTCCCACAGCTGCCGGTAGGACGCGCGGGTCCCGAGCGCGACGTCGACCAGTGCGGTGCGGTCGCCGCGACGCTCCACCGTGCGGCGCAGGTTCGCCCCGATGGTCTCGCCGAGCAGCGGCAGGTCGGTGCTCCCGTGTGCGTAGGACGGGACGCTCATCGCGTCACCTCCCCGGCCCGGGCGGCCTTGCGCGCCAGGCGGTCGCCGAACGGTCCGTCGTCGACGACGACGCGTTCGTGCCGGCCGTGCGCGATCCGCTCGACGTCGTCGAACGCCTCGACGGTCGTCGTGACACGTCCGCCGTCGACCGCGACGACGACGGCCGTCGCGGTCACCGTCTGCCCGAGCAGGGTCGGGCGCAGGTGCACGATGTCCACCGTGGACCCGACCGAGTCCTGCCCGGGCCCCAGCAGCGGGGTCACCGCGGCCGCGGCGGCCTCCTCGACCAGCCGCACCACCGACGGCGTCGCCAGCACGTGGTGCCCGGCGCGCCGGACACAGTCCGCCTCCACCACCCGGTGCTCCACGGTGCCGGGCGGGAGACCGGCGGGCGCGTCGTCGTCGGCTGCCATCACTTCACCCCGCCCCGGCGCTTCGGGTCCCACGCCAGTTCGAGATTGCGGATGATCGCCGGCGAGTACATGCACCGCGCCTGGCCGATGGCCAGGTTCGCCATGTAGTGGCGGAAGGTCTCCAGCGGCTCGGCGGCGACCCGGAACTGGGTGCGGTTGGCGTTGATGCCGACACTGCCCGTGGCGGTCAGCGCGTCCACGGCGTCGGCGATGGCCGCCTGCATGCCCTCCTCGTCGACCACCAGGTCGTCCACGATCTGCCGGCCCTCGGGGGAGTCGACGTAGATGTCGCGGTTGAAGAAGATCCCCTGGCGGGCGACCTTCTCACCGACGAAGCGCGGCAGCCGCATGTTGCCGCAGCCGGGCAGGAAACCCTCGCGCCGCGCGGGCAGGTTGACGAAGGCGCCGGAACGGGCGATGACCCGGTCCATGACCAGCAGGAACTGGCATCCGCCTCCGATGGCGAAGGTGTCGACCGCGGCGATCCACGGCTTCTCGTGCCGGCGTTCGACGACCGACACCCCGCCGTCGCCGAGCGAGTGCCCCCGGAACCACTTGGTGATCAGGCCCAGCTCGCGCTCGACGAAGAACTCGATGAGCGAGACCTCGCCGTGGTAGAGCCGGGTGAGGTTGACCCCGGCGTCGAACACCCGCCGGCCCAGGTACTTCGGGTGCCGGGACTCGGCCCCGCGGAGCAGGCCGACGTCGATCCGGTCGTCGAGCAGGATCAGGTCGGTCGCGATCTCCATGGCGCGGGTGGACTCGTCGTCCTCGGCGTTGAGGTACTTGTGGTGCTGGATCGTCAGGTGCCCGACGTTGCCGTGCCGCTCCACCAGGCTGGTGCCCAGGTCCACCCGGTCCGTACGGCGCAGCTCGTCGAGCAGGTCGAGCGCCTCCGGCAGCGGCTGGGCCATGGCGTGCATGAGGTGGTGGCCGGCGACCGGGTCGTCGAGCACGTGGGAGATCAGGATCCCCTGGTCCTGCTCCCAGCCCTCCTTGTGCTTCTGCGGGTGCCGCCGCTCCTGCGCGATCCGCTCCCGGGTGGGCACCAGGCCGGGGACGAGATCGGCGGCGGCGTAGGCCAGCTCGGCGACCCGCAGCAGCCGGGTGCGGCCCTCGGTGAGCGTGTCGTAGAGCGCCGCGACGTGCACCGCGAGGAAGTCCTCGCGGGCGGCGCGCCCGCGCTCCAGGATCGCCGATGCGGTCTCCTGCTGCTCCTCGGTGCGGTCCGGCCTGGCGGGCAGTGCGGCGAGCTCCCGGTCCAGGTCGGCGAACAGCTCGGACACCAGCGCGGAGTCCTTGTCGAGATCACCGGTCGGCCGGACCGGGCTGGAGGGTGCGTCGGCCATGTCAGCGCTCCGTCGTCGTCAGCAGGGGAAGGGACAGGGTGTCGTTCAGGCGGCCGCGCAGGATCTCCGCGCGCTGGCGGGCCTCGGTGGCCGAGCGCAGCTTGATGTCCTCGTAGCCGCGGATCCCGTCCGGCAGCCCGACGATGTCCAGCACGGCCGCCTTGTTCTGCAGCTTCAGCGCGTCCATGGCGGTGCGGACGAGATCGGTGTACCAGTCGATGAGGCTGCGCTCCTCGACGCGGACCCGGTCCCGGCCGAACAGGTCCCAGCTGGTGCCGCGCACCCGCTTGAGCCGGCTCAGCACGGCGAACACCGGATCGGCCAGCCGGGCCGGCACCGCGATCTTGTCGGTGCGGCCCATCGCCCGCAGGATCGGCGGGTGCAGGTGGTAGGAGACCTTCACCGGTCCGGCGAACCGGCTCGTCGCCCGGTTCTCCCGGCTCGCCCGCAGGTGCAGGCGGGCGACCTCGTACTCGTCCTTGTAGGCCATGAGCTTGTACAGGTTGCGGATCACCGCGCGGGTGATCGGCAGGCCGGCGGCGGTGCCCAGGCGCTCGCGTTCGCGCCGGGCGACGTCGCACACGACGTCGACGTAGCGCCGGGCGTACGCGGTGTCCTGGTAGGCGACGAGCTCACCGACGCGCACCGCCAGCAGCCGCCGGTCCTCCTCGGCGAGGTCCGCGACCCGGGCGAGGAGCGCGTCGTAGCCGCTGCGCTCGCGGACCGGCAGCCGGTCGCGTGCGTGCGCGCGCTCCTGCTCGGCGTCGCGGGGCGGCGGCGAGACGAGCGCGGCCACCCGCTCCGGGTCGGCCACCGCGAGCCGGCCGTACCGGAACGCCTGCCGGTTCTGCTCCCGGGCCGTGCCGTTGAGGCGGATCGCCTCCTCGATCGCCTCCGACGAGATCGGCAGCAGCCCGGCCTGGTAGGCCGCACCGAGGGCCACCATGTTCGTGGCCATGTAGTCGCCGAAGACGGTCTCGGCGACGGCGCGGGCGTCCACGGCGACGGTGCGGGCGGCGAACCGGGTGATCGTGTCGACCATCGGATCGACGGGCACGTCGAGCCGGCTGTTGCGGATCATCTCGCCGCTGGGCAGCAGCCCGGAGTTCACCAGCGCCGCGGTGTGCTCGGGTGAGCAGCGGTCCAGGTTGACCGGGTCCGCGGCGGCCATCGCGTCGACGGCCAGGTAGAGATCGGCCCGGCCGATGCCGACCTTGTTCGACTCCGACCGCTGCCCGGGCGGGCACAGCACCAGGCTGCTCAGCACGGCGCCCCACTTCTGCGCGGCGCCGGTCTGGTCGTAGCTGACCGCCTCGGCCCCGTCGACGAGCGCGGCCCAGGCCAGCATCGAGTTCAGGGTGAGCACGCCGGTGCCGCCGACGCCGGGCACGAACACGTGGAAGGGTCGGCCCAGGACGGGCCGATCCGGCTCGGGCACCGCGTCGGACCCGAGCGGGGTGTAGGCCGGTGCCGCGAGGCCCTGCTCGCTGTGCACGGTGAGGAAGGACGGGCAGTCGCCCTTGAGACAGGAGTGGTCCTGGTTGCAGGACGACTGGTGGACGGTCGTCTTCGGCCCGAACTCGGTGTCGTTCTTGTGCAACGACATGCAGTTCGTGACCTCACCGCAGTCGCCGCAGTTCTCGCAGACGTCCTCGTCGATCATCACGAACGTCGAGGCCCGCGGCGCGGTGCCGCGCTTGCGGCGGCGGCGGCGCTCGTTGGCGCACTCGCCGTCGTAGAGGAAGATCGTGACGCCCTCGGTCCGCTCCAGGTCGGCGAGCACGTCCTGCACCTCCCCGGCGACGTGCACCGAGGCGATGGCGGGCAGATCGGCCTTGCGGTAGACGGCCGGGTCCTCGGCCACGACGGCGATCTTCGTGACGCCCTCCAGGGCCAGCAGGTGGGCCAGCTTCGGGACGTCGGAGCGGCCGATCGCCTCCTGGGCGCCGGTGTTGGCGACCGCGCCGTTGTAGAGGATCCGGTAGGTCATCGACACGCCCGCGGCGATCGACCACCGGATGCTCAGGTAACTGGAGTGGAACAGGCTGCCGTCGCCCTGGTTCTGGATCACGTGCTTCATGTCGGTGAACGGGCTGAGCCCGATCCAGCCGACCCCCTCGCCGCCGAGCGGGAAGGTGGCGTCGATCCGGCGTTCCGGCTGGTCCATGACCGCCGCGAAGATGTGGCAGCCCGGTGCGCCCCAGGCGACCTGGCCCTCACCGGAGACGGTGGACACGTTGTGCGGGCAGCCCGAGCAGTAGTTGGGCGCGCGCCGCGCGGTGGCGGTGTAGTCGCGCTCCGCCACGGTGGCGAGCTCCTCGGCGCGCCGGTCGAGCACGATCCGCTCGCGCACGCGGGGGCGCAGCAGCGGGGCGAGTCCGCGGGCGACGGCGTCGGCGTCGAGGCTGCCGTACTCGGCGAAGCGCACCCCGCCCGCCAGGTCGCGCTTGCCGTGCACCCGGGGCGCCGAGGTCACGTTGCACAGCGCGACCTTGATCGCGTCCTCCAGGATCGGGCGCTTCTCCTCGATCACCACGACCTCGTCGAGGCCCTCGGTGGCCTCGCGGACGAAACCGGCGTCCAGCGGGTACAGCGCACCGATCTTGATCAGCCGGATGCCGGCCGCACGCAGGTCCTCGGTGCCGAGCCCGAGATCACGCAGTGCCTGCAGGGTGTCGGCGTAGCTCTTGCCCGCGGTCACCAGGCCGAGCATGTCGTGCTCCCCGCGCACCGTCGTGCGGTCGAGCCCGTTGGCCCGGGCATAGGCCACGGCCGCCGGATGGCGCTCGGTGAACACGTGCCGCTCGGTCTCCACGACCTGGCCGGGGAAGAACGCGTGGTCCTGCCACTTGCGGAACGGGCGCCCGTCGATCTCGAACTCCGGGACCACGATCGACGGCTCGTCGGGGGCGAGATCGACGGTCTGGCCGCCGTCGCAGAGCTGGCCGACGAGCTTCATCGCGACCCAGCAGCCCGAGTAGCGCGACATGCCGACGGCATGCGCGGAGTAGGTCAGGAACTCCTCGACCGAGGACGGGTAGAGCACCGGGATCCCGGCGTGCGCGAAGGCGTACTCCTGTTCGTAGGGCAGCGACGAGCTCTTCGCCTCGTGGTCCTCGCCGGACAGCACAACCACCGCGCCGTGCCGGGTGGTCCCGGCGAAGTTGCCGTGCCGCAGCGAGTCACCGGAGCGGTCGAGCCCGGGGCCCTTGCCGTACCAGA
Source organism: Pseudonocardia sp. DxW (assembly GCF_058448985.1). Lineage (NCBI taxonomy): Bacteria > Bacillati > Actinomycetota > Actinomycetes > Pseudonocardiales > Pseudonocardiaceae > Pseudonocardia > Pseudonocardia sp. DxW. Next base: position 278,093 of record NZ_JBZFLK010000002.1, on the reverse strand, counting down.
ACCCGGTGACGCCGTCGTAGCGGCTGTGCGGGTAGCGCTCCAGCAGCTGCGTGCCCATCAGGGCCGCGGCGGCGAGCTCCTCGTTCTGGCCCATCCGGTGGACGATGTGGTGCTCGTCGAGTAGCTTGCGGTTCTGCTGCAGTGCCAGGTCGTAGCCGCCGAGCGGGGAACCGGGGAAGCCGGTGATGAACCCTCCGGTGCGCAGGCCGGCCCGCCGGTCGCGGCGCGCCTGGTCCAGTGGTGCGCGGACGAGCGCCTGGACCCCGGTGAGGAAGGTCCGGCCGCTCTCGAGCCGGAACCGGTCGTCGAGCGAGACGGTGCCCGCCCGCAGCGGCGTCTCGACGCGTCCGGCGTCGACTGTCGTCATGAGTGCTCCACGTCGTCGTCGGTGGGGACGAGCGAAGACTGGCAACTCCGGCCGCTCCGATCGGTAACGCGTGATACCGATCGGCCGGTTTTCCGGCCGGACCGGCGTCAGGGCCGGTAGCCGCCGGCGACCGCGCGCAGTGCGCTCAGGTCCGGCACGACGGTCTCCCGGCCGTGCCGGACCACGAGCCCCTCGCCGATCAGGCGGGCGAGCTCCCTGCTCAGGGTCACCCGGGTGACGCCGAGGATCAGGGCGAGCTCGTCGAGGGAGTAGCGGGTGTGCAGCCGCACGCCCTCGGCGCAGCGCACCCCGTAGGCCTCGACCAGGTGGTCGAGGATGAGGGCGACCCGGCCGCGGGCCGGCAGCCCGTCGGCGGCGATGTGCATGGCGAACAACCGGGCCTTGCGCGAGATCCGCCGGGTGATCTCCATCAGGATCTCCGGCTCGCGCCGGCCGGCGTCGAGTACCGCCCGCCGGCTCACGGCCACCAGCCGGCTGTCCACGGTCGCCACGCACGAGGCATAGCGGGGGAGCCCGTCGAAGCAGGTCGACTCGCCGATCCCGGCGCCCGGCTCGGCGTAGGACAGGACGCGTTCGGAGCCGTCGGCCCGGGTCAGGTAGATCCGCAGCCTGCCCTCGATCACCTGGTAGAAGTAGTCGGACAGCGATCCCTGGCGGTAGACGAACTCGCCCGGCCGGTAGCGGCGTGCCTCGCCGAGCGCGGCGATCTGCTGGGCGACCGATGGCTCCTCGGTCAGCAGGAACGGCGAGGTGGTCGACACGGCCGCTGGCCGCACCACCGCGGTGCGGAGGTGCTGGTCGTGCTGCTGTGTCATGAGTGCCCCCGGCGTCGTCGACGGAGCCACCATCGTACTAGCGCTCATTAGTCAGGGCGAGCCCCTGCGGCCCGGTGACCGGGGCCCTCAGTCGCGGGACAGCTCGACGAGCCGGTCGACGACGGCGTCGATGTCGGCCCGGGTGGTGCGGTGGTTGGCGATGCAGGCCCGGATGCCGTGCCGTCCGCCGACGACGGCGGGACCCAGCAGCGCGGTGCCCTCCTCGGCGAGCCGGGCGAGCAGGGCGGTGTGCTCGGCATCCGTCCGGCCCGGGATGCGGATGCAGACCGCGGTCAGGGTCACCGGCGCCATCAGCTCCAGGCCCGGCTCGGCCGCCACCCGCCGGCCCAGGTGCCCGGCGAGCTCCAGCATCCCGGTCAGCGCCGAGGCGAACGCGTCCGTGCCGAAGGTGCGCAGCGCCGCCCAGATCTTGAGCGCCTTGAAGCCGCGGGACAGCTGCGGGCCGCGGTCCATGTAGTCGAGCATCAACGGGTCCTCGGCGACGGTCAGGTACGACGACGAGTAGGCGTACGCCGCGCGCAGCCGCGCCGCGTCCCGGACCAGCAGGCAACCGGCCTCCAGCGGGGCGAAGAGCAGCTTGTGCGGGTCCAGCGCGACCGAGTCGGCGCGGCGGATCGGGGCGAAGTGCTCCGCGACCGGCTCGGCGAGCACGAACAACGCACCGTAGGCGCCGTCGACGTGCAGCCAGAGGTCCTCGGCCTCGGCGAGATCGGCGATCTCGCCGAGCGGGTCGATCGAGCCGGTGGTCACCGTCCCGGCGGTGGCGACGACGCAGAACGGCTCGCGTCCGGCCGCCCGGTCCGCGCGCACGGCCTCGGCCAGCAGGTCGCTCCGCATCCGCAGGTGCTCGTCGGTCGGGATGTGCCGCACGAAGTCCAGCCCGATACCGAGGATCCCGGCGGCCTTGTCGACGCAGCGGTGCGCCTCGGCGGAGGTGTAGAGCACCAGGGGCGGCCGGCCGGCCTGCAGCCCGGTCGCCCGGAAGTCCGGCCGGCGGTGGTGCAGCGCGACGGTCAGGGCGTTGAGGGTGGCGATCGAGCCGCCGCCGGTGAGGATCCCGCCGGCCAGATCGGCGTCGAGCCCGAACCTGCTCGCCAGCCAGCCGATCACGGTCCGCTCGATCACGCTGGCCGCGGGGGAGAGCTGCCAGAAGTTGCAGTTCTGGTTCAGGGTGGCCGCGACGGCCTCGGCGTGGGCGGAGATCCCGGTGGGTGGCCCGAGGACGTAGGCGAGGAACCGGGGGTGCGACACCGCGGTCGAGTTGGGGACGATCCGCTCGTCGAGATCCCGGAAGAAGCCCTGCACGCCGGTGCCGGTTGCCGGGAACCCCTCGTGCATCAGCTCGCGCAGGGTGTCCCGGTCGACGTCGGGGACGATCGGGGTGTCGTCGAGGTTCTGCTCGTAGCTGTCCAGGAACCGGCCGAGCAGGTCGTTCGCCAGCCGGCGTTCGGTGTCGTCGAGAACCAGGCTCATCTTCGCTCCCAGTGCGGCTCGGAGTTCTCCCGCTCTCGATGCTAGATGCGCGACCGCGACGAATGGTGCCAACTTCTGCTCTGACGCCCCGCACGGTTAGCATCATCGGCCATGGATCGGATAGATCGCGCAATCATCGATCAGCTCGTCGAGGACGGCCGGATCTCCAACGCCGAGCTCGCCGCCCGCGTCGGGCTCTCCCCGTCGCCGTGTCTGCGCCGGGTCCGGGCGTTGGAGGACTCCGGCGTCGTCACCGGCTACCACGCCGCGGTGAACCAGGCGGCGCTCGGCCGCGGCCTGCGCCTGCTGCTGCACGTCAACATGGCCGACCAGCGGCGCGGCACCGTCGAGGCCTTCGAGGCGGCGGTGGCCCAGGTGGACGAGATCGTCGGCTGCCGGCGGATGTTCGGGAACCCGGACTACCTGATCGACGTCGCGGTCAGCGGCTTCGAGGCCTACGAGCAGCTGTACATGGAACGACTGGCCGCGCTGCCGGGCGTCGCCACGACCACGTCGCAGTTCGTTATGAAGGTGGTCAAGCAGTCCCCGGGGCACTCGCCGTTCGGCTGAGCGGCGATCCGGGCGGCGGCCCGCCGTCTCAGCCCGGCCGCGCGCCGACGATGTTCAGTGCGAACTCGGTGTACTCGCGGGCGACCTGCTCGGGGGTGATCGGGCCGTCGTCGGTGTACCAGCGGGCGATGCTGACGCACATCTCGCGGATGGCGAACGAGGCCAGGGCGGGGGACTCGGTGGAGAACCGTCCGGCGGCGACGCCCTCGGCGATGATCGACCGGATCGCGTGCTCGTGCTCCCGGCGCAGTTCCTGCATGGCCGAGCGGGCCGGCTCGGCGAGGCTGGAGGTGTCCCGGTTGACCACGATCGCCTCCCGCCGGTGCGTCGCGTGCCGGTGGGAGTAGACCAGTACGGCGTGATGGAGCCGGTCCAGCGGGTCCGTCCGGCCCTCGGTGGCGCGCCGGAAGTCGTCGAGCACGCCGCGGACGGTGTCGCCGACGATGGTCTCGAGCAGCTCGTGCTTGGAGCGCATGTGGTTGTAGAGGCTCGGTGTGCGGACCGCGAGCGCCTCGGCGATCTGGCTCAGCGCGGTCCCGTGGTAGCCGCGCTCGGCGAACAGGGTCAGTGCGGCGTCGACGACGGCCGCGCTGCTGGCGCTCTCCCGTGCGGCGGTCACGGCCGGTACCTGACGACCCGCAGGGCGAACTCGGCGTACTCGTCGGCGACCTGCTCGGCGGTCCGCGGGCCGTCCTCCCGGAACCATCTGGCGATGCTGACGCTCATCTCCAGGATCGCGAACGAGGCGAGCGCGGCGTTGCCGACGGCGAACGAGCCGTCGGCCAGACCCCGGGAGATGATCGCGCGGATCGCCGTCTCGTGGTCCCGGCGCCGCCGGCGCATCCGGCTCAGTGCCGGCTCGGGCAGGCTGGTGGTGTCCCGGTTGACGACGAGCGCCTCGCGCCGGTGCGTGGCGTGCCGCAGGGCGTAGACGCGCACGGCGGCCCGCAGCTGGGCGGCCGGGGTGTCGAGATCGCGCACGGCCCGGTCGAACTCGGCGTGCACCTCGTCGAGGGTCCGGCCGACGAGGGTCTCCAGCAGCTCCTGCTTGGACGACATGTGGTTGTACAGGCTCGGGGTGCGCACCTCGAGCGCGGCGGCGATCTGGCTGACCGCGGTCCCGTGGTAGCCGCGCTCGGCGAACAGGGTCAGTGCCGCGTCCAGGACGGACTCGGTGGTGACGGCGCTGCGCCTGGCCCGGGGTCCGTCCTTGTGCACCTGTGCCGGTGCCATGTCCATCACCTCCGCTCCGTGGTCCGCTCGCCGCTGACCGTTGCTGTCCGTGGGGCCGCTGTCCGTGTGGGCCGCCGGCCGTGGGGTCCACTGTCTCCGGGGCCCTCTGGCCGTCGTCCGTCGGCTTCGTCGTTGCGCGTCGGCTCGATCTCGGGGCTCATGCTAACGCCGGCTAGTTCGCCCCCGCCGCGACCGTGCCCGGCACGTGATGGGGTCGCCGGGTCGGAGGGATTGCCCGAGCAGGACCGGGGGTCTAGCTTGTCGATCAGTAACTTATGAGCGTTAGCTAGTCAGCGGCAAGAGCGCGGTCACGAGGGCGCCCCGGCCCGGTCCCGGTGACCGCGAGCCGGCCGGAAGGAGTGCAGCGATGCTGAGAACCGAGTACATCGCCACCGTGGCGGAGCTGATGGCCGTCCACGAGGCGGCCCGGCCGGACCGGATCGCCTTCGTCGACGACGACCGCACGGTCACCTACGGTGCGCTGGCCCGCACGACGGCCCGGTTGGCAGGTCACCTGCAGGAGCTCGGGATCGAGCCCGGCGACCGGGTCCTGCTCCACCTGGACAACCGGGTCGAGGTCGCCGAGTCCTATCTCGCGATCCCGCGCGCCGGCGCGGTCGCCGTCTGCGCGAACCCGCAGGCCGCCCCGGCCGAGGTCGCCCACGTCCTGTCCGACAGCGGTGCACGGGTCGTCGTCACCGATCCCGGGCGGCTGCCCCTGGTGCGCGAGCTGGCGGCCGGGGCCGATCTCCTCGCGGTGATCGTGGTCGGCGGGCAGCCCGGAGCGGGGGAGATCGGCTACGCCGATCTCGTCGCGGCCGACGCGCCGCAGGCGCCCCGGGACTGCCTCGGTCTCGACGACGTCGCCTGGATGCTCTACACCTCGGGAACCACCGGCCGGCCCAAGGGCGTGCACCTGACCCAGCGCGGCTGCTTCTGGGTGGTCGCCGCCTGCTGGGCGCCGATCGCCGGCCTCGGGCCGGACGACGTCGTGCTGAGCGCGCTGCCGCTGTTCCACTCCTACGCGCTCGTGCTGTGCGTGCTCGGGGTGTTCGCCGTCGGTGCGAGCGAGCGGATCCTGCCGAGGTTCTCGGTCTCCGAGGTCGCCGAGCGGTTCACCGGTGGGCCGGAGGGTGACGTGACCGTCTTCCCCGGCATCCCGACGATGTTCCACTACCTGCTCGACCGGGCCGGGAGTGCCGGTCTCGACGCCCCGGCGCTGCGGATCTGCCTGTCCGCGGGCGCCATCCTCGCCGCCTCGGTCAACGAGCGGTTCGAGGCGTCCTTCGGGGTTCCGCTGCTCGACGGCTACGGGATCACCGAGACCTCGACCATGGTCACGATGAACTGGCCGACGGGTACCCGGGTGATGGGCTCGTGCGGGTTGCCGCTGCCGGGGCTCACCGTGCGACTCGTGGATCCGGGCACCGGCGCGGACGTCGGTCAGGGGGAGGAGGGGGAGCTGTGGGTGCAGGGACCGAACGTCACCCCCGGCTACCACGACCTGCCGGAGGCGAGCGCGGCCGTGCTCGTCGACGGCTGGTACCGCACCGGTGACCTGGGCCGGCGCGATGCCAACGGCTACCTGAGGATCAGCGGCCGGACCAAGGAGCTGATCATCCGGGGCGGGGAGAACATCTACCCGGCCGAGGTGGAGGAGGCGCTGGCGGCCGCCGCGGGGGTGCGCGACGTCGCGGTGGTCGGGATCGAGCACCGGCATCTCGGCGAGGTGCCGGTCGCGTTCGTGGTCCCGGCCGGCCCGGGGCCGCTCGACCACGCGTCGGTGCTGGCCTCGGCGCGTGCCCGGCTCTCGGCGTTCAAGGTGCCCGACCGGCTGATCGAGTGCAGCGCCATCCCGCGCACCGGATCGGGCAAGATCCTGCGTTTCCAGCTCCGGCAGCAGCTCGGCGGCTGAGTCCCGGCACGGTGACCCGGTCCGGGTTGGCCCGGGGACCACCCTGCCCTACACTGACTAAAGAGCGTTAGTTAGTAAGGAGTGTGCACGATGGACCTGACGCACACGTTCACCGTCTCCGAGCCCGTGGACCGGGCCTGGACGGTGATCACCGATCTCGAACGGGTGGCCCCGTGCCTGCCCGGGGCGACGATGCTGGGCGTCGAGGGCGAGGAGTACCGCGGTGCCGTCGCGGTGAAGGTCGGGCCGGTGACCGCCCGCTACGAGGGGATCGCCCGGTTCACCGAACGCGACGACGCGGCACACCACGCCGTCATCCGGGCCGAGGGACGTGACGTCCGCGGCCAGGGCAACGCCGCGGCGACCATCGACATCCGGCTGCGTGAGCAGGGCTCCGGCACCGAGGTCGCCGTCGTGACCGAGCTCGACCTGGCCGGGCGGGTCGCCCAGTTCGGCCGGGGCGTGATCTCCGACGTCAGCAGCAAGCTGATCGGCCAGTTCGCCCGCCGGCTCGAAGCGGAGATGGCGGGCGACGGCACCGATGGCAGCGCCACCGGCAGTGCTGCTGGCAGTGCTGCCGGCAGTGCTGCTGGACGTGCCGCCGACCGGGCCGCCGTTGGTCGAGCCGGTGGCGGGGCCGCAGCAGCGCCGGGCGTCCCGGTGCCGGCGGGGACCGGACCGCAGCGGCGTGCCCCGCAGGAGGCCGAGCCGCTCGATCTCCTCGCCACCGGTGGCGGCGTCGTCGGCGCGCTGGCCGGGCGGTACGCGCTGCCGGCCGGCGCGGCCCTGCTCGGACTCGCGCTCGGGATCCTCGTCGGGCGCGCCCGACGGGGATCTCCCGCCGGGACCCTCGCCGTCCCGACGGCCGGTTCCGCACACGCGATGGCACCACTCGTCCAGCTCGTCCTGCCCGAGCTCCACACCACCTCCCGGGAGACCCACCGATGACCGACACCGCACCGCAGGACCTGCTGCGCGAGCCTCACCTCTACATCGACGGCCGGTGGACCGCCGGCGGCGGCGCCGATCTCGAGGTCGAGAACCCCGCCACGGAGGAGACCACCGGCGTGGTCACCCAGGCCTCGCCCGACGACGTCGGGACGGCGATCGCCGCCGCCCGCGCCGCGGCCGCGGGATGGGCCGCGACACCGGTGACCGAGCGGGCCGCCGTGCTGCGCCGCACCCGCGACATCCTCGCCGAGCGGGCCGACGAGCTCGCGTCGATCGTCAACCGGGAGCAGGGTTCGCCGCCGAAGCTCGCCCGGGCGCTGCACGTCGACACCCCGATCGCGGTCGTCGACGCCACCGTCGAGGCGCTCGGGACGTTCCCCTTCCGCACCGAGATCGGCAACTCCCTCGTGCTGCGCGAGCCGGTCGGTGTCCTCGGCGCGATCACGCCGTGGAACCTGCCCCTGCACCAGGTCGTGGTGAAGGTCGTACCGGCGCTCGCCGCCGGTGCGACCGTGGTGCTCAAGCCGGCCGGGCTCACCCCGCTGTCGACATTCGCACTGGCCAGGGCGTTCGACGACGCCGGGCTGCCGCCGGGGGTGTTCAATCTGGTCCCGGGGAGCGGCCGGGTCGTCGGTGATCTCCTCACCCGGCACCCGGACGTGGACCAGGTGTCGTTCACCGGGTCGACCCCGGTCGGCCGGACGATCGCCGCAGCCGCCGCGGAGACGGTCAAGCGCGTGACCCTGGAGCTCGGTGGGAAGTCCGCATCGGTCGTCCTGGCCGACGCCACCGACCAGCAGCTCGCGACGGCGGTGAAGGTGACCGTCGCGAACTGCTTCCTGAACGGGGGCCAGACCTGCACGGCGCTCTCGCGCCTGGTCGTGCCCCGGGACCGGCTCGCCGAGGTGGAGGAGCTGGCGGCCGCGGCGGCGGCGAAGTACCTCCCGGGCGCCCGCCTCGGGCCGCTGATCTCCGCCGGGCAGCGCAAGGAGGTCGAGTCGTTCCTGGCACCGGGTGTGGGCGGCGACCGGGCGGTCACCGTGACCGGAGCCGTTGATCTGCCGGACCGGGGGCACTGGGTCGTGCCGACCGTCGTGTCCCGGGTCGATCCGGGATCGCGTCTCGCGCAGGAGGAGGTCTTCGGCCCGGTCCTGTCGGTCCTCGCGGCCGACTCCGACGACGACGCCGTCGCGATCGCCAACAACAGCATCTACGGACTCGGCGGCGCGGTTTGGGGCGGCGACGACACCGCGCTCGCGGTCGCCGGCCGGCTGCGCACCGGTCAGGTCGACGTCAACGGCGGCGCGTTCAACCCGGCCGCCCCGTTCGGCGGCTACAAGCAGTCCGGCATCGGGCGGGAGATCGGTGAGCACGGCATCGCCGACGTCTGCGAGACCAAGGCGGTGCAGCGATGAGCGCCCCCGAGGTCGCGGCCGGCCGGGCCGGGAGCGGGTTCCCGCACCGCACCCGCGCCGCGGTGCTGCGCGAGATCGGCGCGCCGATGTCGATCGATACGATCCGGCTGCGCGCGGTCGGCAGCGGCGATGTTCGGGTGCGGATCGACCGGACCGGCGTCTGCCACTCCGATCTCTCCCTGGCCAACGGCACGCTCGCCCAGCCGTTGCCGGCCGTGCTCGGGCACGAGGCCTGCGGCACCGTCGTCGAGACCGGCTCCGCGGTGACCGACCTGGCGCAGGGACAGCGGGTCATCCTGCTGTGGATCACCCCGTGCCGGGAGTGTTTCGCCTGCACCCACGCCCAGCCGCACCTGTGCGAGAACGGCTCGTCGCGGGCCGCGGAGCCCTACGCGCTGACCGAGGACGACCTGCCGGTCCATCCGGGCCTGACGGTCGGCTCGTTCGCCGAGCAGACCGTGCTGCCCCGCGCCGCGGTCGTCCCGGTGCCGGACGACATCGACACCGTCGACGCCGCCCTGCTCGGATGCGCGGTCACCACCGGCGTCGGCGCGGTCACCCACACCGCGCGCGTCGGGCAGGGGGAGTCGGTGCTGGTCATCGGCCTCGGCGGGGTCGGATTGTCGGTGCTGCAGGGTGCGCGGCTCGCCGGTGCCGGGACGGTGGTCGCCGTGGACCGCAATCCCGGCAAGGCCGAGCTCGCCACCGCTGCCGGGGCGACCCACTTCGTCGCCGCCGACGAGGGGACCAAGAAGGCGGTCCGGGCGCTGACCGGGGGCCGCGGCGCCGATCACGCCTTCGACTGCGTGGGGTCCTCCCGCACGATCCGCGACATGTGGTCGCTCACCCGCCGGGGCGGGAGCGCCACGGTCGTCGGGATCGGCGCGAAGGACGACATGGTCTCGTTCTCGGCTCTGGAGCTGTTCCACTTCGCCCGCACCCTGCGCGGCTGCGTCGCCGGTTCGGTCGACGCGACGACCGAGATGCCGGCGTTCTTCGACTGGGTCCGCACCGGCCGGCTCGACCTGCGCGGCCTGGTCACCGGGCACGGCCCGCTGGAGTCGGTCGACGACGCCCTCGCCGAGCTCGCGGCCGGTCGCGGGGTCCGCACCCTGCTCGACCCGGGTGGTGACCGGGCATGAGGGTCGGCACGATCGACGTCCTGCCGGTGTTCGACGGGACCGGGCGGGAGCGGGCCGACGAGGTGCTGACCCGGCCCGGTGTCCCGGACGCCTGGGCCTGCCACGGCGACCAGCTCGACGAGCACGGCACCCTGCATCTCGACCTCGGCGGGTTCCTCGTCCGCACCGGCGACCGGACGATCCTGGTCGACGCCGGCGTCGGCACGATCGACAACGGCCGGTACGCCGGTGGCGGTTTCCTCGACTCGCTGCGCGGCCACGGCGTCGCGCCCGCCGACGTCACCGACGTCGTGTTCACCCACCTGCACTTCGACCACGTGGGCTGGGCGACGAAGAAGGGCGAGGTCGTCTTCCCGAACGCGACCTACCGGGTGCACGCTGCGGACTGGGCGCACTTCGTCGACTCCCCGGACGCCGAGCCGGGAGCGGTCCGCAAGCTGACCCCGCTGACCGGGCGGCTGGAGACCTTCGACGCCGACACCGTGCTCGCGCCCGGGTTCAGTACGCGGCACGCCCCGGGGCACACCCCCGGCTCCACCGTGTTCGTCGTGGCCGACGGCGACGAGCGCGCACTGCTGCTCGGCGACGTCGTGCACTCGGTGGTCGAGCTGCACGAACGCGACTGGGAGGCCGTCTTCGACGTCGACCCGGTCGCCGCCGGCGCGGTCCGCAACGCCATCGCCGACGAGGTCGCGGACTCCACCGATCTCGTCGTCGGGGCCCACTTCCCCGGGCTGCGGTTCGGCCGGGTCGTCACCGCCTTCGGCAACCGCACCTTCCAGCAGATCGTCTAGGAGAACGTCATGGATCTTCAGCTCACCGGGACCAACGTCCTGGTCACCGGAGCGGGCCAGGGCCTCGGGCGGGCACTGGGCCTTGGGTTCGCACGGGAGGGCGCGAACGTCGCCTTCCACTACAACTCCTCGGGCGAGGGCGCGGAGAAGGCGGCGGCCGAGGCGGCCGGGCTCGGTGTCCGGGCGATCGCCGTCGGCGGGGACCTGCGTGACGCCGACGCGGTCGCGACCATCGTGGCGCGCACCGAGGACGAGCTCGGCCCGATCGGCGTGCTGGTCAACAACTCCGCGGTGACCCGCAAGCAGCGCTTCCTGGAGTCGACACCGCAGGACTGGGCGCCGCAGGTCGACGTGACGGTCACCGGCACCCTGCAGCTCACGCACGCCGTGGCCACCCGGATGGCCGAGCGCGAGAGCGGGTCGATCGTGAACCTGATGGGCGACTCCGGCCGGGTCGGCGAGTCCGGGCTGCTGGTGACCGCCACCGCGCGGTCCACCACCGTCGGCCTGACCCGGTCGCTGGCCAAGGAGCTGGCGCGCTACCGGATCCGCGCGAACGCGGTGTCGCTGGCGCTGGTGCGCACTGACAACTTCGACGCGCACGCCGGCACCCCGGAGGCGGAGACGATGAAGAAGATCCTCTCCGCCTACCCGCTGCGCCGGTTCGGCCACCCGGACGACATCACCCCGATGGTGCTGCTGCTCGCCTCGCCGCTGTCGTCCTGGACGACCGGGCAGGTGGTGTCCGTCAACGGCGGCTACGCGATGCCCTGACCAGCCGGTTCCGGCAGGCTGCAGCGAGGAGGACGGATGAGTGTCGGATGAGTGAGGACAGCGGGACGGGCGCACTGGGGCGCAACGTCCGGCGCAAGGAGGACCAGCGGCTGATCACCGGCCGCGGCCGGTTCGTGACCGACGTCGAGCTGCCGCGGATGCGGCACGTGGCGTTCCTGCGCAGCCCCTACGGCCACGCCCGGATCACCGGATCCGACACCGCGGCCGCCCGCGACGCCGGGTACCGCGTCTTCACCGGGGCCGACTTCGCGCACGTCGGGCTGCGGGCGAGATCGGCGCTGCCCTCCTACGTCGAGACCGTCCAGCCGGTGCTGGCGCACGAGAAGGTCCGGTTCGCCGGCGAGGCGGTGGCGGCCGTCGTCGCCGGCGACCGGTACCTCGCCGAGGACGGCCTGGAACTGGTCGCCGTCGACTACGAGCCGCTGGCGCCGACGGTGTGCGCCTGGGCGGCGCCGGCCGATCCGGTGCACACCGAGGCGCCGGACAACGTGCTGCTCGAACGGAGCTTCGCCGCCGGCGACGTCGACGACGCGCTGGCCGGTGCCGCGCACGTCGTCGAACGGGATCTGATCACCAACCGGCACGCCGGCAACCCGATGGAGTGCCGGGCCGGGGTCGCGGTCTGGGACGCCGGGGACGGCAGGCTGACCTTCTGGAACGGCACCCAGGTCCCGCACATCGTCCGCAACATGATCGCGGAGCTGATGGGGCTGCCCGAGGGCAGGGTGCGGGTGATCGCCCCCGACGTCGGGGGCGGGTTCGGGGTGAAGGCGGTGCTCTACCCGGAGGACGTCGCGCTGTGCCTGATGGCGCGCGAGATGCCGGGCGTCCCGCTCAAGTGGGTCGAGGACCGGGCCGAGCACCTGCTCGCCGCCACCCACGCCCGCGATCACCGCTACCGGATGCGGGCCGGGTTCGACGCCGAGGGCACGCTGCTGGCCGTCGACGCGGACGTCACCTGCAACGTCGGCGCCTACTCGGTCTACCCGTGGACCGCCGGCATCGAGCCGCTGATGGCCGGCGGGCTGCTCAGCGGGCCGTACAAGCTGCAGAACTACCGCGCCACGGTGCGCGGGGTGGCCACGAACACCGCGCCCTCCGGGCCGTACCGGGGGGTGGCGCGCCCGGCCAGCGTGTTCGCGATGGAGACCATGTTCGACGCCGCCGCGGCGCAGCTGGGCATCGACGCGATCGAGATCCGGCGGCGCAACGTGATCACCCCCGACGACGTCCCGTACCGGATGCCGTCGCGGCTGGTGGACGACTCCGGCCACTACGGCGAGTGCCTGGACTCCGCCCTCGAGGCGCTGGACTACGACGCCGTCCGGGCCGAGCAGCGCCGGCGGCGGACCGAGGGCGGGCACCCGATCGGGATCGGCGTCGCCGTCTACAACGAGCTCACCGGGCTGGGCCGGGCCGCCAGCGCGGGTCCCCGGATGCCGTTCCGGACCGGCCACGACGCCTGCACCGTGCGGGTCGCCCCGGACGGCCGGGTCACCGTGCTGTCCGGGGTCACCTCGCAGGGCCAGGGCCTGGAGACCACGATCGCGCAGATCGTCGCCGACGCCGTCGGGGTCCGCTACGACGACGTCGACGTCCGGATGGGCGACACCGACGAGTCGCTGTGGGGGTTCGGCGCGTTCTCCTCACGGCAGGCGGTGATCGGCGGGGGAGCCGCGCACAACACGGCGACCGAGCTGCGCGGCAAGGTCCTCGCGCTGGCCGCCGGGCTGATCGAGGCCGCCGAGGCGGACCTGCGGATCGAGAACGGCGAGATCTTCGTCGTCGGCGACCCGAAGCCGCAGATCACGATCGCCGAGGTCGCGCGGGTCGCCTACCTGGAGTCGAACCGGCTGCCGGAGGGGATCGAGCCGGGGCTCGACGCGACGACCTTCTACGACCCGATCCGCGGCGCCTTCGCGGCCGGGGCGCAGCTCGCCGCGATCGAGGTCGACCGGGCCACCGGCGAGCTGCGGATCCTGTCCTACGTCTGCGTGGAGGACGCCGGGCGCGCCATGCACCCGCAGATCGTCGACGGGCAGATCGCCGGCTCGATCGCCCAGGGCATCGGCGGGGCGCTCTACGAGCACCTCGTCTACGACGACGCCGGGAACCTCTCGACCGGCACCCTGCTCGACTACCTCATGCCGACCAGCGCCGAGGTGCCGGACATGGTCATCGGGCACGTCTCGCGGCCGGCGGCCAACCCGCTGGGGGTCCGCGGGGTGGGGGAGGGCGGGACGCTCGGCCCGAACGCGGTCCTGGCCGGGGCGCTGCGCGACGCGCTCGGCATCGACGTCGACGAGCTGCCGGTCAGCCCGGCCCGGGTCTGGAAGGAGCTCCAGCGATGATCGAGGTCGTCCACCACGACCGGGTGGTGGTGCTCACGCTCGACCGGCCGGACCGGCACAACGCCCTGACCGCCGAGCTCTGCGACCGCATCCGCGAGGCCGTGGTCCCGGCGCGGGACGCCCGGGCGGTGGTGCTGGCCGGCAACGGCCGCAGCTTCTGCTCCGGCGCGGACCTCGACGAGGTGCACACCGAGGCGTTCCGCACCGCGCTGCGGCGCATGCTGCGGGCGGTGGCCGACGCGCCGGTACCGGTCGTGGCGGTCGTGCACGGTGCGGCGATCGGGGCCGGCACCCAGCTGGCGATCGCGGCCGACCTCCGGGTCGCCGGGCCCGCGGCGCGGTTCGCGCTGCCCACCGCCCGGCTCGGGCTCGCCGTCGATCCCTGGACGATCCGGCGGCTCGCGCTGCTCGCCGGCAACCCGGTCGCACGCCGGATGCTGGTGGCCTGCGACACGATCGACGCCGATGCCGCGCTGGGCTGCGGCCTGGCCGACCGCGCCGGGGGACTCGACGACGCACTCGGCTGGGCGGCCGGGATGGCCGAGCTGGCGCCGCTGACCGTCGGGTACTCGAAACGGGTGCTCAACGAGGTGTTCGAGCCGGGGCTCGACGGCGAGCCCGCCGCCGGGCTCGACGCCGCCTTCGAGGCCTGCTGGGCCAGCGAGGACTTCGCCGAGGGACGGCTGTCCCGCGCGGAGAAGCGCTCGCCGGTGTTCCGAGGGAGATGAGCACATGAAGTGCGCCGCGTTCGACTACGTCCGTGCGAGCAGCGTCGAGGAGACCGTGCAGGTCCTCGGGGCGGCCGCGGGGGACGGCAAGATCCTCGCCGGCGGGCAGAGCCTGGTCCCGGTGCTGGCACTGCGACTGGCCCGCCCGGCAGTGCTCGTCGACGTCAACCGGGTCCCCGGTCTGTCCTCGATCCGCCGGGTCGGCGACGCCGTCGAGGTCGGTGCCGTCGTACGGCACAGCCGGCTGCTGGAGCAGACCGAGCACCCGCTGCTCGCCGAGGCCGCCCGCTGGATCGGGCACACGGCGATCCGGTCCCGCGGTACGACCGGGGGCAGCATCGCGCACGCCGACCCGTCCGCCGAGCTGCCCGTCGTCGCCGTCGCGACCGGTGCGTCGGTGACCGTCGCCGGATCGCGCGGGGTACGGGAGATCGACGCCGAGGAGTTGTTCGTCGGTGCTCTGGTGACCTCGCTCGACGACGACGAGATGATCACCGCGGTCCGCTTCCCGCGGCCGCGGCGATGGGGCTTCGCCGAGTTCGCCCGCCGGCACGGCGACTTCGCCCTGGTGACCGCGGTGGTCACCGAGGTGGAGGGCGGGCCCCGGATCACCTTCGGCGGTGTCGCGTCGGTCCCGCGGCGGGCCACGACCGCCGAACGGGCGCTCGCCGAGCGGCGGCCCGCGGACGAGGTGGCGCGGATCGCGGCCGCCGAGCTCGAACCGACCGCCGACCTGCACGGCTCGGCCGAGTTCCGCCGCGCGATCGCCGCGGAGACGACCCGCCGCGCCCTCGAACAGTTCGACTCCGACCGGGAGCAGCATCGATGAGGATCTCTGTCAGCGTGAACGGCGAGCGGTTCGAGCTCGACGTCGAGACCCGGCGCACGCTCGCCGACACCCTCCGCGACCAGTGCGGTCTGACCGGCACCCATCTCGGGTGCGAGCACGGTGTCTGCGGCGCGTGCACCGTCCTGGTCGACGGGGAGCCGGTGCGCGCCTGCCTGATGTTCGCCGTGCAGGTCGACGGCGCCTCGGTCAGCACGGTGGAGGGACTGGAGGGCCCGGACGGCGGGCTGCACCCGGTGCAGGAGGCGTTCGTCGCCTGCCATGGGCTGCAGTGCGGGTTCTGCACCCCGGGCATGCTGATGTCGGCCTGCCATCTCCTCGACACCCGGCCCGACGCCGATCGGGAGACCATCCGGGCCGAGATGTCGGGGAACATCTGCCGGTGCACCGGCTATCAGGGGATCGTCGACGCCGTGGAGCAGGCGCGCACCGCCATGCAGGGGCCGGGGGGGTGACCGGGATCGGTGAGTGTGCCGATCTGCGGGGCCATCGGGCCGGTCGTGCCGCCCGGGTCCACGGCCGACATCGGTGGCCGGGGCGCGGCCGTGCGGACCGCCGGCCGGAGCGCATCCAGCGCGGGGCAGGTATTACTGCTGGCAGACCTGGCTACGTGCTGGTGGGAGTGTGCATCGCATTACCGATCTCGGCGCCGCCGGCGGGGTGGCCGACCGGCATCGTGACGGCGGGTGTGGGCGCCGGCTTCACCCTGGTCGTTCTCGTCGTCCGAGTCCTCGTCATGGTCAGGGCGAACCGGGCGGCGCGCGCCGTCGGCTGACGTGGCTACGCCTGGCCCGCTCCGGCGTGCTTGCGGGCGAGCCGGAGCCCGGCGTCCCGGGTGATCCGCCGGTGCACCCCGCCGGCGGCGCACCGGGCGCAGGCCGTCCAGCACAGCGGTCCGTCGGCGTGGTCACGGCACAGTGCCGGGGCAGAGCCGAGGGTTGGCGTGGTGCATGAGCGTGATCGTTTCGAAGTCGTCGAGGCCGCCCCATCGGGACTGGAGCCGGTCGATCTGCTGGGCCTCGGGTAGCCCCTCGGTGCTCATGTCGCACACGGTCAGGCCGATCTCCAGCAGGGCGTCGTCGGTCCAGATGCCACGCCCGTAGAGGTCAGTGCCGACGTGCTGGGTGAAAGCTGCGACCTGCATCGGGTCCGGGTTCTCCGGGGTCGCGGGCCGCACGAGCATCATCGTCAGCGTCGTGACGACGGCGGTCACGACGACCGCGATCGCCGCACTCAGCAGCACCCACGACCACACCGAGCGAGGTCTGGGCGGGGGTGGGTTCACCCAGTGAGCCGGCTGCTGCGGGGCGGTCCGGGCTGCATATCGATCACTCCGTCGGTCGGCCTGGGCGGGGCGGTGCTCATCCCCGCCCCGTACGTCGCCGCTGGGTGATCGGGCGTTCCGGCCGGCCGGAACCGTGGCCGGTGCGTGGCCAACGATCACCGCCGGACAGCGGTGCGTCCCCGGCGGAGGACTGGCCTCGATCGGCCGGGCCAACGGCTCGCGGAACACCCGGCCGCCGGTGAGCCGGCGGAGCGTCCGCCGGCCGGGCCGTTCGAGGGTTCCCCAGTCGGCACAGGCGGTGCCGCGACAGACGAAGCGGCGGTTCTGCGGGTGCCGATGGGTGCGCTCGCCCCGGAAGCACGGACACGTTGACCAGGGCCGCACCGTGAACCAGGCGAAGGGTACGACGGCCGCGACCATGATCAGGAACGTCAACCACGGCGAGATGGTCACGCCGGACGCTGGGCCCCCTGTCCAGGCTGCAGGTCGCGCCGTAAACCGAACGACCCGCCTGCGCTGCGGATGCTGTCGCCCGTGTGGGGTCAATCGGACGGAGCGGCATAGTGCCGGGATGGATACACGCAACCTGACTAATGCGCAGTAGGAGACGGGACGACGGAGACGACCGTCGGGGAGGGGCTGGAGCTGGGGCTGCTGGCTGTCGGCGTCGAGGTTGTGACGAGCGAGGAGCAGGCCCTGGAGTCCGCGATCGGACGGCCAGCGCAGCACACGTCGTGATACCGCGGCCGTGGGCTCCCGGTCGCCGCCAGGATCATCAGCGGGGCGACACGGTCGGCTGAGTGTGATTTGCAGCACAGTTCTGCTGCACGCAATGCATCCTCCGCGCGCCGGGTGGTCGCACCGGAGCGACGAGCGAACAACATAGTTGCGATTCCGGCGCGAACACACCCGTTCGAGGGTTACCTGACCGGGGGATGTCTCTATGTGGTTGTCAAGCCGCGGCGAGGGCCGGATCGGGTTCGGTGGCCGTCGGTGGGGCGTAGAGCGCGTGGTCGCGGAGCATCGCGAACAGGACGTCGGTGCGGCGGCGGGCCAGGCAGCCTCGCAGACCCGCCAGCCGCGCCTCGGTCCGTCGATCTCGGCCAGGCACTCCGCGCAGACCAGGCCGGACTCGGCGCGGCGGCGGCGAGCGCGAGCCGGTTGCGCCGGGCGCGGTTGCTCGGCCAGGTGGCCGCGGTGCTGCGGGCGCGGGGATGGCGGGCAGGATGGTGCACGGGCCGGGCCTCCCTTTGGTCAAGGCCCCGGTGTGCTGCTCACGACAGCCTTCGGGGCCGCCTACACGGCATAGGCGGCCCCGAAACGCGGACGGTGCTGGGAGCCGGCTACCAGCCGCGCGCCTTCCACTCCGGCAGCCCCGGGCGCTGCTCGCCGATCGTCGAGTCGTCCCCGTGCCCCGGGTAGAACCACGTCTCGTCGGGCAGCACGTCGAAGACCCGCTCCTCCAGGTCGGCGAGCAGCTGCACGTTGTCCTCCGCCGACCAGGTCTTGCCCGGCCCGCCGGGGAACAGGCTGTCCCCGGTGAACAGGTGCGGCCGGTCGTCGCCGCGGTAGAGCAGCGCGATCGAGCCGGGGGTGTGCCCGCGCAGGTGAATGACCTCCAGCTCGATCTCGCCGAAGGCGATCCGGTCGCCGTGTCCGACCAGCTCGTCCATCGGCGCGGGGAGCTCGGGCGCGTCCTCCGGGTGTGCGATCAGCCGGGGCTCGAACATGCCGGCGATCGCGCCGAGTGCCTGCCAGTGGTCGTGGTGCCGGTGCGTGGTCACCAGGTGCCGCAGGTCGGGGCGCTCGTCGGTGGCGCCGATCAGGTCGGCGATCCGGCTCGGCTCGGCCGCCGCGTCGACCAGCAGCGCCTCGCCCGAGGACTTGCAGACGAGCAGGTAGGCGTTGTTGTCCATCTCGCCGACCGAGATCTTGCTGATGCTGAGCCGGTCCAGGTCGCGGCGGATCGCGGCGCCGCCGGGATCGGTGTGACCGGTGTAGTTCTCCAGGACGTCCACGGCGCGAGGGTAGCGGCCTGTACCGCCCGCCGCGGTGGGGCGAACCCGCCGGTGCCTGCTGCGGCCCGCCCGACGCCGTCCGGGGGCCGTCCCCCGCCCGTCCGGTCGAACATGCGTACGAGTATCGTGCACGGTGTACCGACCGGCGCGTGGCGGCGTGCATCCACCGAGGGACGGCCGCTGCGAGGCCCGCTCGTCGCGTTCCTGTCAGGGGTGCGGCCTAGCATCGGATCCGGAACTGGGACGACCCTCGCCAGCCAGGAGGCGCGCATCGTGAGCGACCACAGCACCGACCGCCCGGACGTCGGCGGCACCCTGTCCCCGGGTGCGTCGCCGGTCCCCGGCGGTCCACGGCTGGTCGTCCGCGGCGCCCGCGAGCACAACCTGCAGGGCGTCGACATCGACCTGCCCCGGGACAGCATGATCGTGTTCACCGGGCTGTCCGGCTCCGGCAAGTCCAGCCTGGCGTTCGACACGATCTTCGCCGAGGGGCAGCGCCGGTACGTCGAGTCGCTCTCGGCCTACGCGCGGCAGTTCCTCGGCCAGATGGACAAGCCCGATGTCGACTTCATCGAGGGGCTCTCGCCCGCGGTGTCGATCGACCAGAAGTCGACCAACCGCAACCCGCGGTCGACCGTCGGCACGATCACCGAGATCCACGACTACCTGCGTCTGCTCTACGCCCGTGCCGGCATCCCGCACTGCCCGCAGTGCGGCGAGCGGATCGAGAAGCAGACCCCGCAGCAGATCGTCGACCAGGTGCTGGAGATGGAGCAGGGTAGCCGGTTCCAGGTGCTCGCGCCGGTCGTGCGGACCCGCAAGGGCGAGTTCGTCGACCTGTTCTCCACCCTGCAGTCGCAGGGCTACTCGCGGGTGCTGGTCGACGGCACGGTGCACCAGCTGTCCGACCCGCCGAAGCTGAAGAAGCAGGAGAAGCACGACATCTCGGTGGTCGTCGACCGGCTCTCGGTCAAGGCGACGGCCAAGCAGCGGCTCACCGACTCGGTCGAGACCGCGCTGCGCCTCGCCGACGGCCTGGTCGTGCTCGACTTCGTCGATCTCCCGGCCGACGACCCGGTCCGCGAGCGGCGCTTCTCCGAGCGGATGGCCTGCCCGAACGGGCACACCATCGCGGTCGACGACCTGGAGCCGCGCACCTTCTCCTTCAACTCGCCCTACGGCGCCTGCCCGGCCTGCACCGGTCTCGGCATCAAGAAGGAGGTCGATCCGGAGCTCGTCGTGCCGGATCCGGACCGTTCCCTGCAGGACGGGGCGATCGCACCCTGGTCGGCCGGGCACAACGCCGAGTACTTCGGCCGGCTGCTGTCCGGGCTGTCGACCGCGATCGGGTTCCGGATGGACACGCCGTGGCGCAAGCTGCCGGCCGCCGCGCAGAAGGCGGTGCTGCAGGGCAGCGACGACCAGGTGCACGTGCGGTACCGGAACCGGTACGGCCGGGAGCGCTCGTACTACGCCAACTTCGAGGGCGTCATGCCGTTCCTGGAGCGGCGTCTGGAGCAGACCGAGTCGGAGTCGCAGCGCGAGCGCTACGAGGGCTACATGCGCGACATCCCGTGCCCGGCCTGCGGCGGCTCCCGGCTGCGGCCCGAGGTCCTGTCGGTCACGATGCCGCACCGCGACCTGGGGGAGCGGTCCATCGCCCAGGTCTCGAACATGTCGGTCGCCGAGTGCGCCGACTTCCTCAACGGCATGGTTCTCGACGACCGCCAGGCGATGATCGCCGGCGCGGTGCTCAAGGAGATTCAGGCCCGGCTCGGGTTCCTGCTCGACGTCGGTCTGGAGTACCTGTCGCTGGACCGCGCCGCCGGGACGCTCTCCGGCGGGGAGGCGCAGCGGATCCGGCTGGCCACCCAGATCGGGTCCGGGCTGGTCGGGGTGCTCTACGTGCTCGACGAGCCGTCGATCGGGCTGCACCAGCGGGACAACCGCCGGCTGATCGACACCCTGACCCGGCTGCGCGACCTGGGCAACACGCTGATCGTCGTCGAGCACGACGAGGACACCATCCGGGCCTGCGACTGGGCGGTCGACATCGGCCCCGGCGCCGGCGAGCACGGCGGGTACATCGTGCACTCCGGCCCGGTCGCCGATCTCGAGTCGCACGACACCTCGCTGACCGGCGCCTACCTGTCCGGCCGGCGGTCGATCCCGCTGCCGCAGCGGCGCGAGCTCGACCACTCCCGCAAGCTGTCGATCATCGGGGCGCGCGAGCACAACCTGCGCGGGATCGACGTCGACATCCCGCTCGGCGGGCTGGTGTCGATCACCGGGGTGTCCGGCTCCGGCAAGTCCACCCTGATCAACGACATCCTCGCGACGGTCCTGGCGAACCGGCTGAACGGCGCCCGTCAGGTCCCGGGCCGGCACACCCGGATCAACGGGATCGACGAGCTCGACAAGCTGGTGCGGGTCGACCAGTCGCCGATCGGGCGGACCCCGCGCTCCAATCCCGCCACCTACACCGGCGTGTGGGACAAGGTCCGCAAGCTGTTCGCCGCGACCACCGAGGCGAAGGTCCGCGGCTACGCCGAGGGCCGGTTCTCGTTCAACGTCAAGGGCGGCCGCTGCGAGGCGTGCACCGGCGACGGCACGATCAAGATCGAGATGAACTTCCTGCCCGACGTCTACGTCCCCTGCGAGGTCTGCAAGGGCGCCCGGTACAACCGGGAGACCCTCGAGGTCCACTACAAGGGCAAGACCGTCGCCGACGTGCTCGACATGCCGATCGAGGAGGCCGCCGAGTTCTTCGAGCCGATCACCTCGATCGCCCGCTACCTGCGGACCCTGGTCGACGTCGGCCTCGGCTACGTCCGGCTCGGGCAGCCCGCCCCGACCCTGTCCGGCGGCGAGGCGCAGCGCGTGAAGCTGGCCAGCGAGCTGCAGAAGCGCAGCAACGGCCGGACCGTCTACATCCTCGACGAGCCGACCACCGGCCTGCACTTCGAGGACATCCGCAAGCTCCTCGCGGTGATCCAGGGCCTGGTCGACAAGGGCAACACGGTGATCGTCATCGAGCACAACCTCGACGTCATCAAGACCTCGGACTGGATCATCGACATGGGCCCGGAGGGCGGGTCCGGCGGTGGCACGGTGGTCGCCCAGGGCACGCCCGAGCAGGTCGCGGCCCATCCGGACAGCCACACCGGCCGGTTCCTGCGCGATCTCGTGACCCCGGACGCCACGCCGGCCAAGCCGGCCCGCAGGCGCACCGCGGCCGCCGCGAAGGGCACCAAGGGCGCGGCGTCCTCCGCGCCGGCGGTGTCCCGGCGACGGGCGGCCTCCGCGGCGAGCTGAGCGGCCCCGGCCGGAGGTTCCGAGCCGGGCCTGCTGAGCCGGTCCTGCCGGCCGGGTCGCCGAACCGGGTTGCCGAGCGGGGCTGCCGGCGGTGCCGAGCGGGGATGCGGGCGGTGCCGAGCGGGGATGCGGGCGGTGCCGAGCGGGGATGCGGGCGGTGCCGAGCGGGGATGCGGGCGGTGCCGATCGGGGTGCCGGCGCATCCCGCGCCGCTCGTCAGGCGTGCTGGCGGGCGCGGGCCGGGACGCGGCGGCGCAGGTTGCCCAGCACGAACAGCCCGTACCGGCGGACGAGCGCCGCATAACAGCCGGCCACCCCGATCACCCGGTCCCGGCGGCGGATCACCGGCTCGGCCTCCCGGATCAGCTGCCGGGTGAAGGCCCGCTGCACCGCGAACTCCGCGCGGGTCGCGGCCGCGGACGCCGAGCCGGGGTGGATCCGGAACGATGCGGCGGTGCCGGCGGAGCCGTGCAGGCCGCCGTGCCGCAGCAGCCGGACCCACAGGTCGAGATCCATCGTGAACAGCAGGCGGCCGTCCACCCCGCCGACGGCGTCGTAGTGCGCCCGCCGGAACGTCACCGCGGCGGACGGGCCGATCGGGTTGCCGCCGTGCCGCACGACCGCCCGCAGCACCTCCGCCGCCGGACGGGTGCCGAGCAGCGACCGGGGGACGTGCCGGTTCGGGAACAGCGTCCGGCCGTCGGCGTCGATCATGTCGGTGCGCCCGACGACCAGCGCCAGCGACGGGTCCGCGGCCAGCGCGTCGATCTGCGCCCGCAGCGCGCCGGGGGCGACCAGGTCGTCCGCGCAGAGGATCTTCACCAGGTCCGCCCGGGCCAGCTGCACGGTACGGGCCCAGTTCTCGGCCATCGGCACCGTCTCCTCGACCCGGACCAGCCGGATCCGCGGATCGTCGAGACCGCGCACGATCTCCGCCGACCCGTCGGTGCTGCCGTTGTCCCGGACCACCACCTCGAGATCGGCGTCCTGGTCGAGCACGCTGCGCAGGGTCCGTTCCAGGTACCGGGCGCCCTGGTGGACCGGGACACACACCGACAGCGCGGGTCGGCTGGGCACCGCGCACCTCCCTCCAGCAGCTCCGTCGACGGCCGTGACCGGCCACGACGGACCGTACGAGACGACCGCGGAAGAACCGGGCAGGCCCGGACGCGACACGGTCGGCGGTACCGTCCGTGCGGTCACCGCCTCCCCGTCGGCGGGCCCCGCCCGACCGGATCCGGACCGGGCTGCTACTCTCGGGAATGCGACCACCCGGGATCGCGTTGATTCGTGTGTTCCGGGCGTCAAGTGGAGCCCCGCTCCCACCCACGCCGTGATCGTAGCGGTGTCCGGGTCCATGGTCTGGCCTCGTGGCACAGGTGTGTGTCATCGGCCGATCAACGGGTCTTCGCTTGTCGTCGCCGGCGCAACAGCAGGTAGTAGCGACACAGCGAGTTACTCAGGAGACCCCATCAGCACAGAGCCCCGCATCAACGACCGCATCCGCGTGCCCGAGGTCCGTCTCGTCGGCCCGAACGGTGAGCAGGTCGGGATCGTGCGCATCGAGGACGCCCTCCGGCTGGCGCAGGACGCCGACCTCGACCTGGTCGAGGTGGCCGGTCAGGCCCGCCCGCCGGTCTGCAAGCTCATGGACTACGGCAAGTTCAAGTACGAGAGCGCGCAGAAGGCCCGGGAGTCCCGGCGCAACCAGCAGCTCACCGTGATCAAGGAGCAGAAGCTCCGGCCGAAGATCGACAAGCACGACTACGAGACGAAGCGTGGCCACGTCCGCCGCTTCCTCGAGGGCGGCAACAAGGTCAAGGTCACGATCATGTTCCGTGGTCGCGAGCAGTCCCGGCCCGAGCTGGGCTACCGGCTGCTGCAGCGCCTGGCGGAGGACATCGGCGACATCGCCGTCGTCGAGGCCGCGCCGAAGCAGGACGGCCGCAACATGACGATGGTGCTGGCGCCGACCAAGAAGCCGGCGCCGCGCAAGACCGCGGCGACCGCCACCACCGACGCCCCGGCCGAGGCCGAGGCGTGAGGGTCTCCCCGCCCGGTGCGCGGGCGGGGAGGACACGCAGTACCCGCAACGACCCCCGGTCCGCCGGGGGCCGACACCGAACGGATACGTCATGCCCAAGAACAAGACGCACAAGGGGACCGCGAAGCGGATCCGCACCACCGGCTCCGGCAAGCTGCAGCGTCAGCAGGCCGGCCTGCGGCACCGCCTGGAGGTCAAGTCCCGCAAGGAGAAGCGTGACCTGTCGGGCGTGGTCGACGTCGCCAAGCCGGACGTGAAGCGCATCAAGAAGCTCCTCGGCCGCTGACTTTCCGCCCCCCTTTCTTCAATCCGGCGACCCGCGCCCCGCGCAGGACGTCGCCGCACCACCCCAGGAGATACCCATGGCACGCGTGAAGCGCGCGGTGAACGCCCAGAAGAAGCGCCGCACCACGCTGGAGTCGGCCGCCGGCTACCGCGGGCAGCGGTCGCGGCTGTACCGCAAGGCCAAGGAGCAGATGCTCCACTCCATGAACTACGCCTACCGGGACCGTCGCGCGCGCAAGGGCGACTTCCGGCAGCTGTGGATCACCCGGATCAACGCCGCGGCCCGCGCCAACGACATGACCTACAACCGCTTCGTGCAGGGCCTCAAGGCCGCCGGGGTGGAGGTCGACCGCAAGAACCTGGCCGAGATCGCCGTGAGCGACCCGGCCGCGTTCGCCGCGCTGGTCAAGATCGCCAAGGAGAACCTGCCGTCGGGCACCGAGCAGGGCTCCGCGGCCTGAGGTGACCGACAGCGGCTCCGGTGAGGGCCCGACGCCCGGTACCGAGCGCACCCCGCGCGTCGCAGCCGCCCGCAAGCTGCTGCGCCGCGCCGGGCGCGACCGGGCCGGGCGTTTCCTCGTCGAAGGGGTGCAGTCCGTCCGGGAGGCGCTGGCCGCCGGTCCGGTGCACGAGCTGTTCGTCACCGCCGGGGCCGCCGAGCGCCATCCGGAGCTGGTCGCGGCCGCCCGGGACGCCGGCGTCCGCATCCTGCCGGTCACCGACCGGGCCGCCGCCGGACTGTCCGAGACGGTCACCCCGCAGGGCCTGGTCGCGGTCTGCGACCTGCTCGACGTCGGGGTCGCCGAGGCGCTCGCCGGCGTCCCCGGATTCGTCACGGTGTGCGCGGGCATCTCCGATCCCGGCAACGTCGGCACCGTGATCCGGGTCGCCGACGCGGCCGGCTGCGACGCCGTGCTGCTGGCCGGCGACACCGTCGACCCGCACAACGGCAAGGCCGTGCGGGCGTCCACCGGCAGCGTCTTCCACCTGCCGCTGGCCCGTGACCGGGACGCCGCCGGGGTGCTGGCCGCCTGCCGGGCCGCCGGCCTGAGCACGCTGGTGGCCGACGGCCGCGGCGAGCTGGACCTGCACGACCCGGCCACGACGCCGCTGCTCGCCGGCCCGGTCGCCTGGGTGCTCGGCAACGAGGCGCACGGTGCCGGGCCCGAGCTGTTGGCCGCCGCCGACCACCGCGTCCGGGTGCCGATCCACGGCCGCGCCGAGTCGCTGAATCTCGCCACCGCCGCGGCGATCTGCCTGTACGCGACGGTCGGCGCCCGGGCCGGTGTCGCGCCCGCCCTGGACCGGCCGACCGGCGTCGCCGGGGGCTGAGCCGGTCCGGGCCCGAGCCCCCGGCGACCCGTCGACCTGCGGGAAACCGGGTGGTGGCCGCCCTCTACGATCGGGACACCATGAGTGACGACGCCGTGAACGAGAGCCCGCTGGACCCGGACGTGCTGAAGGCCGCCGTCGAGGCCGCGCGCACCGCGTTCGACGCCGCCGCCGACCTGGAGGCGCTGGCCGCCGTCAAGCCGGCCCACCTCGGGGACCGGGCACCGATCCCGATGGCCCGCCGGTCGCTCGGGCAGCTGCCCGGCCCGGAGCGCGCCGACGCCGGGAAGCGGGTGAACGCCGCCCGCCAGGAGGCCCAGGCCGCGTTCGACGAGCGCCGCGCCGCCCTGCTCGACGAGCGCGACGCCCGGGTGCTGCGCGAGGAGACCGTCGACGTCACGCTGCCCACCGACCGCCGCCCGCGCGGCGCCCGGCACCCGATCACCCAGCTGTCCGAGCGGATTGCCGACATCTTCGTCGCGATGGGCTGGGAGATCGCCGAGGGCCCCGAGGTCGAGGCGTCCTGGCTGAACTTCGACGCGCTCAACTTCGGCAAGGACCACCCGGCCCGCACCATGCAGGACACCTTCTACCTGGGCGACGCCGAGCGCGGCCAGGACTCCGGGATGGTGCTGCGCACGCACACCTCGCCGGTGCAGGTCCGCTCGCTGCTGGACCGCGAGCTGCCGGTGTACGTCGCCTGCCCCGGCCGGACCTTCCGCACCGACGAGCTGGACGCCACGCACACCCCGGTGTTCCACCAGGTCGAGGGCCTGGCCGTGGACCGCGGGCTGACCATGGCGCACCTGCGGGGCACCCTGGACGCGTTCGCCCGGGCCATGTTCGGCCCGGAGGCGGGCACCCGGATGCGTCCCTCGTACTTCCCCTTCACCGAGCCGTCCGCCGAGGTGGACCTGTGGTTCCCGCAGAAGAAGGGCGGGCCCGGCTGGGTCGAGTGGGGCGGCTGCGGGATGGTGAACCCGAACGTCCTGCGCGCGAGCGGCGTCGACCCGGAGGAGTACTCCGGCTTCGCCTTCGGCATGGGCATCGAGCGGACCCTGATGTTCCGCAACGGGATCCCGGACATGCGGGACATGGTCGAGGGCGACGTCCGCTTCTCGGCCGCGTTCGGCATCTGAAACCGATCCTTCCGACCGAGGAGTTCTGAGCAGTGCGAGTGTCCGCGTCCTGGCTCGCCCGGCACATCGACCCGGCGGCGCTTCCGGCGCGCCCCGAGGACATCGGCGAGGCGTTCGTCCGGGTCGGGCTGGAGGTCGAGGAGATCCACCCGGCGCCCGAGATCACCGGCCCGCTGACCGTCGCGCGGGTCGCCGGGATCGAGGAGCTCACCGGGTTCAAGAAGCCGATCCGGTACTGCCGGGTCGACTTCGAGGACCAGGGTGACGGCACGCCGCGGCACCGCCACGTCATCTGCGGCGCGCAGAACTTCGCGGTCGGCGACCTGGTCGTCGTCACCGAGCCGGGCGCGGTGCTGCCCGGCGGCTTCGCGATCTCCCGGCGGGAGACCTACGGCCGCACCTCCGACGGCATGATCGCCTCGGCGAAGGAGCTCGGCCTCGGCGCCGACCACACCGGCATCCTGGTGCTGCCGCCCGGCACCGCCGAGCCCGGCGCCGACGCGCTCGAGGTGCTCGGCCTGACCGAGCCGGTCGTCGAGCTGGCCGTCACCCCGGACCGCGGGTACTGCTTCGCCGTGCGCGGGCTCGCCCGCGAGCTCGCCACCTCGCTGGACCTCGACTACACCGACCCGGCCACCCGGGTCACCGTCGCGGACGCCGACGGCGACGCCTGGCCGGTCCGGATCACCGACACCGAGGGCTGCGCGCGGTTCGTCGTGCGCCGGGTGGACGGCGTCGACCCGGCCGCGCCCAGCCCCTGGTGGATGCAGCGGGCGCTGCTGTCCGCCGGGATGCGGCCGATCTCGCTGATCGTCGACGTCACCAACTACGTGATGCTCGATCTCGGCCAGCCGCTGCACGGCTACGACGCGTCCCGAATGTCCGGCCCGATCGAGGTCCGGCGGGCCGCGGCGGGGGAGAAGCTGGAGACCCTCGACGGGCAGACCCGCAGCCTCGATCCCGACGACCTGCTGATCACCGACGACTCCGGCCCGATCGGGCTGGCCGGGGTGATGGGCGGTGCGTCGACCGAGATCCCGGCGCCCGGTGACCTCCCGCCGGCCGCCGACGGCAGCGCGCCCCGGGTGGACGTGCTGATCGAGGCCGCGCACTTCTCGTCGCCGGTGATCGCCCGCGCCGCGCGGCGGCACAAGCTGCCCAGCGAGGCGTCCCGGCGGTTCGAACGGGTCGTCGATCCGGCGCTGCCGCCGGTCGCCGCCGAGCGGGCCGCGCAGCTGCTGGTCGAGCTGGGTGGCGGCACGATCGCCGGGGGCCGCACCGACGAGGGCCGGATCCCGCCGGTGCCGTCGGTCCGGATGCCGCTGTCGCTCCCCGACCGGGTCGCCGGCGTCGCCTACCCGCGGGGTGCGACGGTGCGGCGGCTGACCCAGGTCGGCTGCACCGTCGAGCTGGACACCGGCGACGACGGCCAGGGTGTGGTCGTGGCGACCCCGCCGACCTGGCGTCCGGACCTGCGGATGGCCGCCGACCTGGTCGAGGAGGTGCTGCGGCTGGAGGGCTACGACACGATCCCCTCGGTGCTGCCCACCGCACCGGCCGGACGCGGCCTCACCCCCGCCCAGCTGCGGCGCCGCGCGGTGTCCCGGGCGCTGGCCGAGGCCGGCCACGTCGAGGTGCTGCCGTTCCCGTTCGTCTCCGACACCGTCTGGAACGATCTCGGGCTGCCCGTGGACGACGACCGCCGGCGCACCGTCGCGGTGACCAACCCGCTCGACGCCGAGCGCTCCCGGCTGGCCACCACGCTGCTGCCGGGGCTGCTGGACATGCTGGTGCGCAACCGGTCCCGCGGCAGCGAGGATCTGGCGCTGTACACGATCGCGCAGGTCGTGCAGCCGCAGGAGAACCCGCCCCCGATGCCGGACCCGGCTGTCACCGGGCGCCCCTCGGACGAGGAGTACGCGGCGATCCGGGCGGCGCTGCCCGCCCAGCCGGTGCACGTCGGCGTGGTGCTCGCCGGGAACCGGGAGCCGCGCGGCTGGTGGGGCCCGGGCCGGCCGGCGACCTGGGAGGACGCCGTCGAGGCGGCCCGGCTGACCGTCGCCGCCGCCGGGGTGGAGCTGCGCCCGCGCCGCGCCGAGCGGGCGCCGTGGCATCCCGGGCGCTGCGCGGAGCTGGTCGTCGCGGGCACCGGGACCGTCGTCGGGTACGCTGGCGAGCTGCACCCGAAGGTCGTCGAGGCGTTCGGGCTGCCGGCCCGCACCGCGGCCGCCGAGATCGACCTGGACGCGATCGAGCTGCGGGAGGACCTGCCGGTGCCGCGGGTGTCGGCGTTCCCGCCGGTGGCGGTGGACGTCGCGCTCGTCGCCGACCGGGCGGTCCCGGCCGCGGACCTCGCCGAGGCGCTCACCGCCGGGGCGGGGGAGCTGCTGGAGTCGGTGCGGCTGTTCGACGTCTACACCGGCGACCAGGTCGGCGAGGGCAAGCGGTCGCTGGCGTTCTCGCTGCGGCTGCGCGCCGACGACCGGACGCTGACCGGCGAGGAGGCCAACGCGGCCCGGGACGCCGCGGTCGCCGAGGCCGGCGCCCGGCACGGGGCCGTGCTGCGCTGAACCCCGCCGCCCGGGCGGGGGAGATGAGGCTTACCTTGCCCGGGCCCCGGCCCGGTTGATGTGCTGCGGGCATGATCAGTGCGCTTGCCCCCGCCCCGGTGACCGCGGCGACCCGCCGGGAGTTCCTCGCCGTGCTCGCCGGCGCCGGGCTGCTGTCCGCCTGCGGCACCGGCACCGACCAGGGCGGCCCGGGCGCCGACCGGGTCGTCGAGACGGCGGAGGGGCCGGTCACGGTGCCGGTGCGCCCGCAGCGGTTGGTCACCCTCGGGGTGGCACTGGCCGGGCACCTCGCCTCGGTCGGGCTGGTCCCGGTGGGTGCGCACGAGGGGCACGAGGAGTGGCTCGGCGCCTACGCGGGCGAGCTCCCCGACGGCACCGACATCGACGGGATCACCTCGGTCGGGCTGGCCGACGCCCCGAACCTGGAGACGATCGTCGGGCTCGCCCCGGATCTCGTCCTGGTCGAGCGGTCCGCCGCCGAGCACCTGCGGGAGCTGTCGGCGATCGCGCCGACGGTCGTCGTCGAGCGGGCGTCGAACGCGGCCTGGAAGGCGGCCTTCGACGCGACCGTCGACGCGGCCGATCGGGCGGCCGAGGCCGAGCAGGTCCGGGAGCGGTACCGGTCGGCGCTGGCCGCGGTGCCGGACGCCGCCCGCGGACGGTCGGTGACGTTCCTGCGCGGGCAGGGCGACGGTGCGTTCCGGATCGACGGCTCCGGTGCCTTCGGCGGGAGCGTGGCCGCGGAGGCCGGACTGACCGTGCGCGACGGCGCCGGCCGCGGCGAGCCGTCCGAGCACGGCTACATCAGCTTCGGCGTCGAGGAACTGCCGGTCGCCGACGGTGACCTGCTGGTCGTACCGGACCGGGCCGGCGGCCCCAGCAGCGTCGAGAACCTGATGGCGAACCCGCTCTGGGAGCGGCTGCCCGCGGTGCGGGCGAACCGGGTGCTCCCGCTGCCCAACGCCGTCTACAACGGCGGCACCTACCTCGGGGCCGAGCTGCTGCTGCGCGAGCTGAGCGCGGCGCTGGGCTGATCACCGGTCGCGGGCCGCGACGGCGGTCCGCAACCGGTCGATCGACTCCTCCCGGGACAGCAGCGGGCAGGTCGCGCAGTACACCTCGCCGTGCACCCGGGACTTGTAGTAGAGGCAGCACACGGCACGCCGGCGGAACAGCTCGACGGTGCCCTCGTGCTCGATCTCCAGCCAGTCCGGCCGCAGCCGCAGCGGCCGGATCCCGGTGTCGCCGAGGGTCGTCTCGATCTCGGCGCGGGCCGCCGGGAGCTGCCCGCTCGCCCGCCCGGACATCAGGAAGCCGTTCCCCAGCCGGTCGGCGACCACCTGCCACAGCGCCCGCCGCCCGCGCCGGGACAGCACCACCGCGGTCTCGACGACCGGGCCGAACGCGTGGTGGGTCCACTCCACCAGCCGAGCGCGGAGCCGGTCGCGGTCCGGCACCGTCTCGGTGCCGGCCGCGCCGGCCAGCGGATCATCGGGCAGCACCAGCACGACGGTGCCCGGATCCAGGACCAGCTGCGGCGCCGTCCGGGCGCCGCCGGTTCCGGTCACGAACCACATCCGGGCCGGATCGGGCACCGGGACCCGGCCGTACCGGAACAGCAGCTCCGCGGGGACGCCGGCGGCCGGGCCGGCCAGCCGGGCCAGCAGGGTCTGCGCGGCGAGTGCGGCGCCGCCGTCGAGCTCGGCGTCCATCGCGGCGATCGCCTCGCCGAGCAGGTCGGCGCCGGCCAGGTCGGCCAGGCTGGGCCCGGGCCGCTCACCGGGGCTCCCCACCCGGACCGGCCAGTACGGCGCGGTCCCGGGGGTGTCCGCGAGGACCGTCGTCAGGACGGAGGACGTGCTGGTCACGACGATGATCGTAGGCCCGGCGGCGGGTGACGCGGGTCGCACCGAGCGTCACAGTCAACTCTGACTGTTTTCTGCTAGCGTCCTGGCCGGGGCGCCGGGAGGCGCCGGATCCACCACCCGAAGGAGCGTGGGACGTGCGAGATGCAGTCATCGTCGAAGCGGTGCGGAGCCCGGTGGGCCGGCGCAAGGGCGGGCTGGCCGGGGTGCACCCGACCGATCTCTCCGCCCACGTCCTGCGCAGCCTGGTCGAGCGGGCCGGGATCGACCCGGCGCAGATCGACGACGTCGTCTGGGGCTGCGTGTCCCAGGTCGGCGAGCAGACCTTCGACATCGGCCGCAGCGCCGCGCTGGCGGCCGGGTTCCCCGAGTCGGTCACCGGGGTGACCGTCGACCGGCAGTGCGGGTCCAGCCAGCAGGCGGTGCACTTCGCCGCGGCCGGGCTGATCGCGGGCCAGTACGACGTCGCCGTCGCCGGTGGCGTCGAGTCGATGTCCCGGGTCCCGATGGGCGCGGCCATGATGGAGCAGAACCCGTTCGGCGAGGCGTTCATGGAGCGCTACGGCGCCTTCCCGAACCAGGGCGTCGGCGCCGAGATGATCGCCGAGAAGTGGGGCTTCTCCCGCACCCGGCTCGACGAGTTCGCGCTGCTCTCGCACGCCCGCGCCGCGGAGGCGCAGGACGCGGGCCGGTTCGAGGGCCAGATCGCCCCGCTCGCCGGGGTGGCCGCCGACGAGGGCATCCGCCGGGGCGGCACGCTGGAGAGCCTGGGCCAGCTCAAGACCGTTTTCAAGGACGCCGACCAGGGCGGCGTCATCCACGCCGGCAACTCCTCGCAGATCTCCGACGGCTCCGCCGCCCTGCTGATGACGACCGGCGAGAAGGCGAAGGAGCTGGGCCTCACCCCGATCGCCCGGGTGCACACCGCCGTGCTCGCCGGCGCCGATCCGGTGATCATGCTGACCGCGCCGATCCCGGCCACCGAGAAGGCGCTGAAGCGCTCCGGGCTGTCGCTGTCCGACATCGGCGCCTTCGAGATCAACGAGGCGTTCGCGCCGGTCCCGCTGGCCTGGCTCGCCGACATCGCCGCCGACGACGCGGGCGTCGCCGGGCGCACCAATCCGCTCGGCGGCGCGATCGCGCTCGGCCACCCGCTCGGCGGGTCCGGTGCCCGGATCATGACGACCCTGGTGCACCACATGCGGGACAACGGCATCCGCTACGGACTGCAGACCATGTGCGAGGGCGGCGGGCAGGCCAACGCCACCATCCTCGAGCTGCTGTAGAAACGCTCCCGAGAGCAACACCGGAAGGACACACATGGAGATCAACGGAGCGGTGGCCGTCGTCACCGGCGGCGCGTCCGGGCTCGGCCTGGCCACCACGGAGCGGTTCGTGGAGGCCGGCGCCAAGGTCGTGATCATCGACCTCCCGTCGTCGCAGGGCGAGGCGGTCGCGGACAAGCTGGGCGACGCCGTCCGGTTCGTCGCCGCGGACGTCACCAGCGAGGAGCAGGTCGGCGCCGCGCTGGACGTGGCGGAGGAGCTCGGCACCCTGCGGATCGCCGTCAACTGCGCCGGGATCGGCGACGCGGCGAAGACCTTCGGCAAGAAGGGCGCGTTCCCGCTCGCGGCGTTCACGAAGGTCGTCAACGTCAACCTGATCGGCACCTTCAACGTGATCCGGCTGGCCGTCGAGCGGATCGCGAAGGCCGAGCCGGTCGACGGCGACCGCGGCGTCGTGATCAACACCGCCTCGGTGGCGGCGTTCGAGGGGCAGATCGGGCAGGCCGCGTACTCGGCGTCCAAGGGCGGCATCGTCGGCATGACCCTGCCGATCGCCCGGGACCTCGCCGATCTCGGCATCCGGGTGTGCACGATCGCGCCGGGCCTGTTCGAGACCCCGCTGCTCGCCGGGCTGCCCGAGGACGTCAAGACCTCGCTGGGCAGGCAGGTGCCGCACCCGTCCCGGCTGGGACAGCCCGCCGAGTACGCCAAGCTGGCCGCGCACATCGTCGAGAACCCGATGCTGAACGGTGAGACGATCCGCCTCGACGGCGCGATCCGGATGCAGCCCCGCTAGGAGGCGCGATGAGGCGCACGCTCTACGAGTCCGACCACGAGGACTTCCGGGAGGCGTTCCGGTCGTTCGTCGAGAAGGAGATCGTCCCGCACGAGACGCGCTGGGAGCGCGAGGGCATCGTCTCGCGCGAGCTGTTCACCACGGCCGGGGCGAACGGCTTCCTGGGCATCGACGTGCCCGAGACCTACGGCGGGGGCGGCGTGCCGGACTTCCGGTTCAACGCCGTCATCGCCGAGGAGCTCATGCGCTCGGGTGCCGCGGCGGCCGGGCTGGGCCTGACCCTGCACAACGACATCGTGCTGCCCTACCTGCTCGCCTACTGCACCGAGGAGCAGAAGCAGCGCTGGCTGCCGGGCGTGGTGAGCGGGGAGCAGATCCTCGGCATCGCGATGACCGAGCCGGGCATCGGCTCGGACCTGGCGTCGATGTCGACGACCGCGATCCGGGACGGCGACCACTACGTCGTCAACGGGGCCAAGACGTTCATCACGAACGGGATCAACGCCGATCTGATGGTCGTCGCGGTGAAGACCGACCCGTCGCAGAAGCACAAGGGCATGAGCCTGCTCGTGCTGGAGCGGGGCATGGCCGGCTTCGAGCGCGGCCGGAACCTGGACAAGCTGGGCCAGCACGCGCAGGACACGGCCGAGCTGTCGTTCACCGACGTGCGGGTGCCGGTGGCGAACCTGCTCGGGCCCCAGGAGGGCCAGGGGTTCACCCAGCTGGTCAGCAACCTGCCCCAGGAGCGGCTGTCGATCGCGATCGCGGCGGTCGCCGCGGCCCGCACGGCGCTGACCCAGACGCTCGGCTACGTCAAGGAGCGCAAGGCGTTCGGCTCGCCGATCGGGTCGTTCCAGAACTCGAAGTTCGTGCTCGCCGAGCTGGACACCGAGATCGACATCGCCGAGCACTACGTCGACGACTGCGTGCGCGCGCTGAACGCGGGCGAGCTGACCGCGGTCGACGCGTCCAAGGCGAAGTACTGGTGCACCGAGCTGCAGGGCAAGGTCGTCGACCGGTGCCTGCAGCTGCACGGCGGCTATGGCTACATGACCGAGTACCCGATCGCGAAGGCCTACGCCGACGCGCGGATCACCCGGATCTACGGCGGCACCACCGAGATCATGAAGGAGGTCATCGGCCGGGGTCTGGGACTCTAGGCTGCACCATGACCTCCGAACGGAGCACCACCACCAGGACCCGGGCGCAGCGGTCGCAGGACAGCCGCGCCCGGATCCTGGACGCCGCGGTGGCCTGCCTGATCGAGGGTGGTTACTCGGGCTCGACGACGCTGGTCATCCAGTCCGAGGCGGCGGTGTCCCGGGGGAGGCTGCTGCACCACTTCCCGTCCCGGGACCGGCTGCTGGTCGCCGCGGCGCAGCACCTCGCGGTGAAGCGGGTCGCCGACACCGAGGAACGCGTCCGCCGGGTGGTCGAGCAGAGCCCGCCGGCGGACGTGTTCGAGCGTGCCGACCGGGTGATCGAGCTGCTCTGGGAGAGCTTCTCCGAGCCGCACTTCTGGGCGTCGATCGAGCTGTGGACGGCGGCCCGGGTGAACTCCGAGATCGCCGACGTGCTGCGCCCGGAGGAGAAGCGGCTCGGGGCGGCGATCCGGGCGTCGATGGCCCGGATGTTCGGCGACGAGCTGGCGTCCCGGCCGCGCTTCAAGCAGCTGCGCGACCTGCTGCTCACCTCGATGCGCGGGACGTCGATGACCTACACCTTCGACCGGCGGGATCCGCGCGAGGACGCGATGCTCGACCAGTGGAAGGACCTGGCCCGGCTGCTCCTGGCGGCGTGACCGCCGGCCGGGCTCAGGCCCCGCCGGTGCCGAAGTGCAGGCCGAACGGCGGCGTCGCGGTGCCGGTCCGGCCGGCCGGCTCGGGATGCCGGACCCGCACCTGGTCCCGGCCGCCGCGCTTGGCGTCGTAGAGGGCGGCGTCGGCGGCGGCGAGCAGCGCGTCGAGCTTGCCGCCGTGCTCGCTGGAGGTCGCGACGCCGATCGACACCGACAGCCCGCCGATCCGGCCCGCGGTGGCGGTGTCGACCTCCAGGGCCCGGACGCTGCGCCGGATCCGCTCGGCGACCTCGCGGGCCCGGCCGAACACGACGTCGTCGGGCCGCAGGCCGCCGAGCGCGACCACGAACTCCTCGCCGCCGAACCGGCCCGCCAGGTCGTTGTCGCGGACCTCGGCGGTGAGCACGGCGGCGACCGCCTGCAGCACGTCGTCGCCGGCGAGATGGCCGTGCCGGTCGTTGACCGCCTTGAAGTGGTCGAGATCGAGCAGCAGGACCGCGGTCTCGCGGTCGGTGCGCGCGCAGCGTTCGATCATCTGCTCGGCGCGCCAGCGCCAGGCGGCGGGATTGAGCAGCCCGGTCTTGGTGTCGGTGTCGACCTGGTTCTCCAGCTGGCGGACCAGGGTGGTCTGCTGCAGGACGAGCAGCGGGAGCACGGCGAGCAGCACCAGCCACGGCGAGGTGTTGGCGATGATCACCGCGACCAGCCCGCCGAGCGACAGCGTCGCGAACTCGAGCAGGAACTCCGCGCCGAGCAGCACGGACAGGAACCGGGTGCCCGGCCGGGTCAGCCGGACCGCGCAGGCGAGCAGCAGCGTGGTCACCGCGGAGTAGGCGAGCAGCGAGGCGAGGACGACGGTCGCGTCGCCCGGTCCGTCGCCGGGCGGCGGCAGGACCCCGGCGGCGAACCGCACCGCGGCGACCGCGAGCACGGCCAGCACCACGGTCGCGGCCTGGAACAGGTGCCGGTGCGCCGGTGTGCCCGCGGCGCGGGCGACCCGCAGGTAAAGGTGGGTGTGGACGGCGACGACCACGGCGGTGGCGAGCACCGGCGGCAGGAGCAGCGCGCCGGAGAACGTCCAGACCGAGGTCATGTTGACGTGGTGGTTGTGCGCGACCCGGCGCCGGATCCGTTCGGAGTGCAGCGAGAGCTCGGTGTGCGCGACCGGGACCAGGGTCAGCAGCGCGGCCAGCAGCAGCTGATCGCCGGTCGGCAGGGACGCCCGCAGCGCGGAGGCGACGAGCAGGCCGGCGGCGAGCACGTCGACCGCGAGCACGAAGACCAGCGCGGCCGCCGGCAGCGCGCCGAGCTGCCAGGAGCGGAACGGGAAGCGGCGGCGGGCCGCGTGCCGCGGTGCCGCCTGGTGGGAACTCACGTGGTCCACTCACCCGCCCGTCCGTCCGTGGCCGATCGGGGGAGAGGCTACCGCCGGGTACCGGGCCGCTCCGCGATGATCGTTCCGGTGGTCGGTTCGCACGGTGAACGGTGCCGTCCGGGCGACGGGCGCCTTATGTGTTCGTCAAGTTGTGACCCTGGGTGGCCGGATCCGACCCTCGACGCAGCCGATTGGCCCGAACGGGGCACTCCGTAAGGGGGTGGTCGTCGCCCCGGGATGATCCCGCCCGGGGCGCCGTCACGGGATCGGCGGATCCGGCCACCGGCATCAGCGGTTGCGCCACTGCGGGCTGCGGCGCTCGCCGAACGCGGTGACCCCCTCCCGGAAGTCCGCGCTGCCGTACACCCGGGCCAGCAGGTCCTCGGCCGGGTCGAGTCCGGCCGCGCCGCCGACCCGCCGGTCCAGCTCCTTGAGCGCGGCCAGGGTCAGCGGGGCGCCCGCGGCGATCCGGCCGACGACGTCGGCGACCTTCTCCTCCAGCTCGTCGGCGGTGACGACGGCGTGCACGAACCCGGCGGCGGCCGCGTCCGCGGCGGAGAGCAGGGTCGCGGTCAGCAGCATCGCCGTGGTCCGGCCGGCGCCGAGCCGGTCGCGCAGCCGGTGCACCGTGGCCGGGGTGATCACGTTGCCGAGGGTGCGGGCGATCGGGACGCCGAACCGGGCGTCCTCGGTGGCGACCAGGACGTCGCAGCTCGCGGCGATGGCCAGGCCGCCGCCGATCGCCGGGCCCTCGACGACGCCGACGACCGGTACCCGGACGGCGAGCAGCGCGTCGATCACCGCACCGATCCGGCGCTCGTAGGCGATGCCGTCGTCGCCGTCGCGGAAGTCGGCGAACTGCCCGATGTCGGTGCCCGCGGCGAACGACCCGCCCGCGCCGCGGACCACCACGACCCGCAGATCGGGATCGTCGTTCGCGGCGGTGCTCAGCCGCTGCAGCTCGTCGTACATCCGCCAGGTCAGGGCGTTGCGGCGGCCGGGGTGGGACAGCTCCACCCACAGCACGGAGCCGTCCCGGCGGTGGGTCACCCGGTCCTCGCTCATGATCCGAACACCTCATCGGTGTGCTCGCCGAGCATCGGGGGATGCCGGTGCACGGTGGCCGGTGTCGTCGTCAGCCGGATCGGCGAGGCGATCACCGGCACCGTGCCGTCCAGCGGGTGCTCGAACGAGGTGACCATGCCGCGGGCCCGGACGTGCGGGTCGGAGTCCAGGATCTGCCGGTAGTCCTGGATCGGGCCGGCCGGCACGCCCGCGTCCAGCAGGGTCTCGACCCAGGTGTCGGTGTCGGCGTCGGCGAGCCGCTCCTCGAGCACCGCGACCAGCTCCGGGATGTGGTCGAGCCGGTCCATGTTGGAGGCGAAGCGGGGATCGTCGGCGAGCCCGTCCATCCCGAGCGCGCTGCACATCCGCCGCCACAGCCGCTCGTTGTTGGCGCCGACCGTGATGTGCCCGTCCCGGGTGGCGAGCGCCTGGTAGGGCGCCGACATCCGGTGCGCCGACCCGAGCGGCTCCGGCACCTTCCCGGTGCTCCAGTACTCGACGGACTCCCACACCGACAGCGCGAGCACCGACTCGAACAGCGAGGTCTCCAGGTACTGGCCCTCGCCGGTGCGCCGGCGCCAGTTCCAGGCGGAGAGGATGCCGATCGCGGTGAACAGGCCGGCGCCCAGATCGCCGAGCGGGAGACCGCACTTGACCGGCCGTCCGCCGGGCTCGCCGGTGATGCTCATGACGCCGCCCATCGCCTGGGCGATCAGGTCGTAGCCGGGCCGGGTCGAGTAGGGACCGTCCTGCCCGAAGCCGGAGATGCTGGCGTAGATCAGCTGCGGGTTCAGTGCGGACAGCGTCGGATAGTCCACGCCGAGCCGGGCGGTGACGCCCGGCCGGAAGTTCTCCACGACGACGTCGGCGTCCCGGACGAGCCGGTGCAGCCGGGCCAGCCCCTCCGGGCTCTTGAGATCGACGGTCACGCTGCGCTTGTTCCGGTTGAGCGCCATGAACCCGCGGCTGTCCCGGCCGGCCTCCGGCCGTCCCCACGACTGCCGGGTCTGGTCGCCGGAGTCCGGGTTCTCCACCTTGATGACGTCCGCGCCGAGATCGGCGAGCACCATCGTGCAGTAGGGCCCGGCCATCACCTGGGTGAGGTCGAGGATGGTCATGTCGGCGAGCGCCCGCGCCTGCGGCGCGCCCTCGGCTTCTGCCCGTGCGGTCACGGTGCCTCCTGGGTTGTCGTCTGCGGATGGGTGTCCGGGGGTGCTCACCCGTCGAAACCGATCATCTGGCGGACCGCGGTGCCGCCGGCCAGGTTGTCCATCGCCCGGTTCAGGTCGTCGAGCCCGATCGTGTCCGAGACCAGCCGTTCCACCGGCAGCCGGCCGCTGCGCCACAGCTCGACGAACCGGGGGATGTCGCGGGCGGGGACGGCGGACCCCAGGTAGGAGCCGACGATGCTGCGCGCCTGGGCAGTCAGGCCGAGCGGGGCGATGGTGGCGACGGCGTCCGGGGCGGGCAGCCCGACCGTCACGGTGCTGCCGCCGGGCCCGGTGAGGCGGACCGCGGTCTCGAAGGCCGGTGCCGAACCGGCGGCCTCGACGACGACGGGTGCGGTCAGGCCGCGCTCCAGCGCCTCCTCGGGGGACAGCGCGTCCGCCCCCAGCGAGCGGGCGAGCTCCCGCTTGCCGGGGACCGGATCGACCCCGATCACCCGGCCGTGCTCCAGCGCCAGTGCGGTCAGGACGGCGGCCAGGCCGACCCCGCCGAGCCCGACCACCACGACGTCGTCGCCGGGGCCGGGCCGGGCCGCGTTGACCACGGCGCCGCCGCCGGTCAGCACCGCGCAGCCGAACAGCGCGGCGACCTGCGGGGGGACGTCGTCGTCGACCGGGACGACGGAGCGGCGGTCCACCACCGCGTGCGTGGCGAAGGCGGAGACGCCCATGTGGTGGTGCACCGGCTCCCCGCCGCGGCGCAGCCGCCGTCCGCCGCCGAGCAGGGTGCCGTCGGTGTTCGAGGCGCTGCCCGGTGAGCACGGCAACCGGCCACCGGTCCGGCAGCCCGCGCAGTCACCGCAGCGCGGGAGGAAGGTCATCACCACCCGGGTCCCCGGCTCCAGGTCGCCGGGTCCGGGCCCGACGGCCTCGATCCGTCCCGCGGCCTCGTGGCCGAGCAGCATCGGGACCGGCCGGGCCCGGCTGCCGTTGACGACGGAGAGATCGGAGTGACACAGGCCGGCGGCCTCCATCCTGACCAGGAGCTCCCCGGGGCCGGGCGGGGCGAGCTCCAGCTCGGCGATCGACACCGGCCGGCTGCGGTCGTACGGGGCGGTGTCGCCGATCCGTTCGAGCACCGCACCGCGGATGGTCGTGGCGGACGGGTCAGGCATTCAGGTCCTCGCTCTCCGGGGTGCGGTTCGCCGCCGCGGCCCGGCGGCGGGAGATCTCCTTGAGCAGCGGCGGTCCGACGAACGCGAGGATCGCCGCGACCGCGAAGACGGCCGAGATCGGCCGCTGGAACACGACCAGCAGGTTCCCGTCGCTCATCGACGACGTCTGGTCCAGTGCACGTTCCAGCAGCGGCCCGAGGACCAGGCCGAGCACCAGCGGCGCGACCGGGAACCCGAACCGCTTCATCAGGTAGCCGAGCATCCCGGCGACGAGCACCACCCACAGCGTGAAGGTGTTGTTGCCGACCGCGAACGCACCGACGAACCCGAGGAACAGGATCAGCGGGTAGAGGTAGCTGTAGGGCAGCCGCAACACCTGCGCGAACACCGGGGCGAGCGGCAGGTTGAGCACCAGCAGCAGCAGGTTGCCGAAGAAGAACGACACCAGCAGGCCCCACACCAGCGCCGGATGCTGCTCGAACAGCAGTGGCCCCGGCTGCAGCCCGAAGATGACGAACGCGCCGAGCAGGATCGCGGTCGTCCCGGAGCCCGGGATGCCCAGGGACAGGGTGGGGATGAAGCTCGCGTTGGTGGCGGCGTTGTTCGACGCCTCCGGGCCGGCGACGCCCTCGACCGTGCCGCTGCCCAGCTTGTGGCGGTTCGGCCCGACCCGGCCCTCCAGGCCGTAGGCCATGAAGCTGGCCAGGGTCGCGCCCGCCCCGGGCAGCACGCCGAGACCGAAGCCGGTCGCGGTGCCGCGCAGCGTCGGCGCGACCGAGCGGCGCAGCTCCGAGCGGGTGAGCAGCAGGTCGCGGAAGCGGGCCCGGATGGGCGCCTCACCGCCGCGGTGGATCTGGTGCAGCACCTCGCCGATCGCGAACAGGCCGATCATGACGGCGACGAACTCGAAGCCGCTCAGCAGGTTGACGCTGCCGAAGGTGAACCGGGCGACCGGGAACCCGGCGGCGATGCCGACCATCGAGATCAGCAGCCCGACGGCGGCCATGATGATGCCGCGCAGCACCTTGTCCCCGGCGAAGGTCACGATCGTCGCGAGCCCGAGCACGATGATCGCGAGGTTCTCCGGCGGCCCGAAGTTGAGGGCGAACGCCGCGATCGGCTGGGCGAGCAGGAGCAGCCCGACCAGGGTGATGATCGAGGCGACGAACGAGGAGATCGCGGAGATGGCCAGCGCCGCACCGGCCCGCCCGTTGCGGGCCATCCGGTAGCCGTCGAGGGTGAGCACCACCGACGACGAGTCGCCCGGCGTGGCCAGCAGGATCGAGCTGGTGGACGCGCCGTACTGCGATCCGTAGTAGATCCCGGCGAGCATGGTGAGCGCGGTGATCGGCTCCATCGCCAGGGTCACCGGCAGCAGGATCGCGACCCCGGTCGCTGACCCCAGACCGGGCAGCAGCCCGATCACGGTGCCGAGGAGGACGCCGACGAAACACCAGAGCAGATTGGTGGGGGAGAGCGCCGTCTCCAGCCCCAACTGCAGGTTCTCGATCACGGCGGCCTCAGACCAGGCCGAGCAGGCCGGTCGGGGTGGGCACGCCGAGTGCCACGACGAAGATCACGTAGGCGGCCGCGACGACGCCGACGGTGGTCAGCGCGGCCGGGAGGACCGGCTTGCGCTCCACGCCGAGCGTGATGGCGAGGACCATCGCGCCGAGCGCGAGCAGCAGGCCGATCACCGGTACCAGCAGCAGCGCGCCGAGCAGGATCGCGAACACCGTGACGATCGCCCGGCCGCGCTGCCGCGCGGTCCGGCCGAAGGTGTCCCGCTGCTCCTCGTGCGCGGCGGCGGTGGCCCGTGCGGCCCGCTCCTCGATCCGGTCGACGCCCTCGAGCAGCGACCCGGTGCCTGCGGGTGGTGCCGCGAGGTACATCCGGGCGATCTCGGCGAGCGCGGCGACGAGGATGAAGGCGCCGGTCACCGTCGGCAGGAAGCCGGCTCCGACGTGCCCGTCGTCGTCGAACATGCCGTAGCCGTAACCGAGCACGGTGGCGGCGGCACCGATCGCGGCCAGCAGCGCCGTCCCGACGACGTCGGAGCGGGCCGGCCGGGTGCGGCGCGGCTGTACCGCCTGCTCAGCCATTGTCCAGGACCGACGCGACGTCGGCGTGGTACTCGTCGAGGTAGGCGCCGAACTCGTCGCCGTAGGACGCCGAGGCCTGGAGCAGGTTGTCGGCGACGTAGGTCGAGTAGGCGTCGGATTCGGCGAACTCGCGGCCGGCGTCGATCCAGTAGTCGCGCGCCTCGGCGGGGATGTCGCCCGGCGCGACGATGCCGCGCCACTGCGCGAACTCCACCGGGATGCCCTGCTCGGCGCCGGTCGGGATGTCGGCGAGCGCCTCGTACTCGTAGCGCTGCGGGGCGAGCACGCACAGCGCCCTCGCGTCGCCGGACTCCAGCTGGCCGAGGATCTCGCCGGGGTTCATCCCGGCGGCGTCGATGTGCCCACCGAGCAGCGCGGCGGTCACCTCGCCGCCGGACTCGAAGTTGACCCGGTCGAAGCTCGCGCCGGTCTCCATCTCGACCATCCGCCAGGTGATGAACTCGGGGCCGGAGGTGCCGGCGACGCCGATCGAGGTCTCGTCGGCGGCCTCGACGACGTCGGTGCAGGTCTGGTGCGGCGAGTCGGCGCGCACGGTGATGACGTTGTAGTCCTCGCCGACCTTCATGATCGGCGTGAAGTCCTGGTAGCTGAACGGGACGTCCTGCACGATCGGCAGGGTCACCAGCGAGGTCTCGGCGGCGAGCAGTGTGGTGGCGTCGCCCCGGCTGCCGACCAGCTGGGCGTAGCCGACGGCGCCCGACCCGCCGACCAGGTTGTCGACGGTGATGGTGGCGCCGGTGATGGGTTCGAGGCCGCCGGCGATCGCCCGGCCGGCCAGGTCGGACCCGCCGCCCGCGGCGAACGGGACGAGCATCGTCACCGAGTCGCCGGGGGAGTAGACGCCGTTCTCGTCGGTCCCGCCACCGCCGCCCGCGCAGGCGGTGAGGAGCAGGGCGGACGCGCCGACGGCTGCGGTGAGCAGCGCGGATCGGCGGGTGGATCTCCACGGTCGGTTCATGAACTCTCTCCTCGTTGAGACGGTTCCTCGTCGACGTGCAGGGGTGCCCGGCGGGCGGGACGGCCGCGCGGTCCGGTGCGGGTCCGGTGCGGGTCCGGTCCGGTGCGGTCGGTTCGGGGGCGAGGGACGGGCGGAACGGCCCTGCGGCGGCCGCTGTGGCCTGCCGGAGCCGGCCCGCCGGAGGGGCCGGAACGTGCCGGTGCGGTGACCGGATCTGAACTATTGTCTACAGTATTCCGTAATGTGGGGCAAGTCTCGCGCGGCGCCTGGAGCGACTATTGTCTACAGTCTTCAGCGAGGCGGCAACAGTTGTGGCGCGGGATCCGCGCCGCGGAGGAGGCAGTCGTGCAGGATCAGGACGTCGCCGGGGCGGCGCCGGACCGGGGCGCCGGGACCGGGCGGGTCGAGCAGCGGAGCCTGGTGGCGCTCGCCAGGGACGCGATCCGGCGCGACATCCTGGCCGGTGAGCTGGCGCCCGGCTCCCGGCTGATCGAGGAGCGGCTGACCGAGCGGCTCGGGATCAGCCGCCCGCCGCTGCGCGAGGCGCTGCGCCTGCTGGAGGGCGACGGCCTGATCGAGATCCGGCCCCGGCGCGGCGCGGTCGTCGCCACGATGGACGAGCGCGACGTGCACGAGGTCATGACGCTGCGCTCCGGCCTGGAGCGGATGGCGATCGAGCAGGGGGTGCCGGTCCGCAACCCGCGGGTGCTCGAACCCGTGCACGCGGCGCTGGCGGGGATGGAGCACGACGCGCGCACCGAGGACCGGGCCTCGCTGGTGCAGCACGCCTACGCGCTGCACGCCTCCATCGTCGACATCGCCGAGCACCGGCGGTTGAGCGCGATCTACCGGTCCGTCCAGGAGCAGATCCTGCTCTGCATGTCCCGCAACCTGATCGCCCGGGAGCGCTACTTCGAGACGCTGGTCGAGCACGCCGCCCGGCACCGGTACCTGGTGGAGCTGATCGAGGCCGGTGACCCGGCGGCGGTGCTCGCCGAGCTGGCCGTGCACGGCGAGCGGTCGTTCACCGCGTACCCGGACGGGACGCCGCCGCCCCCGGCCTGACCGGCACGGGGGCGGCGGCCAGCACGGTTACGGAGCGGACTCCCGCTCCAGCCGCAGCAGCTCCAGGTGCTGCTCGTACTGGTCGAGCAGGTCGTCGACGAGCTGCCCGTAGCTGTAGCCCATGACGTTGTAGCCCTGGCCGCCGCCGTGCAGGTGTACCTCGACCCGGTGGTGGTCGGTCCAGGCCGCCCGCTCGGCCGGATCGGCCCCGTCCGCGGCGCCGGGATCGAGCTCGTAGCGGG
This sequence comes from Pseudonocardia sp. DxW, assembly GCF_058448985.1. Lineage (NCBI taxonomy): Bacteria > Bacillati > Actinomycetota > Actinomycetes > Pseudonocardiales > Pseudonocardiaceae > Pseudonocardia > Pseudonocardia sp. DxW. The sequence continues at coordinate 233,753 of NZ_JBZFLK010000002.1, read as the reverse complement.
GCAGGCCGGTGATCCGCGGGACCAGCCGGTAGACGAACGGCAGGCTCTCGTGCAGGTCGGCGACGAGCTCGAGGGGCTGCATGCCGTCCGGGCGGTCCTCACCCGGCTCGATCTCCGGGGCGTCCTCGTCCGAGCAGCGCTGGACGGTGGTCGGCACCCCCTGGCCGCGCAGCTCGGCGGCGACCTCCTCCAGGACCGAGGTGGCGGTCCCGGACAGGAACAGGTCGGCGCCCTGGCTGTCGGCGTGCCCCATCGTGCGGCGCAGCCGGACCCGCCAGTCCCGGCCAGCGGGGTCGGTGTCGGCCGCTCCGATCGGCCTGCTCCGGCCGGACAGCAGCGCCGGGAGGCTGGACTGCCTGCTCTGCGACCGGTAGCGCTCCAGGCGCAGCGCCTTGTACAGACCGAACATCACCAGCACGATGACGAACGCGAACGGCAGGCCCATGATCACCGTCGCGTTCTGCAGCGTGGGAATCCCACCCACGAACAGCATGCCGAGCGTCAGCAGCCCGGTCGCGGCGGCCCAGAAGATCCGGTTCGCGGGCGTCCCGTCGTCCCGCGGGGTCTTGCGGTACGAGGTCAGGTTCGCCATGACCAGCGCGCCGGAGTCGGCCGACGTCACGTAGAACAGCAGCCCGGTCAGGGTCGCCAGGCCGGCCAGGAACGGGAACCACGGGTACTGCTCGAGCAGCATGTAGAAGCCGGTCTCGGGGGCGTTCACCGCCGCGTCGGCCAGCTCGGTGTTACCACCCCGGACGCTCTCCAGGGCGGCGTTACCGAAGATCGAGATCCAGAACAGGATGTAGAAGAACGGGATCACCAGGGTGCCGACGACGAACTGGCGGATCGTGCGGCCGCGCGAGATGCGGGCCAGGAAGAGCCCGACGAATGACGCCCAGGCGATCCACCAGGCCCAGAAGAACAACGTCCAGAGGTTGAGCCACTCGGCGACGTCCGGGTTGGCCTGCTCGAAGGCGAAGGTCTCCAGTGTCAGGGTCGGGAGGCTGGACAGGTAGTCGCCGATGTTGGTGACCAGCGCGTTGAGCAGGAACGAGGTGTTCCCGGTGACCAGGATGAACAGGGCGAGCAGCAGCGTGGCCGCCACGTTCAGCTCGGAGAGCCGCTTGATGCCCCGGTCGACGCCGGACACGGCGGAGATCGTCGCGATCACCACGGCCACCGCGACGAGCGCGATCTGCGCGCCGAGCCCCTGCGGCACGCCGAACATCACGTTCAGCCCGACGTTGAGCAGCACCACGGCGATGCCCAGCGACGTGGCGATCCCGAAGATGGTGCCGAGCACGGCGGCCAGGTCCACCGCGTGCCCGACCCGGCCGAAGACGCGCTTGCCGATCAGCGGGTAGAGCGCCGAGCGAATGGACAGCGGCAGCTCGCGCCGGTAGGCGAAGTAGGCCAGCGCGATGCCCATCAGTGCGTACATGCCCCAGCCGGTGAGGCCGTAGTGGAACAGCGTCCACACGGTCGCCTCGCGGGCCGCGGCGATCGTCTCGGGATCGCCGACCGGCGGCGCGGTGAACTGCGTGATCGGCTCGGCGACCGAGAAGAACATCAGGTCGGTGCCGATCCCGGCGGCGAACAGCATCGCCGCCCAGGAGAGGTTCGAATAGTCCGGTTTCGAATGGTCCGGCCCGAGCCGGATCGAGCCGTACGGCGAGAGCGCGAGGAACAGCACGAACAGCAGCACCACGGAGGCGACCAGGATGTAGAACCAGCCGAAGCTGGTCGCGATCACCCCGACCAGCGCGCCGATGACGGCATCGGCGTTGTCCGGCAACAGGATCGCCCACAGCGCGACGACGAGCACGCCGATCGCGGAACCGTAGAACACGGGTTTGTTGAGCCGGACGCTCGGCTCGTCCGGGCGCGCGTCACCGGATCCGGACTCCGTCTCGACGGACGGGCTGTCGCTCATCGGGTCGAACCTCCTCGGATGGACAAACGGACCGACCCTATTCACGTCGAAAGCTGTCTGCCATCCGATCCGGGTAACGAATGGGACGCATCGTCAAGCGATGGCCGGACGCATGACCGTCTGCGCCCGGTCGCTCGCTCAGGGGTGCTCTCGGGGGCGGGTCCGGGGACGCCCCCGATACCCGGGCGCCGCGCGCCGGGCGAGGGTGGATCACCACTGGATCACCGACGACGTGCGCCCACCGAGGAGACCGATGACCATCCCGACCCGCCGGAGCCGTGCAGGCCGCCCGGGCCGCCGCCCGGCCGGTGTCGCTGCCGTGCCGCTCGTCCTGGTCGCCGCCGCCGTCGCCGTTGCCCTGGCTCCGGCGGCTGCAGCGGCTCCGGCGGCTCCGGTGTCTCCGGTGGCTGTGCTGCCGGCCGCTGCTGCGCCGGCCGGTCCGGGGCCCCGGGCCGCGGTGCAGGCGTACGCGGAGCGGTTCGCCGTGCCCGCGACGGTCGCCGTGCTCGTCGACCGGGAGGGTGCCGTCACGACGGTGCCGCACGGCGTGACCTCGGAAGGTGCCCCGGTCACCGCCGACACCCCGTTCCGGATCGCGTCGATGAGCAAGGCGTTCACCGCGGTGGCGGTGCTGCAGCTGGCCGAGGCGGGCCGGATCGACCTGGACGGGCCGGTCGCCGCGGCGCTGCCGGGGTTCACCGTCGCGGACCCGCGCGCGGGGGACGTCACCGTGCGGGACCTGCTCGCGCACACCTCCGGGCTGTCCAACCAGGACGTCGACGAGTTCGCGCTGCCCCCGGCCGCCTCGGCCGCCGCGCTGGTCGAGCGCCTGTCCCGGGTCCCGCTGGCCGCCGATCCCGGCACCGTGCACCAGTACCTGAACGCCAACTACGTGGTGGCGGCACGACTGGTCGAGGTCGTCACCGGACGGCCGTTCGCCGATCACCTGCACGACGCGGTGCTGGCACCGCTCGGGATGAACTCGACCGTCGCGACCGACCGGTGCGACGCCGCGGTCCCTGGACTGGCCCGCGGGCACGTGGGCGCGCTCGGCGTGCAGGTCCCGGCGCCCGAGATCCCGTCGTTCTGCGCCGGGGACGGCGGCGTCGTCAGCACCGCGGCGGACCTGACCCGGTGGGTGCGGTTCCAGCTCGGCGACGGCGCGGCGGCGGACGGCACCCGGCTGCTGTCCACCGCGGCACTGCGCGGGGCGCACACACCGTCCCCGGGAACCGACGGCCGCTACGGGCTGGGCTGGTCGGTCCGGACCGCCGACGACGGCCGCACCCGGGTGCTGCACGGCGGCGCGCTCGCGACCTGGTCCAGCGCGATCGAGCTGTCGTCGGCCGGGTCCGCGGCGTTCGTGCTGACCGACGCGTCGGGCGGGAACCCGGGCGCGCTGGCCGCGGACCTCGTGGCCCGCGCCGACGGTGCCCCCGGGGTGCCGGTCGACGACCCGTACCGGCCGCTGAACCTGGCGCTGCTCGGGCTGACGGTCCTGGCCGCGGCACTGCTGGGCACAGCGGTGCTGCGGGCCCGGCGGCGGGCCGCCCGGCTCGGCGGGCGCCGGCGGGTGGTGGCGCTGCCCGCGCTCGCGGTCGGCGCCGGGATCCTGCTGCTGCCCGCGTTGTCGCTGCTCGCGGGGCCGCCGAGTGCGACGGCGTGGACGCTGGTGCTGTGGCTGCTGCCGCTGAGCGGGGTGCTGGCGGCGGTGCTGGTGGCCGGTGGGGCCGCGGCGCTGGCGGCGCGCTCCCGGGCGGCCCGGCCGGTCCGCCGGTCGGCTGCCGGATGACCCGGATCGCGGGCCCGGATGCGTGAGCCGCGCCCGGCCGCTCGGTGCGGCCGGGCGCGGCGGCGGGTCACTCGCCCTGGGCGTTGCCGGCGAGCGCCTCGGCCAGCTTCGGTGACACGTCGTCGATGGCGTACGGCAGCGACAGCGGGCTGGAGTAGCCCAGCGCGGCGGCGAACTCGGTGTCGAACGCGCCGAGGTAGACGATCCGGCCCTGCTCGACCGCCGGGATCGCCCGGAACACCGGGTCGGCCTCGGACTCGGCGCGCGAGCGGCCCAGCACGGTCAGCACGTCGGCGTCGAGCAGGCCCTGCTCCTCCAGCGAGAGGGTCTGCGAGTCGGGCCGGACGTCGAAGCCGAGGCCCTGGAACAGCTGGGCGCGCAGGTCGTCGGTGCCCATGTCGTACGGGGCGCCCTCGATGTAGAAGCCCAGCTTGAGGGTCTTGCCGGCGAACTCGGGATTCGCCTGGATCGCCTCGTCGAACCGGGCCCGGGTGTCGGCGATGACCTGCTCGGCCTCGGCGGTGCGGCCGGTGGCCTGCCCGGTGATCCGGGTCTGCTCGTCCCAGGTCGCCGGGTTCGTGCCGTCCACGGTGCCCTGCGCGACGGTCGGCGCGATCTGCGACAGGGCGTCGTAGGTGGCCTGGTCCATGAACGAGTAGACGCCGAGGATCAGATCGGGCTGCAGCGCGGCGACCTGCTCGACCGGGATGTCGGTGCCGGAGAGCAGCTGCGGTGCCGGACCCCGGGACAGCGCCTCCTGCGCCCACGGGCGCTGCTCGTAGTCGTAGTCGCCGAGGTTCTCCCGGACCCCGACCGGCTGCACGCCGACGGCGAGGGCGAAGTCGGCGTCGTTGAAGCCGACGGTGACCACCCGCTGCGGCTGCTCCTCGATGGTGGTGGAACCGAAGGCGTGCTCCAGCGTCACCGGGAAGGACCCGGACGGCGGGGTGCCGCCGGCCTCGGCGGGCTGCTCCTCGGTGCCCGACGAGCAGCCCGCGAGGGCGAGCAGCAGGACCGCACAGGCAGCGGTCGTGCGGAGCAGTGAACGGGGCATTACCGGTCCTTTCCGAAGATCCGCCCGGTGCGGATCACGTCTGTGCGGGGCCGCCCGGGGCGCCGCCGTCCCGGCCGCGGGCGCCGGACCAGGCGTCCCACAGCCGGGCGTAGCGGCCGCCCGCGGCGACCAGCTCGTCGTGCGGGCCCTGCTCGACGACCCGGCCGTCGTCGAGCACGACGACCCGGTCGGCGGCGGCGGCCTGGCTGAGCCGGTGCGCGACGACCAGCCCGGTCCGGCCGGCCAGCGCCGCCTCGGCCGAGTCCTCGAGCACCCGGGCGCCGGCGCTGCCCGCCTCGGCGGTGGCCTCGTCGAGCACCAGCAGCCGCGGACCGGCGAGCACGACGCGGGCCAGCGCCAGCTGCTGGGCGGCGACCACCGGCAGCCGGTGGCCGCCGTCGCCGACGACGGTGTCCAGGCCGTCCGGCAGCGCGCGGGCCCAGGCGCCGGCGCCGACCCGGTCGAGCGCGTCGAGCAGCTCGGCCTCCCCGGCGTCCGGCCGGACCAGGCGCAGGTCGTCGGCCAGGGTCCCGGCGAACACGTGCGACTCCTGGGTGACCAGCACGACGGCGTCCCGCCGCCGGTCCGGCGCGATGTCGGTGAGCCGGACGCCGCCGATCTCGACGGTGCCCGCGGCGGGGGAGTGCACCCCGGCGACGATCCCGGCCAGCGTCGACTTGCCGGCACCGCTGGCCCCGACCAGCGCCACCCGCTCGCCGGGCGCGACGTCGAGATCGACGCCGGCGAGCACCGGATGACCGTCGACGTAGTGGTGGGTGAGCCCGCGGACCCGCAGCCCGGCGCCCTGCGGGACGGCCGGCGTCGCAGGGTCGGCGGGCCGGTCCAGGTCGGCGACGCCGACGATCCGGCGCAGCCCGGCCATCGCGGTCTGCGCCGCGTCCAGCTGGAACAGCACGATGTTGATCGGGGTGAACAGGTTGACGAAGTACAGCGCCGCGGCGCTGGCCGTGCCGATCGTCGCGCCGCCGGTCGACACCAGCCAGAACCCGGTGACCAGCACCGCGGCCAGCCCGATGTACTCGGCCAGGTTGAGCCGGGCGAACAGCCGGGTGTGCATCCGGACGACGGTGACCACCAGCCGGGCCACCTCGGCGGCCCGCTCGGCGACCGCGCCGGCGTGCCGCTCGTGCAGCCGGAACGCGCGCACCGTGGGCAGCCCGGCCGCGGTGTCGAGCAGCATCTGCTGCTGGGCGCCACCGGCGATCCGCTGCGCGGTGTAGACCGGCGTGGAGCGGCCCAGGAACGACCGCGCGGTCCACACCTGCACCGGGACGGCGAGCAGCGCGGCGAGCAGGAACCGCCAGTCCAGGACGGCGAGCGCGACCAGGGTGAGCGCGACGAGCAGCGCGGCGCGGGCGAGCGCCGGGACGGCCTCGCGGACGGCCTCGCCGACCACCTGGACGTCGTCGGTCACCCGGGAGGTCAGGTCGCCCGAACCGGCCGCCTCCACCCGGGCCTGCGGCAGGTGCAGGGCGCGGTCGACGAACCGTTCGCGCAGACCGGCGAGCAGCGTCTCGCAGAACCGGGCGGCCAGCGCCACCCCGAGCGCGGCCAGCACACCCTGGACGACGGCGATCGCGGCCAGTCCGAGGACCGGCGGCAGGATCGTGGCCGCGCCGCCGGACCCGCCGGCGTCGGCGACCCGGTCGACGATCTCGCCCAGCAGCGGTGCGGCCAGCAGGCTCGCCGCGGCCCCGGCCACCAGCACGGCGAGCGCGAGGACCGCGGTGCCGCGGTGCGGGCGGCCCAGCTCGGCGAGGACCGCGCGGATCCGCCGGCCGGACGCGATCGGCAGCAGCACCTGGCTCATGCCGTCACCACCGCGCGGTAGTCCGGATCGGCCATCAGCTCGGCGTGCGTGCCGCGGGCCCGCACCCGGCCGTGCATCAGGAAGGTGACGGTGCCCGCCCGGGCCAGCAGCGCCGGGCTGGTGGTGACCAGCAGCGTGCTGCGTCCGGCGCGGTGCGCGGCGAGGCCCTCGGCGACCCGGGACTCGGTGACGGCGTCCACCGCCGTCGTCGGGTCGTGCAGGACCAGCACCGGGGCGTCCGCGGCGAGCGCGCGGGCGAGCGCGATCCGCTGCCGCTGCCCGCCGGACAGCGAGCGGCCGCGGGCGGCGACGTCGGTGTCCGCACCGGCGGGCAGGGTGGCGGCGACCTGGTCGGCGGCGGCCGCGGTCATCGCCCGCCGCGGATCGGTGCCCGCCGGTGCGCCGGCCACCACGTTCTCGTGCAGCGATCCGGCGAACAGGTGCGCGTCGTGCGCCGCGACCAGCACCGCGCCCCGGGCGACCTCGGCCGGCCAGGCGTCGAGCGGGACGCCGTCCAGGGTGATCCGGCCCGCCGCGGGCTCGGCCTCGCGGGCCAGGCAGCCGAGCAGCCGCGCCGCGTCCTCCGGATCGGCCGCGACCAGCGCCGCCGGGGCGCCCGGACCGACGTCCAGGTCGATCCCCGCGGTACTGCCGGTGTCGGTGTTGCTTCCCTGGGCCGGGTCGTCGAGCCGGACCCCGCGCAGCGAGAGCACGCCGGGCCCGGCGTCCGGGTTCGCATCGGGGAGCCCGGCGGCAGCGTCGCCGACCGCGGCGGGCGCGGACAGCACCGCGGCGATCCGGGCGGCGGACGCCCTGGCCTGGGCCCACCGGGCGCTGACGAAGCCGAACATCTGCAGCGGGCCGACCAGGAACTGGGCCAGCCCGACGGCGGAGACGAGCTGGCCGACGGTGATCGAGCCGTTCAGCGCGGCCAGCCCGCCGACCAGGGCGATCACCGCGAGGAACAGCCCGTTGGTGAGCTGGACGGCGCCCAGGAAGCCGGCCTCGGCGCGGGTCGCCCGCAGGGTCGCGGCGAGCGCGTCGCGGGAGGAGCCGCGGTAGCGCCGCACGGCGGCCGGGCGGGCGCCGATCCCGGTCAGCACCCGCAGCCCGGACACCAGGTCGGCGGCGGTGCCGGCGGCCCGGGCGGCCCGCTCCTGTTCCGGGCCGGAGCGCCGCTCCAGCGGCCGGACGACCAGCTGCACCAGCCAGAGCAGCGGCGGCGTGCCGAGCAGGATCAGCAGCCCGAGGGAGAGGTCGATGGTGAGCAGCGCGACCGCGGCGACGGTCACCGCGGCGATCGCGGCGAGCCCGAGCGGCAGCGCCGTGTTCAGCTCGGCGACCCGCTTGCTGTCCGACACCGCGATCCCGGTCAGCTCCCCGGGCAGCCGGCCGGACTCGCCGCCGCCGCGGGGATGGAGCAGCCGGCCGGCGACCAGCCTGCGCAACCGGGCGTCCGCCCAGGCGTCGGCGTGCCAGGCCTGCCGCGCGCCGAGCCGGTAGGAGAAGGAGAGCAGCAGGAAGTCCAGTGCCAGCACGGCGAGCCAGCCGGCCAGGGCCACCGGATCACCGGTCGCGACCGCCCGGTCGATGATCACCCCGACCAGCAGCGGCACGAGCGCCTCGCCGGCCTGATGGCTGCAGAACAGCGCCGCGGCCACGCTGATCCGGCCCCGGAACGCCCGCAGCGACCCGCGGAGGACGTCCTTCCCGGAGACCGCTCCGAGCGGGGACTGTTGCGCCGACCCGATCACCCGGAGAGGGTAACCTTACCTTCGCAACCACCTGGTTACCGGGCGGTCAGGTACTCCCGGTGAGGATCTCCCAGAGCACGTCGAGATGCACCGAGGTGGTGCCGACGGCGCCGAACGCCACCCGGATCACCTGCCGGCCGTCGAGCTCGGTGCCGGAGAGGAACACCCGGCCGTCGGCGTTGACCCGGCCGAGCAGCGCCGCGGTCGCCGAGCCGTCCCGGTCGCCGGCGACCCGCAGGCAGACCAGCGACAGCACCGGCTCGCAGGCCAGCTCCAGGTCGTCGTGCCCGCGGACCCGGCGGGCGAGCTCCGCGGCCAGCGCGACGTGCCCGCGCAGGTGCTCGCGCAGCCCGGACAGCCCCTGGCCGTGGAGCACCGCCCACAGCTTCAGGGCGCGGAACCGGCGCCCCAGCGGGACCTGCCAGTCCCGGAAGTCGACCACCGCGCCGGAGTCCGACGCGGAGTCCCGCAGGTAGGCCGGGGTGATCGAGAGCGCGGCGGGCAGGGCACCGGCGTCGCGCACCCAGAGCAGCGACGCGTCGAACGCGGTGAGCAGCCACTTGTGCGCGTCGGTGCAGAACGAGTCGGCGCCGGCCACGCCGTCGAGCACCCAGCGGTGCTCGGGGCACAGCGCCGCGACGCCGGCCCAGGCTGCGTCCACGTGCACCCAGGCGCCGTGTGCGGCGGCGACGGCGACGACCTCGCCGACCGGGTCGCTCGATCCGGTCGAGGTGGTCCCGACGGTGGCGCAGACCAGTACCGGGACCAGGCCCTCGTCGACGTCGGCGCGGATCGTCGCGGCCAGCGCGGCCGGGTCCAGCGCGCCGGTGCCGGGCGCGCAGGGCACGGTACGCAGCCCGGTCGCGCCGAGGCCGGCCACCCGGACCGCCTTCGCCAGCGAGGAGTGCGTCTCGGGGGAGACGTAGACGCGTTCCCGGCCGGTCACCCCACGGGCCCGCCAGCCCGTCTCCGGATCGGGTGCGGCGCGGTGCAGGGCGGCGGTGAGCGCGACCAGCGCGGCGGACGACGCCGAGTCCTGGATCGAGCCGCCGCCCCCGCCGTCGTGAGTGAAGGTCTCCGGCAGCCCGAGCGCCCTGGCGAGCTGGTCGGTGATCGCCTGCTCCACCTCGGTGCAGGCGGGCGAGGTCGACCAGAGCATGCCCTGCACCCCCGCGCCGCCGCTGAGCAGGTCGCCGAGCAGCGAGGTCAGCGAGGCGTTCGCCGGGAAGTAGGCGTGGAACCCGGGATGCTGCCAGCGGGTGTCGGCGTCGCCGGTGACGGACTCGACCAGCGAGGGGAACCCGGTCAGCGGGGCGGGCGACTCGGCGGCCTCGCGCGGGAAGCGGGCCCGGACCGTGCCGGGGGCCACGACGTCGCGCACCGGATGCCGCTCGATCCCGGCCCGGGAGTCGGCGACCGCGTCGACGAACAGGTGGCCGAGGGCGCGGAACTCGTCCGGGGTCAGGTCGGGCACGCAGCGGGACGCTACCCGGGGTGCACGTGCAGCGCCGTGAGGTCCCATTCGGGCAGCGGATCGGGCATCTCCCGCCAGGCCCGCGGGCCGGCGAGCAGCTCGTCGTCGGTGAGCAGGGCCGGATCGAGCCGTCCGGTGACGTCGGCGCGGGACAGGCCGAGACCGATGAACACGAGCTCCTGCCCGCGCGGCCCGTCGAACGACGACCAGGGGGCGGACGGATCGAGTGCCATGTTCGGCCCGGCCTGCGACCACAGCCCGGCGACGTCCGGCCGGGTCGCGATCCAGCAGAAGCCCTTGCTGCGCAGCAGGCCGGGCCAGTCGCCGAGCGCGTCCAGCAGCCGGGCCGGGTGGAACGGCCTGCCGGACCGCCAGGTCACCGAGGCGATGCCGTACTCAGGGGTCTCACGGGCCTCCGGGGTGTGCGGGCCGGCGAGCTCCTGGGCCCAGCCCGGTGTGCGGGCGGCGGCACCCGGGTCGTAGCGGCGGGTGTCGAGCAGCTCGGCGACGGGCACCGCGCCGCGCACGGCCCGCACGACCCGGGCGCCCGGGTTCATCCGGCGCAGCAGCGACTCGATCCGGCCCAGCCGGTGCGGCGGCACCAGGTCGGTCTTGTTGAGCACCAGCAGGTCGGCGAACTCGACCTGGTCGGCGAGCAGGTCCGACAGCGTCCGCTCGTCGCCCTCGGCCGCCTGCAGGCCGCGGTCGAGCAGCGAGTCCTCGCTGGTCAGATGGGTCTCGAAGGTGGCGGCGTCGACGACGGTGACCATCGTGTCGAGCCGGGCGACGTCGGACAGCGCGGTGCCGTCGTCGAACTCCCACTCGAAGGTCGCGGCGACCGGCATCGGCTCGGAGATCCCGGTCGACTCGACGACGATGTGGTCGTAGCGCTGCTCGGCGGCCAGCTCGCCGACCGTGGTCAGCAGGTCCTCGCGCAGCGTGCAGCAGATGCAGCCGTTGGTGAGCTCGACCAGCCGCTCCTCGGTGCGGTGCAGCGTGCCCTGGCCGGCCACCAGCGCCGCGTCGATGTTGACCTCGCTCATGTCGTTGACGACGACGGCGATCCGGCGCCCGTCCCGGCCGGCCAGCAGCCGGTCGAGCAGGGTCGTCTTCCCGGCGCCCAGGAAGCCGGACAGGATCGTGACGGGGACGCGCGGATCGGCCATGGCTCTAATGATAACGACATTCATTTAGTGGTGGATGCCGCGGGCCCGGTGCGGCGGGCGGCGGGGGCGCGGGGCAGGGTGCAGAGGTGAGCACCCCATCCGCCGACGCGGTCGCCGACGGTCCCCGGCGGTTGCGGCTGCTGCAGCTCGCCGCCCTGACCAGCACCTGCGACCGGTTCGCGATCGCGCCGCTGCTGGTGCCGATCGCGGTGTCGTTCGGCATCCCGCTCGCCGCGGCCGCCGGAGCGGCGGGCGGCTACTTCCTCGCCTACGGGCTCATGCAGGTGGTGTGGGGGGTGCTGTCGGACCGGATCGGGCGGGTCCGGGTGATGCGGATCGCGCTGGTCGGCGCCGTCCTCGGCGGGATCGCGTCGGTGCTGGCCCCGACGCCGGCCGTGCTGGTCGTCGCCCGGGTGCTCACCGGGGCGTGCACCGCGGCGCTGATCCCGGCCACCCTGGTCTACGTCGGCGACTCCTGGCCGGCCGCCGTCCGGCAGCGCCCGCTGTCCGACCTGCTCGCCGCGACCGCGGTCGGGACGGCGCTGGCCACCGCGGGCGCCGGGCTGCTCGCCGATCTCGCCGGCTGGCGCGCGGTGTTCGCGACGACCGCCACCGCCGCCGCCGTGCTGCTGGTCGCGCTGCGCGCCCTGCCCGAACCGGTCCCGGCCGAGCCCGGTCCGGCCGCCGGCGCGGGCACCGGTGAGCCGGGCGACCGGCGCTGGTGGACGATCCTGCGTCCGGTCGGCACGGTGCTCGGCAACCGGTGGGCGCTGGTCGTGCTGGCGCTCGCCTTCGTCGAGGGCGCCGTCGTCCTGGGCGTGCTCACGTACCTGGCGCCCGCCCTGCAGGCGGGCGGCAGCACGGCCGCGCTCGCCGGGATCGCCGCGGGCGGCTACGGCGTCGGCGCCCTGCTGTTCTCCCGGGTGGTGCGACGGCTGGTCGGCCGGGTCCCGGCCCCCGCGCTCGCCGGGATCGGCGGCGGCTTCCTGGCGGCGGCCTGGATCGGCCCGATGCTCCTGGTGCACCCGGTGACGGTCGCCGTGGCCGGCCTGATGCTCGGCGGATGCTGGGCGTTCCTGCACTCCACCCTGCAGACCTGGGCGACCGACGTCGTCCCGCAGGCACGGGCGACCGCGGTCGCGCTGTTCGCCACCGCCCTGTTCCTGGGCAGCTCGGCCGGGACCGCGCTGGGCGCCCCGCTCGCCGACGCCGGCCGGTTCCCCGCGCTGTTCCTCGCCGCGCTGGTGGTGTCGGTGCCGCTGGGGATCGTCGCGGCGCTGGCCCGCGGCCGCTACCCGCGGCGCCGGCCGCCCGGCGCTCAGACGTAGCGATCGCGCAGCTCCCGCTTGACCAGCTTGCCGGTCGGCGTGCGCGGCAGGAAGTCGGTGAAGTCCACCGACGCCGGCGCCTTGTAGTGGGCGATCCGGCCGCGCACGAACTCGATCAGCTCGCGCTCCAGCTCCGGCCCGGTCCCGATCCCGTCGGACGCCTGGACGACGGCCTTGACCTGCTCGCCCATCTCCTCGTCGGGCACCCCGATGACCGCGACGTCGAGCACCTTCGGGTGCAGCGCCAGGGCGTCCTCGACCTCCTGCGGGTAGATGTTCACCCCGCCGGAGATGATCGTGAACGCCTTGCGGTCGGTGAGGAACAGGAACCCGTCGTCGTCGAGGAAGCCCAGGTCACCGGTCGTCGTCCAGTTCTCGTGCTCGGGATGCTGCGCGGCGAGCGTCCGGCCCGGGTCGTTGTGGTAGTCGAACGGCCGGACGTCCCGCTCGAAGTAGACCGTGCCGACCTCGCCCGGCCCGAGCTCGGTGCCCTCGTCGTCGCAGATCCGGATGGTGCCCAGGCCGGCCCGGCCGACCGAGCCGGGCCGGTCCAGCCACTGGGCCGAGTCGATGAAGGTGATCCCGATGGCCTCGGTGGCGGCGTAGTACTCGTGCAGCACCGGGCCCCACCAGTCGATCATCGCCTGCTTGACCTCGACCGGGCACGGCGCGGCGGCGTGGATCGCGACCCGCAGCGACGACAGGTCGTACGCCGAGCGGACCTGCTCGGGCAGCTTCAGCATCCGCACGAACATCGTCGGCACCCACTGCGAGTGGGTCACCGAGTGCCGCTCGACCAGCGCCAGCGCCTGCTCCGGATCGAAGCGCTCCATCACCACGACGGTCCCGCCCAGCGCCTGCACGGTGGCCGAGAACCGCAGCGGCGCGGCGTGGTAGAGCGGCGCGGGGGAGAGGTAGACGGTGTCGGTGTCGAACCCGTACATCGGCCCGAACAGCGCCTGGTAGGTGTCGCCGGGCTCGTCGACCCGGCGGCCCGGCAGCGCGGGCTTGATCCCCTTCGGACGCCCGGTGGTGCCGGAGGAGTACAGCATGTCGGCGCCGCGCGGCTGCTCGGCCGGCGGCTCCGCGGACACCCCGGCCAGCTCGGCGTCGTAGTCCGCGTAACCGGTGGCGCCCGGGATCTCACCGCCGAACGCGAGCCGGACCGGCACCTCGACGTGGTCCTCGACCGCGGCGGCCAGACCGGCCACCCCGGCCGACACGATCAGCGCCTTCGCCCCGCAGTCCCGCACGATGTAGGCGGTCTCCGGGGCGGACAGGTGATGGTTGACCGCGGTCACGTAGAGCCCGGACCGCTGCGCGGCCCAGTAGACCTCGTACAGCCGCGGGGTGTTGTCCGAGATCAGCGCGACGACGTCGCCCTCCCGCAGGCCCGCCGCACGGAAGTAGTTCGCGAGCCGGGCCGAACCCTCCTCCAGCTCGGCGAAGGTGAGTGTCGCGCCCGATCCACCCATGATCACGGCCGGCTTGTCGGGAGTGGTCGCGGCGTGCGTGCCAGGGAACATCGGGGCCTCTCGTCGTCGGTCGCGCGGTGTCGCGCGGACTCTCCGCCGCCGATCCTGCCATCCGGCCGCCCCCGGGCCGGCACGCGCCGATTCCCGCGCCGCGGGCCGGTGGCCCACGGAAGCGGTCAGTGCGCGTTCTGATACGCCTGCAGAACCGACGACGGGATACGCCCGCGCTCCGAGATCTTCATCCCCTGGGCGATCGCCCATTCGCGCACGGCCCGGTTCGCGGCGCGTTCGGACGCACTGGATCCGTTCGACGACGACGCCGCGGGCGCCGAGCTCCGGCGACCGCCCGCGCGGCGCGCGGCGGCGACGAAGGGCGCGAGCGATTCGCGCAGTCGCTCCGCATTCGCGGCGGACAGGTCGATCTCGTAGGCGCGGCCGTCGACGGCGAACTCCACCTGCTCGTCGGCCTCGGAGCCGTCGATGTCGTCGATCAGCGTGATCGTCGTCTGCTGCGCCACGTCGTCATTCCTTCCGGGGGAATCTCGGGCATCCGAGCGGATGAATCGTCACCGCTGGTGCGAGTCGGTATCCCGCCGGGAACCCCCGGAACCGCGGTGAAGCGTTTTCCGAGCAGAACAGTAAGGGATGCCGATGTGCCCTGTCGAACCCCTCGCGGAAGAGCACCGGAGTTGTTACCGGCCGAAGTGTGGATACGGCGTCCGGGTGAGGTGGAATCGGCGGAAAGGTGCAGGCGCCGGGGGTACCGGAGGGGTCCGGGAGGCCTGCCCCGGACGGCCCCGATCAGCGCGGCGTCGGCCACCACGGCTCGGTCGGGACCGTGTCGCGCAGCGTACCGGCCGGCCCGGACAGGTTGATCCGCCGCCCCGGCTGCGGCAGCGCCAGCAGCACGTCCTGCGCGGCGGCCGCCTTGCGGGCCCGCTCGGCGGGCTCGTCCCACGGGTGGAAGCCCAGGTTGAAGGTCGCCCAGTGGATCGGGAGCAGCACCCGCCCGCGCAGGTCGCGATGCGCGGCGACGGCCTGCTCCGGATCGGCGTGCACGTCCGGCCACAGATCGGCGTAGGCGCCGATCGGCAGCACGGTGAGATCGAACGGGCCGTGCCTGGCCCCGGTGCGGGCGTACACCCGGCTCGGCCCGGTGTCCCCGCCGAGATAGACCGAGTGCTCCGGGCCGGCCACCTTCCAGGCCGCCCACAGCGTGGTGTTGCGGCGGATCCCGCGGCCGGAGAAGTGCCGGGTCTCCAGGCAGGTCAGGGTCAGGCCGCGGACCTGCACCACGTCGTCCCAGTCGCGCTCGACGACCCGGTGCCCGGGGATCCCCCAGGCGCGCAGGTGCGCGCCGACGCCGAGCGGGCCGACGAACACCGCCCGGGTGTCGCGGGCCAGCCGGAGCACCGTCGGCCGGTCCAGGTGGTCGTAGTGGTCGTGGGTGAGCAGCACCAGGTCGAGCTCGCCGAGCGCGGAGAGCGGGGCGACCGGTGGGTGCATCCGGCGCGGGCCCAGCCGGGGGACCGGGGTGGCGTACTCCGACCACACCGGATCGACGAGCACCCGCGCCCCGTCGATCTCCAGCAGCACGCAGGCGTGCCCCAGCCAGGTGACCGCGAGCCCGGCCGGCTCGGCGACCTGCTCCAGCGGGGAGAGCGGCACCGGGCCCGGCGGCACGCCCTCGGTGGTCCGGCTGCGCATCATGTTGAGCAGCATCCGGAGCGACGCCTTCGCCCGCGGCAGGCCCGGCTCGGTGTTGGCGAAGATCCCGTCGACCGCGTTCGGCGATCGGCCGGTGACCCGGCGCAGCTGCGCGCGGGAGGCGCCCATGTTCCGCCGCACGTGCAGGCCCAGCCCGGCCAGGGCCAGCAGGGGAGCGGTCAGCGCGGTCGCCGTGGTCAGCGCCCGGGCGGTGGGGGTGCGGGAGTGGTGGGAGTTGCGGGACACGATCACCACAGTACGAACACCGCGGCCGCGACGCCCGGGGCCCGCCCGCGCCTACGCTGCCGGACGTGACGGACGTGACGGAACCGCGGGTGCGGACGGAGCGGCACGGGCACGTGCTGCTGGTCCGGATGACCCGGGCGGGCAAGCGCAACGCGGTGGACGCGGCGATGACGGCGGCGCTCGACGACGCGCTCAACGAGCTCGACGACGACCCGGACCTCTGGTGCGGGGTGCTCAGCGGGGACGCCACGGCGTTCTGCGCCGGGACCGACCTGGCCGCGGGCTCGGGCGGGCCGACCCCGCGCGGCGGGAACTACGGCGTCGTCCGGCGGGACCGGCGGCGGCCGCTGATCGCCGCCGTCGAGGGCGTCGCGTACGGCGGCGGGTTCGAGATCGTGCTGGCCTGCGACATGGTGGTGGCCGGCACCGGGGCCCGCTTCGGGCTGCCCGAGGTCGCCCGCGGGCTGGTCGCGAACTGCGGGGCGCTGTTCCGCACGCCGCGCCCGCTCCCGCTGAACGTCGCCAAGCAGCTGCTGGTCACCGGGCGGCCGATCGACGCGCGGCGGGCGCACGATCTCGGCCTGGTCAACGAGCTGGTCGAGCCGGGCACGGCGGAGGCGGCGGCGCTGGAGCTGGCCGGGCAGGTCTGCGAGAACTCGCCGCTCGCCGTGTCGGTGACCCTGCGCGCACTGGAGCGGGTCGTGTCGGAGCCGGACGCGCGCGGCTGGTCGGCGACCGACGTCGCGACGGCCGCGATCGAACGGTCCGAGGACCGGGCCGAGGGGATCGCCGCGTTCCTGGAGAAGCGGCCGCCGCGCTGGACCGGCCGCTGACCGGCGCCGGATAGGCTCCCCCGCATGGCGGCCCGGGCCCGACGCGACGAGCTGGTCGCACTGCTGCAGGACTACGCGGGCGAGTCCGGGCTGCTCGGCCAGGTGTTCGCCGGCCGTCACCGGCTGCACCCCACCGACCTGCACGCGCTGCTCGCGATCATGCGGGCCGACTCGGCGGGCGACCCGCTGACGCCGGGGGTGCTGAGCGCCCGGCTGGGCCTGTCCACCGGGGCCACCACCGCGCTCGTCGACCGGCTCGAACGCGCCGGTCACGTGCGGCGCGGGCGGGAGTCGGCGGACCGGCGCCGGATCACCCTGCGGCAGTCCGGTGACGCGGCCGGGATCGGCGCCGCGTTCTTCGGCCCGCTGGGCAGCCGGATGGACGCGCTGCTGGCCGACTTCGACGACGCCGAGCTCGACGCCGTCGCCCGGTTCCTGGTCGCGATGACCGACCTGGTCCGCGAGCACCGGGCCGCGATGGGCACCGGCTCCGGCTGATCCCCGGGCGCCCGGTGCGTGACACGGGGACGCGACGACCGGCCGATTGCGCACCCCGTCATCCGCGGGAGAAGGTGCTGGCATGAACGACAGCGCCGTCAGCATCCCCCATCCCGCCGGTGTCCCTGCCGATCTCACCGGGCTGTCGTTCGAACCGCTCACCCCGACGTCGTTCCTGGACCGGGCCGCGGCCGCGCACGGCGACCGGATCGCCGTCGTCGACGGGGACCTGCGGTTCAGCTACACCGAGCTGCACGAGCGGTGCCGCAAGCTGGCCGGCGGGCTCGCCGCGATCCACGGCGGCCGCCCGGTGGCGGTGCTGGCGCCGAACACGCACGTCGCGCTGGAGGCCACCTACGGCGTGCCGTGGTCGGGCGCCCCGCTGGTCGCGGTCAACACCCGGCTCTCGGCGGGCGAGGTCGGCTACATCCTGCGCCACTCGCGGGCCTCGGTGCTGGTGCACGATCCGGTGTTCGACGAGCTCGTCGCCGAGGCGCTGGCCGGGCTCGACGAGCCGCCGCAGGTGGTGCGGGTCGGCGACGACTACGAGCGGCTGATCAGCTGGGGCGAGCCCACCGCCGTCACCCCGGACGACGAGCGGTCGCTGCTGTCGATCAACTACACGTCCGGGACTACCGGGCACCCCAAGGGCGTGATGTACCACCACCGGGGCGCCTACCTGCAGGCACTGGCGATGGTCGGGCACACCGGGCTGACGCCGTCGTCGGTGCACCTGTGGACGCTGCCCATGTTCCACTGCAACGGCTGGTGCTTCCCGTGGGCGGTGACGGCGGCCGCCGCGACGCACGTCTGCCTGCCGAAGGTGGAGCCGGCGCGGATCTGGGAGCTGGTCCGCGAGCAGGGCGTCACGCACCTGAACGGCGCGCCGACGGTGCTGTCGATGATCGCCTACGCGCCGGAGGCGGCGCCGGTGTCGACCCCGGTCCGGGTGGCGACCGGCGGCGCGCCGCCCAGCCCGGCGATCCTGCGCCGGATGGCCGAGCTCGGCTTCGACGTGACCCACCTCTACGGCCTGACCGAGACGTTCGGCCCGGCGATGCTGTGCGACTGGCGCCCGGAGTGGAACGACCTCGACGGCGACCGGCAGGCCCGGCTCAAGGCCCGCCAGGGCGTCGGGAACCTGATCTCGCAGGCCGTCCGGGTGATCACCGACGACGGCGGCGACGCACCGGCCGACGGCACCACCACCGGGCAGATCGCGCTGCGCGGCAACAACGTCATGCTCGGCTACCTGGACGACGAGCAGGCCACCCGGGACGCCGCGCCGGACGGCTGGTTCCGCACCGGTGACATCGGCGTGATGCACCCGGACGGCTACGTGGAGCTCCGGGACCGCTCCAAGGACGTCATCATCTCCGGCGGCGAGAACATCGCGAGCGTGGAGGTGGAGCAGGCCATCGCCGACCATCCGGCGGTGCTGGAGGTCGCGGTGATCGCGATCCCGGACGAGCGCTGGGGCGAGGTGCCGGCCGCCTACGTGACCCTGCAGGACGGCGCGACGGCGACCGAGGAGGAGATCGTCGAGCACGTCCGCGGCCGGTTGGCCCGGTTCAAGGCGCCGAAGCGGGTCACCTTCACCGAGCTGCCGAAGACGTCCACCGGCAAGATCCAGAAGTTCGTGCTGCGGGACGCGGCGTGGGCCGGCCAGGAGCACCGGATCGGCTCCTGACCCGCGGCGGGGCTCAGGAGCCGGACCGCCACTCGTCCCACGGGATGGTCCAGTCGTGGTAGAGGCCGTCCCGTGCGGTGAGCGGCTCGGAGCTGCCGGTGACCTCCACCGGGTCGCCGAAGGTGGCCATCGCGAAGAACTCTTTCGCGTCCGCGGTGGACAGGTTGATGCAGCCGTGGCTGACGTTGCGGTTGCCCTGCGCGTAGGCCGACGCCGGGTTGGCGTGGATGAACTCGCCGTTGTTGGAGATCCGCACGGCCCAGTACTGCGGCTGGTCGACGTAGCCGTACGCCTCGTTGGTCATCAGGACCTTCTCCGACTTGGCCATCACCACGTGCACGCCGGAGCGGGTGACCCGGTTCGGGTCGGACTCCAGGCCGTAGGAGGCGTCGTAGCGGGCGATCTCGCGGCCGTTCTCGACGACGGCGATCTGGTGGCTGCGGGTGTCGGCCTTCACGATCCGGCCGGTGCCGATGGTGAACGACCGGTCGACGTCGGCGGTGGCCCAGCCGGCGTCGCCCAGGTCGAGCCCGCGCAGCGCGGCCCGCACCCGCACCCGGGTGCCCGGGGGCCAGTACTCCTTCGGCCGGTAGTGCACGCGGGAGCCGTCGGCGTCGTCGGGCATCCAGCGCCAGGCGCCCTCCACCGGGGTGGACGTCTCCACCGAGAGGGTCTTCGTGACGGCCGCCTTGGCCTCGTCGGACAGGTCCGCCGGGAAGCTGAGCGCGACCGGGGCGGCGATGCCGACCTCGGCGCCGTCGCGGATGTTGAGCCGCGCCTCGATCTCGTCGTCCGGGTCGACCGTGCTGAACGCGTCCTCGGCGAGCGGGCGCCGGGTGCCGTCGTCGAGCACCCAGGTGCCCGACCAGCGGTAGCTGCTGCCGAAGTCCAGCGGCGCGGACGCGGTCCAGCTGCGGCCGTCCGGCGACAGCACGCCGGGGACGGGGCCGTCGTCGCCGGTCAGCGCGACGCCCTCCAGGTGCCCGGTGCTCGCCGCGACCCGCACCTGACCGCGCGGGGCGACCGGCGGGCCCGGCCGGGGGCTGGTCGTGACGAACGCGGGGACCTGCGGCTGCGGCGGCTCCGGCGCCGCCGCCCCGGCGAGGTTGCGCGCGATCGACTCGCCGAACCCGCCGCCGGCGACCGCCGCGGTGGCGCCGGCGACCGAGGCGACCAGCACCAGCAGCCCCGCGGTGAGCAGGGCGAGGCTGCGGCGGTGCAGCGACCGCCGCCGGCGCGGTGTGTGCCGGCCGCGCGAGCGCTCCCAGGACCTGGACATGGGGAGATGATCCCCCGTGCGTCACCCACACGGGGTCACCGACACGTCACCGTTCGATCACCGGATGCGAGGCTGGTGCCATGAGCTACGACGTCGCCGCCATCCGCAGCCGGTTCCCGGCACTGCGGGCCGGGATCGCGCACTTCGACGGCCCCGGCGGCTCCCAGGTGCCCGACGTGGTCGCCGGTGCGGTGGCCGGCGCGCTCATCTCCCCGCTGGCCAACCGGGGCACGATCACCGTCGGCGAGCGCGCCGCGGACGCGATCGTGCACGGCGCCCGGGCCGCGATCGGCGACCTGCTCGGCACCGACCCGCGCGGCGTGGTGTTCGGCCGCAGCATGACCGCGCTGACCTTCGACCTGGCCCGCACGCTGGCGGCGACCTGGGTGCCGGGGGACGAGATCGTCGTGACCCGGCTCGACCACGACGCGAACATCCGGCCCTGGGTGATCGCGGCGGAGGCGGCGGGCGTGAGCGTCCGGTGGCTGGACCTCGACCCGGACACCGCCGAGCTGGACGACGTCGCCCCGCTGCTGTCCGACCGGACCCGGCTGGTCGCGGTGACCGGCGCGTCGAACCTGGTCGGCACCCGCCCGGACGTGCCGGCGATCGCCGCCGCCGTGCACGCCGCCGGGGCGCTGCTGATGGTCGACGGAGTGCACCTGACCGCGCACGAGCCGGTGGACGTGCGCGCGCTCGGCGCCGACCTCTACGCCTGCTCGCCGTACAAGTTCCTCGGCCCGCACTGCGGGGTGCTCGCCGCCGATCCGGCGCTGCTGGAGACGCTGCACCCGGCCAAGCTGCTGCCCTCCTCCGACGCCGTGCCGGAGCGGTTCGAGCTGGGCACCCTGCCCTACGAACTGCTGGCCGGGACGACCGCGGCGGTCGAGTTCCTGGCCGGCCTCGACACCGGCGCCCGCGGGGACCGGCGGGCCCGGCTGCAGGCGTCGATGACCGCGGTCGCCGCGCACGAGCTGGCGCTGCGGGAGCGGATCGAGGCGCACCTGGCCGGGCTGCCCGGCGTGACGGTGCGCTCGCGGGCCGCGTGCCGGACGCCGACCCTGCTGGTCACCGTCGACGGCCACCCGCCGGAGCAGGTGTACCGGTACCTGGCCGAGCGCCGGATCGCGGCCCCCGCCTCGTCGTTCTACGCGCTGGAGTGCTCGCGCCGGCTCGGTCTCGGCGACACCGGGGCGCTGCGGATCGGGCTGGCCTGCTACACCGACGACTCCGATGTGGACCGGCTTCTCGACGCCCTGTCCGGGCTCGTCGGGGCCTGACCCGATGTATGTGAGACTGTTCAGGTGATTCACCTTCGGTGGCTCGCCGCCGCGTCGCTGTCCCTGTTGCTGCTCGCCGGGTGCTCGGCACCGACCGTCCCCCCGGAGCAGGCCGCCGGATGCGTCCCCGGGGCGGGCGACGCCCCCACCACCGGCGTGCCGTTCTCCTACGCCACCAACGTCGAGATCGCCGGCGGCGACGGCTACCGGGTGCTGACCGTCCGGCAGCCCTACCCGGGTGGCGCCCTGCAGTCGGTGGTGCTGCTCGGCTGCGAGCAGGACGACCCGGTCCTCCCGGCCGAGCTGACCGACGCCCCGGTGCTGCGCACCCCGGTCGCGGGCATCTTCGCCTACTCCACCACCCAGCTGCCGATGATCACCGAGCTGGACGTGCTGGACCGGCTGACCGGGGTCGGCTCGCCCGACCTGATCAGCGACCCGGCGGTGCGCGCGCACGTCGAGTCCGGCGCCGCCGTCGAGTTCGGCCGGAACTTCGCGATCGACGCCGAGCGGGTCGTCGCCGAGGACCCGCCGGTGCTGCTCACCGGCGGCGAGGACGACCCGGCCCTGCCCGCGCTCGCGGCGGCCGGCATCCCGGCCGTCGGCTGGGCCGACTACCTGGAGACCGGCCCGCTCGGGCAGGCCGAGTGGATCAAGGTGATGGGCGCGCTGACCGGGCGGGACGCCGAGGCCGCCGCCGCGTTCGACGGCATCGAGCAGCGCTACACCGAGCTCGCCGCCCGGGTCCGCGGCACCGAGCCGACGCCGATCGTCGCCGGTCAGCCCTACCAGGGCAGCTGGCCGGTCGCCGCGGGCGACTCGACGGCCGGGATCCTGTTCCGGGACGCGGGCGCGTCCTGGTCGGGGGAGCGGGCGCAGAGCACCGGGCGGCTGCCGCAGACCCTGGAGTCGGTGCTCGCCGAGGACGGCGACGCCCGGATCTGGCTCGCCGACGGCCCGTGGCGGACCACCGCCGACATCGCCGCCACCGATCCCCGGCTGACCTCGATCGCGGCCGCCGGCCCGGACGGGCAGGTCTGGACCCGGGACCGGTTCCTCGGCCCGACCGGCGGCAACCAGATCTACGAGCGGGGCGTGCTGCACCCCGACGAGATCCTCGCCGACCTGGTCGCGATCCTGCACCCGGAGCTGCTGCCCGGTCACGAGTTCGTCTACTACCGGCAGGTGCCCACCGGATGACGGGTGCCGCGCCCCGGCGCCCGGTGGCCGGCGCCACGCCGTCCCCGGTACCCGAACCGGACCGCTCCGCGCAGCGCTCCGGCGGCCGCGCCGCGGTGGTGCTGGGCCTGCTCGCCGCCGGGGCGCTGCTGCTGTTCGCACTCGCCGTGTCGACCGGCTCGGTGGTGATCGGCCCGGCCCGGACGCTGTCCGCGCTGCTCGGCGTCGGCTCCCCGGATCCGCGGCTGGACCTGCTGGTCACCGACCTGCGGGTGCCGCGCGCGGTGACCGCTGCGCTGGCCGGGGCGGCGCTCGGCACGGCCGGGCTGCTCACCCAGACCCTGTTCCGCAACCCGCTCGCCGAGCCCTACGTGCTCGGCGTCAGCGCCGGCGCCGCGCTCGGCGTCGCGCTGATCACCACGCTCGGCGCGGCCGCCGGCGCCGCCGCGTTCGCCACCGGCGGGCTCGGCGCGGCGCCGGTCCCCGGCGGCCGGCTCGGCATGGTCGGCGCGGCCGCGGTCGGCGCCGGGCTGGTGCTCGGCCTGGTGCTGCTGCTGTCCCGGTTCGCCCGGTCGGTGACCGCGCTGCTGGTGATCGGCGTGATGATCGGCTCGGCGATCACCGCCGTGGTCAGCCTGCTGCTGGTGTGGACCGACCCGGACACCGCCCAGCAGTTCCTGATGTGGGGCCTGGGCAGCGTCAGCGGGGTGGCCCGCGGGGAGCTGCCGGTGCTCGCCGCGGTCGTCGGTGCCGGGCTGCTCGGGGTGCTGCTGCTCGCCAAACCGCTGGACGGCCTGCTGCTCGGCGACGACTACGCGCGCACCGCGGGCGTCGACGTCGGCCGGGTGCGGCTGGGCGTGCTGGTCGTCGCGGCCGTGCTGGCCGGGACGGTCACCGCGTTCTGCGGGCCGATCGGCTTCCTCGGGATCGCGGTGCCGCACCTGGCCCGGATGGCGGTCGGCACGTCGCGGCACCGGGTGCTGGTGCCCGCGACCGCGCTGACCGGGGCGGTCGTCGGGCTGGCCTGCGCGATCGTCGCGCACCCTCCCGGGTTCGGCACGGTGATCCCGCTGAACGTGGTGACCTCGCTGGTCGGGGCGCCGGTGGTGGTCGCGGTGCTGCTGCGCTCCCGGCGGCTGGGCGGGGGCGTCTGGTGAGCGGGCTGGTGCTGACCGGGCTGACCGTCGGGTACCGGGCCGAGCGGGCGCTGCGCCGCGGCCGCGGCACGCCGGTGCTGTCCGGGATCGACGCCGTCGCCGGGCGCGGCGAGCTGACCGTGCTGCTCGGGCCGAACGGCGCGGGCAAGTCCACCCTGCTGCGCACGCTGGCCGGGCTGCAGCCCGCGCTGGGCGGCTCGGTCGCCCTCGACGGCGGCGACCTGCTCGCGCTGCGCGCCCCGGCCCGGGCCCGCCGGGTCGGGGTGGTGCTCACCGACCGGCCCGATCCCGGCCTGCTGACCGGGCGGGACGTCGTCGAGCTGGGGCGGCTGCCGCACACCGGCGGCGGCGGGGTGCAGGGCCCGGCCGACGACGCCGCCGTGGACACCGCGATCGACGCCGTCCGCGCCGGACCGCTCGCCGGGCGCCCGCTGGCCCGGCTGTCGGACGGGGAGCGGCAGCGGATGATGGTCGCGCGGGCGCTGGCCCAGCAGCCGACGCTGCTGCTGCTCGACGAGCCGAGCGCCTTCCTCGACGTGGCCGCCCGGGTGGCCCTGCTCGGGCTGCTGCGCCGGCTGGCCCGCGAGCAGGACCTGTGCGTGCTGCTGTCCACCCACGACCTGGAGCTGGCGCTGCGGCTGGCCGACCGGGCCTGGCTGCTCGACGGGGCGGGCGGGATCGTCACCGGCACCCCGGGCGGGCTGGCCGCCTCCGGCGCGGTCGGCGCCGCCTTCGACACCGACGAGCTGGTCTTCGATCCGGGCTCGGGCACGTTCCGGCTGCGTTCCGGCGCCGGGGCCTGACCGCCGCTGCGGCCGCGGTCGGGCGGGCCTAGGTTCGTCGTGAAAGCGTCCCCCGATCCCGAGGAGATCCACGATGCCCGACGCCGCGACCGCGGCCGATCTCGAGGCGCTGCTGCTGACCCGGTCGCTGGACGACCCGGAGCTCGCCGCGGCCACCGAGCGGACCGCCGACACCCCCGTGCTGCCCGACGTGTCGGTGGTGAAGGTCGGCGGGCAGAGCTTCGTCGACCGCGGCCGCGCCGCGGTGTTCCCGCTGGTGGAGGAGCTGCTGCAGGCCCGCGCCGAGCACCGGCTGCTGATCGGCACCGGCGGCGGGACGCGGGCCCGGCACGCCTACGCGCTGGCCGCCGAGCTGGGCCTGCCGACCGGCGTGCTCAGCTCGGTCGGCAACGCCGTCGCCGGGCAGAACGCCACCATGCTCGGCTACCTGATGGCCCGGCACGGCGTGCCGGTGGTCTCCGGCGGCGGGTTCGAGGCGCTGCCGCTGTACCTCTCGGAGTCCCGCGCGGCGATCTTCGCCGGGATGCCGCCGTACGCCATGTGGCAGCCGCTGCCGGACGAGGGCGTCATCCCGCCCTACCGCACCGACGCGGGCTGCTACCTGGTCGCCGAGACCTACGGCTGCAAGAACATGATCTTCGTCAAGGACGAGGACGGGCTGTACACGGCGAACCCGAAGACCGACCCGTCGGCGACGCTGATCCCGGAGATCACCGCCGACGAGCTGATCGAGCGGGACCTGCCGGACCTGGTCGTCGAGCGCCCGGTGCTGCACCTGCTGCGCCGCGCCCGGCACGTCCGGTCGATCCAGATCGTCAACGGGCTGGTGCCCGGCAACCTGACCCGCGCCCTCGCCGGCGAGCACGTCGGCACGATCATCACCGCCGGAGGTGCGCGATGAGCGGCACGTACCCGAAGGACGTCGAGTCCGCGCTGGCTCGCCAGACCCTGCTCGACCGCGACCGGGTCCGCCCGGTGGACCAGCAGCGGCCGGTGATCCGGATGCTGCCCGCGCTGCGGGTGCTCGTCCTCGGCGGGCGGTCGATCATCGACCGCGGCCGGGACGTGCTGCTGCCGCTGGCCGACGAGATCCGCGCCGCGCTCGACGGCGATCCGCTGCTGATCTGCACCGGCGCCGGGATCCGGGCCCGGCACGTGCTCGGCGTCGGGCTCGACCTGGGCCTGCCGACCGGCGCGCTGGCCGAGCTCGCCGGGCGGGAGGCCGAGCAGAACGGGCACCTGGTCGCCGCGCTGCTGGCCGACCGGGGCGTCGCCTACCTCGGTCACGACACCGTCGCCCACCAGCTGCCGGTGCACCTGGCCGCGTCCAACGCCGCCGTCACCAACGGCTACCCGCCGTTCGGGGTGCACGAGTTCCCGGCGGGCACCGGGAAGATCCCGCCGCACCGCACCGACACCGGCGCCCTGCTGCTCGCCGACGCCTGGGGCGCGGCGTCGCTGACCTACCTGCGCGACGGCGACGGCGTGCCCGCCGCCGACCGCACCGCCGCCGAACTGCTCGCCGGTCCCGCCGGGGCGGCCCCGGTCGACGTCGAGGCGCTGCAGACGCTGCGGCGCACCAAGCACGTCCGGTCGTTCCGGGTGATCGACGGCACCACGCCGGGGAACCTCACCGCCGCGCTGGCCGGCACGCCGGTCGGCGCGCTGGTCACCGCCTGATCCCACGGCGGGCGTGCCGGTCCGCGCCTGCCGCGCTCGTCCGGGCTCGTCCGGGCTCGTCAAGGGGCGCCGCGACGACGTTGCGGCGCCCCGGTTGGCAGGGGATGACACGGTCCCGGCCGGATCCCGCGCCGTCACACCGTCGTCATCGGAGGCAGGGAACGTCGTCGGCTCCGGAGAGGGGAGCCCATGACCGCCACCGCACCGAAGCCGCCACAGACCGACACCGAGGCGTTCCCACCGCTGCGCGAGGCGGTGCCGCTCGGCCTGCAGCACGTGCTGGCGATGTTCGCCAGCAACCTGACCCCGGCGTTCCTGCTCGCCACCGCGGTCGAGGCGACCCCGGAGCAGCGGACCCTGCTGGTGCAGGGCGCGCTGCTGTGCGCCGGGCTCGCGACCCTGCTGCAGACGATCGGGTTCTCGGTGGTCGGCGGCCGGCTCCCGATCATGATGGGCTCCGGCTTCGTGTTCATCTCGGTGGCCGTGCCGCTCGCGGCCGAGCGGGGGCTCGCCGCCGTCTGGGGCGCGGTGCTGGTGACCGCGCTGGTGCAGGTGCTGATCGCGCTGAACATCCACCGGATCGCCTGGCTGTTCCCGCCGCTGGTGACCGGGACGATCATCCTGGTGATCGGGCTCGGCCTGCTGCCCTCGGCCTTCACCCTGGCCGCCGGCGGGGCGACCGCGCCCGACTTCGGCGCCGCGGGCCATCTCGGGCTGGCCGCGTTCGTGCTGGTGCTCGCCGTCGTGCTGAACCGCTGGGGGCCCGGCCTGCTGGGGACGGCCGCGGTGCTGGTCTCGCTGGTCGCCGGCTACCTGCTGGCGCTCGCGTTCGGCATGGTCGACCTGGCCGGCGTCGGCCCGGCCGGCTGGGTGGCGGTGCCGACGCCGTTCGCGTTCGGGCTGAGCTTCGACGTGATCGCGATCCTCACGATGGCGGTGGTCGGCGTCGTCAACATGGTCGACTCGGTGGGCACCGTCAACGCCGTCACCCAGGCCGGTGCGCAGCGCCCGGCGACCCGCCGCGAGCTGCGCGGCGGGTTCCTCGCCGAGGGCGGCAGTGCCGCGCTCGGCGCGGTCTTCTCGGCGCTGCCGACCACCATGTTCAGCCAGAACATCGGGCTGATCGCGCTGACCCGGCAGATGAGCAGGCACGTCGTGACGATCGCGGCGGGCGTGCTGGTCGCGATGGCGCTGCTGCCGAAGGCCGCCGCGGTGATCGGCGCGACCCCGCCCGCGGTGCTCGGCGGCGGCGTCGTGCTGCTGTTCGGGATGGTGTGCGCGATCGGCATCCAGATGCTGGTCACCGACGGGATCGACCAGCGCGCGCTGGTGATCGTGGCCCTGTCGGTCGGCCTCGGCCGCGGCCTGGCCGGGGTGCCGGACCTGCTGGCTCTGCTGCCGGGGCAGTGGCGGCCGCTGCTGGAGTCCGGGGTGGTGGTCGCGGCGGTGGTCGCCGTGCTGCTCAACCTGGTGCTGCCCGGCCGCCCGCGCCGGCCGGACACCGTCCTGGCGTAGCGCTCAGCCGAGCAGCTCGGTGGCGTCGGTGCGGAACTGCATGGACCGGTACGGCCAGTTCGTCGTGGTGTTCCACTGGCTCACCACCAGGTGCAGGTCGTCCAGGGTGGACCCGGGGACGACGTAGCCGCCGTAGAGCTGCGCGACCCGGCCGCGGGCGTGGTCCTCGTCGTCCCAGCCGCAGCCGTGCAGCAGCGTGGTGCGCGGGGCGGCGTGCAGGTCGGCGTTCGGCCGGTCCAGCAGCATCGCGTCGATCCGGTAGCGGCCCGCGTCGAAGTAGGTCAGCAGCAGGTGCTCCCGGCCGTCCGGGCCGGGCACCCGGCGCAGGTTCAGCTCGCCGAACGCGCCCGGGACGGTCAGGGTCGGCGGGTTGCCCCAGTCCCAGCGCTCGCCGGCGAACCCCCACGGCTCCCAGGCGTCGCGGTCGGTGATCCGGTCGGCGGGCACCCGGTGCAGCAGCAGGCCGTCCCGGCGCTGGAAGCCGGTCGTGTAGGCGTAGACGTGGCCGTCACCGCCGTGCTCCCAGGTGAGCTGCTGGAACAGGCCGTCGCAGTGCCGGCCGGGCCACTCGCAGCCGGTCCGCTCCCAGCTGACCCCGTTGTCCCGGGAGGCGAGGATCTCGCTCCACAGCACGTTGCCCAGGCCCTTGTTCGCCATCACGTGCAGGTACATCGTGTCGCCGACGGTGATGACGTCGGCGGGCAGGATCGTGGTGACCCGCCGGTGCAGCCGGAACCAGTTCGTGGCCGGCTTGTTCACGAGCCGGCAGGCGTACTCGGCGGCGTCGCCGCCGGAGCCGGTCCAGCGCAGGCCGGAGCGGACGCCGTCCGGGTCGGCGAACAGCACCACCGGCGAGCGCCAGCCGGGGCCGCCGACCCCGGCCCGCTCGAAGGTGTCGCCGAACACGGCGACCAGCCGTCCGTCCGGGGCGGTCGCGACGATCCCGAGATCGGTCCCGCCGATCCCGAAGCGGTCGGTGTGCCCGGGCCCGGTCAGGTCGGCGATCTTGGTGGTGACGGCCATGGCGCGACCCTACGACCGGTACCGGCCGATCGCGTCGCGGGTCGCCGGCAGCGCGAAGACCTCGGCGAACACGTCGACGCTGAGCGCCACGGCGTCGTCGAGCGGGTGGTTGCGCCAGGTCTCGAACAGGCCCTTCTGCGCCGCGACGACCTCGCGGGTCGGCGCGCCGACCCGAGCGGCGAGATCGGCGACGGCGGCGTCCAGCCCGGCCGGCGCGCCCGGGCCGGCCGGCACCAGCCGGTTGACCAGCCCGGGCAGCGCGGTGACCGGGTACAGGTCGCCGGTCAGGATCAGCTCGTGCGCCCGCGCCGCGCCGAGGTAGTGCGGTAGCAGGGCCGCGTCGACCACCGACGGGATGCCCAGCTTCACCTCCGGCAGCCCGACCGGCACCTCCTCGTGCGCGACCCGCAGGTCGCAGGCCAGCGCCAGCTCGAACGCGGCGCCGACGCAGGCACCGTTGAGCCGGGCGATCGTCGGGACCGGCGAGCGGCGGACCGTCGCCAGGCAGTCCGCGAGCCGGGTGATGATCGCCCGGCCGTCGCCCGGGGCGGCGCCGGTGAAGACGTCGAGGTGCATCCCGGCGCCGAACGCGCGCTCGCCGGTGCCGGTCAGCACGATCACCCGGGTCCGCTCCCCGGCGTCGCGGACGGCGGCGGCGATCGTGTCGATGTCGGCCGGGAGCAGCGCGTTGGCCTGCCCGGGGCGGTCCAGGGTGATCGTCCGGACCGGGCCGTCGTCGGTGACCTGCGGCAGGCCCATCAGCGGGCGGCCGCGGCGATCGCGTCGGCGAACACCTGCGGCGCCTCGACCGGCACGAAGTGTCCCGCGCCGTCGACGCCGTCCACCCGCACGTCGGCGAAGAACTCGCCCACCCGGTCCGACCAGTCCCGGGGGAACAGCGGATCGTGCTCGGGCCACAGGAAGGTGGTGGGCACGGTGATCCGGTCGGCCGGGTCCGGGGCGGTCTCGGTGAGCGAGCGGGCGACCACGCCGCCGCCGGCGCGGTACCAGCCGATCGAGGCGACGAACGCCCCGGGCGACGAGTAGGCGGCGGTCAGGTGGTCGAGCCGGTCGTCGTCCGGCGTGAAGTCCGGGCCGGACCAGTGCGTCCAGAAGTGCCGCAGGTAGGAGCGGGTGGCGCCGATCTCGCCGTCGACCAGCTCGCGGGCGAGATCGAGCTGGTGGAACGACTGGTACCAGAACTCGCGCATCGGGCCCTCGCCGAGGATCCGCCGTCCGACGCCGGGCGCGGGCGGGGTGACGACCAGTGCCCGCAGCAGGTCCGGCCGGTCCCGGGCGACCTGCTGGGCGACCCGGCTGCCGACGTCGTACCCGCCGATCACGACGCCGGTGAGGCCGAGCTCGGTCAGCAGCCCGGCGACGCTGCGCGCCTGCGCGGCGGCCCCGTAGTGCTCGGCCGGGTCCCGGTCGTGCCGGTCGGACCCGCCGAAGCCGCGCAGGTCCGGGACGACGACGTCGTGCCCGGCGCCGAGCCGCTCGGCGACGGCGGTCATGTCGGTCCGGTCGCCCGGCCAGCCGTGCAGCAGCAGCACCGGCGGTGCGCCCGGTTCGCCGTGCCGGTCGTAGGCGAGACGGAAGTCGTCGATCGGGTCGGACAGCGGCATCGCGGGGCTCCTCGGGGGTCGGTTCGCCACCTCCGGGGGTACCAGCTCCGCCACGCCGCGGCGAGCGGAGCAGCGCGCAACGCTGCCTTCCGCAACGCAAATATCAAGATTGCTGTTCGTCGACCGCCGGTACGACTGGACGATCTACGCGACGTTCTCGATCTACTTCGCGACCCAGCTCTTCCCACCGGAGAACGCCGCCCTCGCACTGATCTCCACCCTCGCCGCCTACGCGCTCGCGCTCTTCTTCCGGCCGCTCGGCGGGATGCTGCTCGGCCGGTTCGCCGACCTGCACGGCCGCCGGACGGCGATGCTGGTGACGATCCTGATGATGGCCGGCGGATCGGTGGTGATCGGGCTGCTGCCGACCTTCGCGATGGTCGGCCGGCTGGCCCCGGTGCTGTTGCTGCTGGCCCGGATCGCGCAGGGCATGTCGCTCGGCGGCGAGGTGTCGAACGCCTCGGCCTACCTGGCCAAGATCGCCCCGGCCGAGCGCCGCGGCCGCTACTCGTCGTTCTTCTACATCTCGACCGGCACCGCGGTGCTGATCGCGTCGCTGATGGGCTTCCTGCTCGCGTCGACGCTGACCGACGAGCAGCTCGCCTCCTGGGGCTGGCGGGTCCCGTTCCTGATCGGCGGGCTGCTCGGCCTGATCGGCATGTGGATGCGCAGGCAGATGGCCGAGACCGAGCAGTTCGAGGACAACAAGGAGGCCGCGGCGAAGATCCGGAACCTGCTGCTGCTGACGCTGCGCGAGCACCCGCGGGCGGTCGCCCGGCTCGTCGGCTTCACCCTGCTGTCCACGCTCTGCTATTACACCTTCTTCTCCGCGCTCACCCCGTTCGCGACGACCTCGCGCGGCGCGGGCGCGACCGAGGTGTTCCTGGCGCTGTCGATCGCGACCACGATCTTCGTGCTGCTCCAGTACCCGATGGGCGCGGCGTCGGACCGGTACGGGCGCCGGCCGCAGCTGCTGGTCGGGTCGGCGTCCACGGCGGTGCTGATCGTGCCGTTGTCGCTCCTGATCGGGCCCGGGTTCTGGAACATGCTCGGCGTGTTCACGGTCGGCCTCGGGTTGTACACGATGATGACCTCGATCGCCCCTGCGGTGATGAGCGAGCTCTTCCCGACCTCGGTCCGGGCGCTGGGCATCGGGGCCTGGTACAACCTGACCCTCGCCGTCTTCGGCGGCACGGCCCCGCTGGTCGTGCAGTCGCTGCAGCAGGCCGGGCTGGCCACCCTGTTCTTCGTCTACGTCGCGGTCGGCGCGGCGATCGCGTTCGGCGCGATCCTGACCCTGCCCGAGACGCGGGGGTCGGTCCTGTGCCGAGGCTCTGCTCCGGGGTGGGCGATGTTGCGTTCTCGTGTCGATGTCGGCGGCGTGTCGGGGGCGTCCCCGGGACGCGTGTCCGGCCCGTGACCTGCTGGTCGGCGACTTGTGATCGGCCGCCGCTTACGTGCCGCAACGTGTTTCGGGCCGGAAACCGGCGGATCACCGCCGGGCGCCCGGGAATCCGCTGGTCGACGGCACTCTTGACAGGGGATTCTCCGGGTTGCACGGTGTTGCGGTCAGTACCTCGACGTTGCGTATCAGGCAACACACGCTGTCGGATCGTCTGGTGGCCGCCGGCTCAATCCGTGTGTAGGCACCCCGCCCGGGCGGGGTGCTGCGCGCTGCGCAGCGACGAATTCGCGAGCTGCCCGCACGGGCACACGGATTCGCACGCAGGAGAACCGCCATGGCGACCACCAACCCCCGCATCGTGATCATCGGCGCCGGTGTCGTCGGCTGCGCGCTCGCCGACGAGCTGACCGCCCGCGGCCACCGGGACGTCACGGTCCTGGACAAGGGCGGCCTGTTCCGCACCGGCGGATCCACCTCGCACGATCCCGGGACGGTGTTCCAGGTCGCGCCGGACCGGGCCGTCACCCGGCTGGCGGCCGCGACGGTCGCCAAGTACGCGGCGCTGCGCGCGCAGGGTTCGCCCTGCCTGCGCCGGGCCGGCGGCCTGGAGGTGGCGACGACGCCGGAGCGGCTCGCCGACCTGCAACGCAGGAACGGCTGGGCGGCGGCGGCCGGCGTCGAGGCCCGGATGCTGGAGCCGGGGGAGTGCGCGACGCTGCATCCGCTGCTGGACAAGGAGCGGATCCTCGGCGGGCTGCACGTCCCCGGCGACGGCATCGCCCGCCCGGTGGACGCGGCCCGCGAGCAGGCCCGGGCGGCGATCCACCGCGGTGCGGTCTTCCTGCAGGGCCGCACGGTGACCGCGGTCGAGCGGCGCGGCGACCGGGTCACCGGCGTCCGGTGCGGTGACGAGCGGTTCGCCGCCGACG
The DNA here is from genome assembly GCF_058448985.1 of Pseudonocardia sp. DxW. Lineage (NCBI taxonomy): Bacteria > Bacillati > Actinomycetota > Actinomycetes > Pseudonocardiales > Pseudonocardiaceae > Pseudonocardia > Pseudonocardia sp. DxW. The sequence continues at coordinate 201,097 of NZ_JBZFLK010000002.1, read as the reverse complement.
TGGTGTTCTCCTGCACCGGGATGTGGGCGCCGCTGGTCGGCAGGCTGGCCGGGGTCGAGATCCCGCTGGTCCCGATGGTGCACCAGTACGCGCGGACGAACCCGCTGCGCGCGCTGGAGACGATCCACGCCCTGGAGTCGGCGTCCGGGCGACGTGATCCGGTGCTGCCGGTCCTGCGCCACCCGGACGCGGCGCTGCACGTCCGGCCGCACGGGCACCGGCTCGGGATCGGCGCGCACGGTCACCGCCCGATGCCGGTGGCCCCCCGCGAGCTGGACGATCCCGGTCCGGGCGCGGTCATGCCCGCGGAGCGCCGCTTCACCCCGGACGACTTCGAGCCGTCCTGGGCGGCCGCCGCCGCCCTGCTGCCGGTGCTCGGCGACGCCAAGGTCGAGGAGGGCGTCAACGGCGTCCTGCCGGTCACCCCGGACGGGCTGCCGTTGCTCGGCGAGCACCCGGACCTCGCCGGGTTCTGGACGGCCGAGGGGATCCGGCTGACCCACTCGGCCGGGATCGCCGAGGCGCTCGCCGAGTGGCTGACCACCGGCCGCCCGATGCTCGGCGGCGAGCCGGTCGACCTGTCCCGGCTGCACGTCGACCGGTTCGACCCGGCCGAGCTCGCCCCGCCGGTCGTGCTGGCCCGGGCGGTCCGGGCGTTCGAGCAGGCCGACGACGTGCGGCATCCGCTCGACCCGCCGGACGCCGCCCGGCCGATGCGCACCACCCCGCTGCACTCGCGGCAGGTCGAGCTGCGCGCGGTGTTCACCGAGTCCGGCTCGGTCGAGCGTCCGATGTGGTTCGGCGCGAACGCCTGGCTGCCCGAGGTCTGCGAGCTCACCCCGCGCCGCGGCTGGGCCGCGCGCAACTGGTCGCCGATCGCCGGGGCCGAGGCGCTGGTCACCCGGCGGGCGGCGGGGATGTTCGACCTGTCCCCGCTGCGCCGGGTCGAGATCACCGGCCCGGGGGCGGCGGAGCTGCTGCAGCGCAGCGTCACCGGCGACGTCGACGGTCCGGTCGGGCAGGTCCTGCCCACCCTCGTGCTGGACGCCGCCGGGGGAGTCCTCACCGAGCTGACCGTGACCCGGCTGGCCGACCGGCGGTTCCTGGCGGTCGTCCCGGACCGGCGCGGGGTCGCCGCGCTGCGCCGGTGGGGGCGCGCCGGGGTGTCGGTCACCGACGTCACCGAGGCGACCGCGGCGATCGGGCTCTGGGGGCCCCGGGTTCCGGCGATCCTGGACGGGCTGGTCCCCGGCGAGGTCGCCCGGCTCGGCCCGCTGCGGGCCGCCGCGTTCCGGCTCGGCGGGGTCCCGGTGACCGGGCTGCGCAGCCCGGCGATCGGCGAGGAGGGCTGGGAGCTGATCTGCTCCGCCGCCGACGCCGAGCGGCTCTGGGACGTCCTCTACGCGGCCGGCGCCCCGCACGGCCTGGTCGCGGCGGGCGGGCACGCCCTCGACGCGCTGCGGATGGAGGCCGGCCTGCGGGCCGCCCCCTCCGCCGAGCAGGGCCCGGACGCCGCGGGCCTCGGCGACGCGGTCGCGATGGGCAAAGGACCGTTCGTCGGGCGGGCGGCCGTGCACGCGTCCCGGGCGGCGGGCGGGCCGGCGCAGCGTCTGGTCACCCTGGTCCTCGACGACGCCGGGTCGGTGCTGCACGGCGGGGAGCCGGTCTACGACCTGCCTGCCCCGCGGCGGTACTCGCGCGATCCGGTCCTGCTGGACGGGGCACCGGACCTGTCCCGGGGCCCGGTGATCGGCCGGATCACCGTCGCCGCGACCGGCTACACCACGGGCACCTCGCTGGCCCGCGCCTGGCTGCCCGCCGAGCGGGCCGATCCCGGCACCCGGGTGTCGGTGGAGCTGTTCGGCCGCAGGCTGACCGCCGAGGTGACCGACGGGGTCCGGTAGCCTCGATCGAAACGATGCCGTTTCGATGGGAGCCAGCATGACGACGGTCGAGCCGGCCGAGACCCTCCGCCGTCTCGCGCACGGCGCCACGGTCGGGGAGGCGCTGGCGTTCTTCGACGGGCTGCCCGCGGTCGAGGTGCCCGAGCTGTTCGGCAGCTGGCGCGGCGGCGAGGTGCCGACCGGCAACCCGATGGACGGCCTGCTGGAGCGCTTCGGCTGGCACGGCAAGCGGTTCGACTCCGCCGACGACGTCCATCCGCTGGTCATGGACCGGCCCGGCGGCGGGCAGTTCAGCCTGCGTCCCGGGCTGGTCCCGCTGCCGGCGCTGCTGCCGCTGCTGGCCCGCCGTCCCGGCCTGGTCCGGCATCCCGCGCTGGGCCGGGTCGCCCGCCTGCTGGGCCCGGCGCTCGGCACCCGGGCGCCCAGGGCGCGGCTGCGGTGCACCGAGTACCGCGGCGTCGTCAGCGCCACCATGTGCTACGACGACCTGCCGATCCACGACGTGTTCCGCCGGGTCGACACGGACACCGTGCTCGGCGCGATGGACCTGCGCGGGCTCGACGCGCCGTTCGTCTTCTTCCTGCGCCGCGAGTGAGCAGCCGGTTCCCGCCGGAGCGCCGCCGGGAGGTGCTCGACGCGGCCCGGCGGCTGGTCGCCGAGCACGGCTTCGAGGGCACGACCGTGGAGGCGGTCGCCGCCGCCACCCGCACCAGCAAGGCGACGCTCTACCGGCAGTGGGGGGACAAGGCGTCGCTGGTGGTGGAGGCGGTGTCGATCGGCAGCGGGATCGCGATCGGCCGGATCGACACCGGCACGCTCGCCGGGGACCTCGGCGCGGTCGCGGACATGCTTGCCGAGCGGGCGTCGGTGAACGTGCCGATCGTGCTCGGCATCGCGCGGGCCGGGCAGCGCGATCCGGCGCTGCTGGCCGCGCTGTCGGCCCGGCTGCTGCCCGAGATCGAGGCGCTGCGCGCGATCGTGGTCCGGGCGGTGGACCGCGGCGAGCTGCCCGCCGAGCCGCCGGCCGCCCGCTACCTGCAGCACATGCTGACCGGCGCGGTGCTCGCGCCGGCGCTGCTGGAGGGGGCAGGTGCCGCCGTGGACGTGCGGCACCTGCACGGCTATCTCGACGCCGTCGTCCTCCCGGCGCTCGGATCCGGACAACGGGTGCGCGACCGGTAGGGTCCGGTTGCCGACTAAACGATAGCTACCTATCGTTACGTAGATGATCACTGCACCCCGGCTGCCCTTCGGCCGCCCGAACATCCTCGAGGTCGCGCCGCTGTACGCGGTCCTGCGCCGGGAGGCACCGGTGGTGCCGGTGCGCACCCCGGTCGGCGACCCGGCCTGGCTGGTCACCCGGCACGCCGAGGCCCGCGAGCTGTTCGCCGATCCGCGGCTCGGCCGCTCGCACCCCGATCCGGAGTCGGCGGCGATGGTCACCGAGGCGGCCGTCATGAACGGGCCGAGCGGCAGCTACGAGACCGAGCAGCACGAGCACGACCGGATGCGCAGGCTGCTCGTCCCGGCGTTCTCGGCGAAGCGGATGCGGCTGCTCGGCGACCACGTCGCCGAGCTGGTCGACGGCTGCCTCGACGACCTGGTGGCGGCCCGCGACGCCGACGGCACCGCCGACCTGCACGAGCACCTGTCGTTCCCGCTCCCGGTGCTGGTCATCTGCGAGCTGCTCGGCGTGCCGTTCGCCGACCGGGAGTACTTCAGCGGACTGTCCGAGCGGGTCGCCGCGATCCGCTCCGGCGGCGACGCCGCCGAGGCGATGGCCGAGTTCCACGCCTACACCGGCCGGCTCGCCGCCCGGAAGCGGGCGGAGCCGGGCGAGGACGTCGTCACCGACCTGGTGCGGGCCCAGGAGGCCGATCCGACCTTCGGCGAGGCCGAGCTGACCCGGTTGGCCGCCGGCCTGCTGTTCGCCGGGCACGAGACCACGGTCGGCCGGATCGATCTCGGCGTGCTCCTGCTGCTGACCGACCCGGCGCGCCGGGACGCCTTCGTCGCCGACATCGACGGCCGGCTGCACGGCACCGTCGAGGAGGTGCTGCGGCTGTCCGCGCCGAGCGGACTGGGCCTGCTGCGCTACGCGCACACCGACGTCGAGATCGGCGGGACGACGATCCGGCGCGGCGACGCCGTGCTGATCTCCACGGACTCGGCGAACCGGGACGCGGGCGTCTTCGACGAACCCGAGGCGTTCGACCCGACCCGCCGGCCCAATCCGCACGTCTCGTTCGGCTACGGCGGGCACTTCTGCATCGGCGCCAGCCTGGCCCGCACCGAGCTGTCGACGGTGTTCGCCCGGCTGTTCGCCCGGCTGCCCGGGCTGCGCCTCGCCGTCTCGCCGGACCGGCTCGACGTCCGGTCCGACCAGGTCACCGGGGGTGTGCGGGCGCTGCCCGTCACCTGGTGAGCCCGGGCGTGTCCGGGATCGCGTCGACGGTGCCGCCCCCGGCACCTACTCTCGGACCCGCCCCGCCTGGCCTCCGCTTGAGCGGACGACCGCTCCCGGCCGTAGGAACCCGGAGCCGGCTACCGGGTGCGGGTGAGGGGGAGACGTGGCGGAGGTGCGGCGCCGGCGGGCGCGTGGTGTGGCGCGGACCAGGGCGATCCTGCTGGAGGCGGCCGCCGAGGTGTTCGCTGAGCGCGGGTACGACGGCGCCTCGGTCGACGAGATCGCCGGCACGGCCGGGGTGTCCGTCGGCTCGATCTACAGCCGGTTCGGCAGCAAGCGCGGCCTGTTCCGGGCGCTGATGACCGAGTACATGGACCGCGACCTGGCCCGGGTGCGGGACGGCTTCGCCGGCGGCCCGGCGGGCGGCCTGCGCGCCCTCGACGACCTGGTGCAGGAGACGGCGGCCTCGCGGCGGCAGACCCTGCTCGACGCCGAGACCTGGGCCTCGGCCATGCGCACCCCCGCGCTGCGCTCGCTGCTCGCCGAGCACGAGAACGGCGTGCGGTCCTCCGCGGCCGCACTGGTCCGGCGCGGCCGGGCGGCGACCGGGCACGAGCTCGGCGTGCCCGACGACGAGTTCGCCGTCGTGCTCACCTCGCTGTTCCACGGACTGTGCCGCCAGCACCGGCTCGATCCCGGATCGGTCCCGCCGGGGCTCTATGCGCGCACCGTGCTCGCGCTGTCCCGCGGGCTGGCCGAGCAGGCGGGCACCGGGCAGGTCGGCACCGGGCACGCCGGCACCGGGCAGGGCCTCGCCGAGCAGGGCGTCGCCGATCAGGCGGCCGCCGATCGGCCCGGACGCTGAGCCCGGACCACCCACCCGGCGGTGGCGGCCCGGACACCGTTCGCGACGATGGACCCGTGACAGGCACGGCACCCCCGGACACCCGCGCGGACGTCCAGCAGCACCGTTCGATCAACCAGCGGATCGCCGACGAGCTCGGCGCCCGGCCGGACCAGGTGGGGTCGGCGGTGGCCCTGCTCGACGAGGGGGCGACGGTCCCCTTCGTGGCCCGGTACCGGAAGGAGGCCACCGGCGGGCTGGACGACGCGCAGCTGCGCACCCTCGAGGAGCGCCTGCGCTACCTGCGCGAGCTCGAGGAGCGGCGCGCGGTGATCCTCGACTCGATCCGCTCCCAGGGCAAGCTCGACGAGGCCCTGCAGGGCCGGATCGAGGCCGCCGAGTCCAAGGCCCGGCTCGAGGACATCTACCTGCCCTACAAGCCCAAGCGGCGGACCAAGGCGATGATCGCCCGCGAGCAGGGCCTGGAGCCGCTCGCCGATCTGCTGCTCGGTGATCCCACCCGCGACCCGCACACCGAGGCCGCGGCCTTCGTGACCGCCGGCAGCGGTGACGACGACCAGGGCGCAGCGGTCGCCGACGCCGGTGCCGCGCTGGAGGGTGCCCGGGCGATCCTGGTCGAGCGGATCGGCGAGAACGCCGACCTGGTCGGCGGCCTGCGCGAGCGGATGTGGTCGCGCGGCAGGCTGGTCACCCGGGCCCGCGAGGGCAAGGAGAACGACCAGGCCGCGGCCAAGTTCTCTGACTACTTCGAGTTCTCCGAGGCGTTCACCACGCTGCCGTCGCACCGGATCCTCGCCGTGTTCCGCGGGGAGACCGAGGACGCCCTCGACGTCACCCTCGACGCGGGCGAGGACGAGGAGCCGACCTCCTACGAGCGGATGATCGCCGCCGAGTACGAGATCGCCGACCGGGGCCGGGCGGCCGACGCCTGGCTGCTGGGGGTCGTGCGGTGGGCCTGGCGGACCCGGCTGCAGACCGCGCTCGGGATCGACATCCGGGTGCGGCTGCGCACCGTCGCCGAGGAGGGCGCGATCGGCGTCTTCGCGACGAACCTGCGCGACCTGCTGCTCGCCGCGCCGGCCGGCACCCGAACCACGATCGGCCTGGACCCGGGTCTGCGCACCGGGGTGAAGGTCGCGGTGGTCGACGCGACCGGCAAGGTCCTCGACACCGCGGTGATCCACCCGCACGAGCCGCGCAACGACCGGGCCGGCGCGCTGAAGACGCTGACCGCGCTGTGCACCAGGCACTCGGTCGAGCTGATCGCGATCGGCAACGGCACCGCGTCCCGGGAGACCGACGCGCTCGCCGGGGAGCTGATCAAGGCCAACCCCGGGCTGAAGCTGACCAAGGTGATGGTCTCCGAGGCCGGCGCGTCGGTGTACTCGGCGTCGGCGTACGCGTCGGCGGAGCTGCCGGACATGGACGTCTCGCTGCGCGGCGCGGTCTCGATCGCCCGTCGCCTGCAGGATCCGCTGGCCGAGCTCGTCAAGATCGACCCGAAGTCGATCGGCGTCGGCCAGTACCAGCACGACCTGCCCGAGTCGGCGCTGTCCCGGTCGCTGGACTCGGTGGTCGAGGACTGCGTGAACGCGGTCGGCGTCGACCTGAACTCCGCGTCGGCGCCGCTGCTGCGCCGGGTGTCGGGGATCTCCGAGTCGCTGGCCGGGGCGATCGTCGCGCACCGGGACGCGAACGGGCCGTTCCGCTCGCGCACCGCGCTCACCGAGGTGCCCCGGCTCGGCCCGAAGGCGTTCGAGCAGGCCGCGGGCTTCCTGCGGATCCGGGACGGCGACGAGCCGCTGGACGTGACCGGTGTGCACCCGGAGTCCTACCCGGTCGTCCGGCGGATGGTGGAGCGGACCCGGCTCGACGTGTCCGCGCTGATGGGCAACGCGGCGCGGCTGCACCAGATCAAGCCGAAGGACTACGTCGACGACACGGTCGGCATCCCGACCGTCACCGACATCCTCGCCGAGCTGGAGAAGCCCGGCCGCGACCCGCGCCCGGCGTTCCGCACCGCCACCTTCGCCGACGGCGTGCACCGGATCTCCGACCTGCGGGAGGGGATGCTGCTGGAGGGCGTCGTGACGAACGTGGCCGCGTTCGGCGCGTTCGTCGACGTCGGGGTCCACCAGGACGGGCTGGTGCACGTGTCGGCGATGAGCAAGGACTTCGTGTCCGACCCGCGGGACGTGGTGAAGTCCGGCGACGTCGTCAAGGTGAAGGTGCTGGAGGTCGACGAGGCCCGCAAGCGCATCTCGCTGACGCTGCGCCTGGACGACGAGCCGGGTGCCGGGCAGCGCGGCGGGAACCGTGGCGGGTCCGGCGAGCGCGGCGGCCGGCCGGGCGGGAACCGCGGCGGCGGGGCCGGTGCCGGCGAGCGCGGCGGGCGGCCCGGCGGCGGCCGTGGTGGTCCGGGGGACCGCGGCGGCCGGCAGGGCGGCGGGGCGCAGGGCGGCGGCGGGAACCGCGGCGGCAAGCCGGCCGGCGGGAACCGCCGGGACGACCGCAAACAGTCCGGCCCGTCGAACGACGCGATGGCCGAGGCGCTGCGCCGGGCCGGCTTCGGCAAGGGCTGAGCAGAACCCGGTGGGCAGAACCCGGTGATCGCCGGGGTGGTGCGTCAGGCCGCGGATACCGCGGACCCGTGCACCATCCCGGCGATCTACATCGGGTGGCCCCGCCGGCCGGCGGGGGCGGACAAGTGTCCGTTCAGCGACGCTGCAGCGCAGGGGGCAGCAGCATCCGGCGCGGGTCGACCAGCGCCAGCGCGGCGATGCCGACCAGCGGCAGCAGTGCCAGCTGCACCAGCCCGGCGCCCTGCCACCCGGACGCCTCCACCAGCCGGGCGAAGACCAGACCGGACACGGCCGCGGCCACGTAGTAGGTCAGGATGAACAGCCCGGCGCCGCGGCCGACGTGCTCCGGGCGCACCGCCCGCTGCAGCACGGTGCTGCAGTTGGTGAACAGCACCCCGCTGGCGAAGGTGCCCATGAAGAAGGCCAGCACGTACTGGGCGCCGGTCCCGGTCACCACGGTGTAACCGAGCAGCCCGGTGATCCCGGCGCCGGCGAAGCCGATCAGCAGGAGCAGCCGCTGGTCGACCCGGTCGGCGAGGTAGCCGACGGGCAGCGCGGTCATCGCGCCGAAGCCGACCAGGGACGCGGCCAGCGCGGCCTGGCCGGGGCTGAACTCCAGCTGCTCGCGCAGGAACGTGGGGTAGAGCCCCAGGAAGCCGTAGAACACCAGGCCGGAGACGGCCGAGCAGATGCTGAACGCGAGGGTGTTGCGGTTCCACGGCGTCGGGGGGACGTGGTCGTAGGCGGCGGCCCCGGCGCGGCCGGAGCGGCCGGCGAGCGCCTCGGTCATCGACCGCGGCACGGCCACGACCAGGATCGCCGCCATCAGGATGCCGGCTCCGCCGAAGACGTAGAACGGGATCCGCCAGGAGTCACCGGCGGTCGCCAGGGACTGGCCGAGCACCGGCCCGAGGAACACGCCCATCCCGAAGGCCAGGCCGACGAACCCGGCCGCGAACGCGCGCCGGTGGAAGAAGAAGGCGCCCAGGATGGCGTAGATCGCGGTCGCCTGGACGCCCTCGCCGACCCCGCTGAGCAGCCGGTAGGCGGCCATGTCGACGAACCCGGCGGAGAACGGGATGGCCACCGTCCCGAGCGAGTACACCAGCACGCTGATGATCACCACGGTCTTGCGGGACACCCGGTCCAGCAGGTAGCCGGCCGGGATGCCGGTCAGCGCGAGCCCGAGCGTGAAGCCGGTGGCGAGCAGGCCGGACTGGTCGAGGGTGAAGCCGTACTCGGCCCGGATCTCCGGGACCAGCGGGTAGAAGACCTGCCGGTCCATCGCGTTGAGCATGTACGACAGGCACAGCGCCGCGAACCCGACGACCACCGCCGCTCCGGACAGGCGGGCCGGTGCTGCGGGCGGCTCGGCCGCGGGCTCTCGGTCGTCGGGAACGGTGGGCTGGGCCATCGCAACTCCTGCACGCTCGGAACGTCGTTGTCCGCCTGTCGGACATATGTCCGGATCACTGGATCCTCGGTCACCGCCCGATGGGTGTCAAGAACGTTGCGATTCAGGGGAGGGGGCCGGGGGTTCCGGGGTGTCGATCACCGGCCGGAACCGCACGAGAGCGTGACCTGCGATATCGGTGGCCTCGGTCACGTCGGACCCGCCGTACGGGAACCGACAGGACGTGGAAGAATGGACCTCTGACGGTCGCCGGGTACGACGGTGGCCGCGAGCCCCGGAGGTCTGGGTTCACCGGCACAACGAGTGTCGCGCGCGGGCCTGGCGGGCTGGGAGCGGGCGAGATCCGCCCGACGACACGTGCGCATCCCCATGCGCGAGCCTTGAGGACCGAGTGAACACCCTGCTGGAACAGCACCCCTACGTCGACGCCACCGAGAACACGATGGACGACGGCATTTCCGAGCACACCCCCGAGCACGCCCCCGAGCCGGACGCCACGCCGACGTTCGCCGAGCTGGGCCTGGCGGCGCAGCTGGTGTCCGCACTGGACGGGCTGGGCTACGAGACCCCGAGCCCGATCCAGGCCGCGGCGATCGGCCCGCTGATCGCCGGCCGCGACCTGCTCGGGCAGGCCGCCACCGGCACCGGCAAGACCGCGGCGTTCGCGCTGCCGATGCTGCAGCGCCTCGCCGACGGCCGGGCGTCCCGCGACCGCGGCGCCAAGCCGTTCGGCCTGGTGCTCGCCCCGACCCGCGAGCTCGCGATGCAGGTCGGCGAGGCGATCGCGAAGTACGGCGCCGGGCTGGGCGCGACCGTCGCCACCGTCTACGGCGGCGCCCCGATCGGCCCGCAGCTGGGCAGGCTGCGGCGCGGCGTGGACGTCGTCGTCGCCACCCCGGGCCGGGCGATCGACCTGATCAACCGCGGTGCGCTGGCGCTGGACGCGATCGAGGTCGCCGTCCTGGACGAGGCCGACGAGATGCTCGACATGGGCTTCGTCGAGGACATCGAGACGATCCTCGGTGCCACCCCCCGTGGCCGGCAGACCGTGCTCTTCTCGGCGACCATGCCCGGCCGGATCCAGAGCCTGGCCCGCACCCACCTGAGCGACCCGGCCGACATCCGGATCAAGAAGGAGGCCACCCCCGAGGGGGAGGCCCCGAAGGTCCGGCAGACCGCCTACCACGTGCCGCGCAGCCACGTCACCGTCGCGCTGGGCCGGGTGCTCGAGATGGAGCAGCCGACCGCGGCGATCGTGTTCTGCCGCACCCGCGCCGACGTCGACGCCGTCACCGAGACGCTGACCTCCCGCGGCCTGCGGGCCGAGGCGCTGCACGGCGGTATGGACCAGGAGCACCGCACCCGGGTCGTCGAGCGGCTGCGTGCCGGTCGCACCGAGCTGCTGGTGGCGACCGACGTCGCGGCCCGCGGCCTGGACATCGACTCGCTGACCCACGTCGTCAACCACGACGTGCCGTCCTCGCCGGAGTCCTACGTGCACCGGATCGGCCGGGTCGGCCGGGCCGGGCGCGAGGGCGTCGCGATCACCCTGGTCACCCCGGGCTCGGTCCGGCACCTGCGCAACATCGAGCGGCTGATCGGCGCCCCGGTGCCGTCGGCCCAGGTGCCGACCCCGCACGACCTGCGCACCGTGCGGCTGGCCCGCACCGCGCTGGCGCTGCGTGACCAGGTCGGTGCCGACGGGCCCGCCGGCGAGTCGTCGGTGGACGGCGTCGACGAGCTGGTCCTCGACCTGGCCCGCGACCACGACCTGGCCTCGATCGCCGCCGCGGCGATCCGGCTGGCCCGGGCCGACACCTCGGTGCCCGACGACGAGATCGAGATCCCGGAGGTCCGCTCGCGCGGCGGCCGTGAGCGTGGTCCGGACACCCGCGGCCCGCGCCGGGACGGCCGCCCCGGCGGCGCGCGCGGCCAGGGCGCCCGCCCGCCGAAGGCCGGCACCACCCGGCTGTTCGTCTCCGCGGGCCGCGCCTCCGGCGTGCGACCGCAGGACATCGTGGGCGCGCTGGCGAACGAGTCCCGGCTCTCCGGCCGCGACATCGGCGCCATCCAGATCCACGAGCGGCACGCGCTGGTCGAGGTCCCCGAGCACGCCGCCGAGGACGTGCTGCGCTCGCTGCGCGGTGCGACCACCCTCAAGGGGCGCAAGGCGAACGTCCGCCGGGACCGGGACGGCGCCGGCGCCTGATCCGGCCACGAGAAGGGCCCCGCGACCGATCCGGTCGCGGGGCCCTTCGGCGTTGCGGGGGCGGCCGCGGTCAGCGGACCTCGACCCGGTCGTAGACGTCCAGCTCGTGGAAGAACTTCACCGCGTCGGCCCGTTCGAGCCGCACGCAGCCGGCCGACGACGTGTCCTGGTCGCCCTCGTGGAACGCGATGCCGCCCGGCGCGAAGAACACCGACCACGGCATCTTCGCGCCGTCGAACTCGACCGAGCGGTGGTCGCGCGCCTTGCGCTGCACGCCGAAGTCGCCGGTCGGCGTCTCCGTGCCCTCGCCGCCGTGGCTGACCGGGACCGGGCCGTAGGAGATCTCGCCGCCGTCGATCAGCCAGGCCCGGTCGGTCGCCAGGTCGACGCAGGCCCGGGCGGTGACCGAGCACGGCGTGCCCGGCACCAGGTCCGTGCCCGGTAGCGCGACCGCTGTTCCCGCCGCGCCGAGTCCGACGGCGAGTGCGGCGGCGGCCACGGTGAGTGCGCGGCGGCGGGAGATGTGCGTCATGGCGGTCGCGGGGGTCCTCTCTCGGGGATGCTGCGGGGTGCTTGCGGTGATCAACGATCACGTGCTGCAACGGTTACGTCCGATCGGGCTACCGGCTGCGCCGTGCGGACGGCCCGCGGGACCGATCTGGGGGAGGATCGGGCGGTCCCGGACGCCGATCAGCTCAGGAGGCAGGCGCATGACCACCACCCGCAAGCCGCGCAGCCATCAGGTCACCGACGGCATCGGCGCCACCGCGGCCCGGAGCATGCTGCGCGCCGTCGGCATGCGCGACGACGACTTCGCCAAACCGCAGATCGGGATCGCGTCGTCGTGGAACGAGATCACCCCGTGCAACCTGTCGCTGCAGCGGCTCGCGACCGCCGCCAAGGAGGGCGTGCACGCCGGCGGCGGGTACCCGCTGGAGTTCGGCACCATCTCGGTGTCCGACGCGATCTCGATGGGCCACGTCGGCATGCACTACTCGCTGGTCAGCCGGGAGATCATCGCCGACTCGGTGGAGACCGTCGTGCAGGCCGAGCGGCTCGACGGCACGGTGCTGCTGGCCGGCTGCGACAAGTCGCTGCCCGGCATGCTGATGGCCGCGGCGCGGCTGGACCTGGCCGGCGTGTTCGTCTACGCCGGATCGATCATGCCCGGCCGGGTCGGCGACCGCGAGGTCAACATCGGCGATGCCTTCGAGGCCATCGGCGCCTGCTCGCGCGGCCTGATCACGCCCGAGGAGGTCGACGTGCTGGAGCGCGCGATGTGCCCGGGGGAGGGCGCCTGCGGCGGCTTCTACACCGCGAACACGATGGCCGCCGCCGCCGAGGCGCTCGGCATGGCGCTGCCCGGATCGGCCAGCCCGCCCGCCGTCGACCGGCGCCGGGACGGTGTCGCCAGGGCGTCCGGCGAGGCGGTCGTCGGGATGATCGAGAACGGGATCACCGCGCGTGACGTGCTCACCCGGGAGGCGTTCGAGAACGCGATCGCCGTCGTCATGGCGTTCGGCGGCTCGACGAACGCGGTGCTGCACCTGCTCGCGATCGCCCGGGAGGCCGAGGTCGATCTCGGCCTGGACGACTTCAACACGGTCGGCGACCGGGTGCCGCACCTGGCCGACGTCAAGCCGTTCGGGCAGCACCTGATGTACGCCGTCGACCGGGTCGGCGGCATCCCGGTGGTGATGAAGGCGCTGCTCGACGCCGGCCTCCTGCACGGCGACGCGCTCACCGTGACCGGCCGGACCGTCGCCGAGAACCTGGCCGAGATCGACCCGCCCGGCCTGGACGGCTCGGTCATCCACGACCTGGCGGACCCGATCCATCCGACCGGCGGCATCACGATCCTGCGCGGGTCGCTGGCCCCCGGCGGCGCCGTCGTCAAGTCCGCCGGGTTCGACGCCACCACCTTCACCGGCACCGCCCGGGTCTTCGACGGCGAGCAGGGCGCGCTGGACGCCGTCGACGCCGGCGAGATCGGCCCGGGCACCATCGTGCTGATCCGCTACGAGGGGCCGCGCGGCGGGCCCGGGATGCGCGAGATGCTGGCCGTCACCGGGCGGATCAAGGGCGCCGGCCTCGGGAAGGACGTGCTGCTGGTGACCGACGGCCGGTTCTCCGGCGCCACCACCGGGCTGTGCGTCGGGCACGTGGCGCCGGAGGCCGCGGACGGCGGGCCGATCGCGCTGGTCCGCGACGGCGACCCGATCACCCTCGACATGGCCGCCCGGACCCTGGACATCGGCGTGGACGCCGCCGAGCTGGACCGCCGCCGGGCCGGATGGGTGCGGCCGGAGCCGACGAACCGGCGCGGTGTCCTCGGCAAGTACGCGAAGCTCGTCTCGTCCGCGGCGGACGGCGCGGTCTGCGGCTGAGCCCGGCGGCCGGGACCGCGGCGTCAGGCGGCGCCGGTGACCCGTGCCGATCGCGGCCCGTGCAGGGCCGGCGCGACCAGCGCGATCGCCACCACCGTCACGACCAGCGCGACCACCACGGCCGTCGCGAGCGGGGCCGCCATGCTCGACAGGTCCAGCACCGGCAGCACCGCGGTCACCGCGTTGACCACGACCACCGTCCACAGTGCGGCCCGGCTGCCGCGCCACCACCACAGCGCCAGCCCGGCCAGGGTGAGCACGCCGACGACGGCGCCCGGGCGGCCCGGGAGATCCGGGCCGCCCGGCCGACCCAGCCGATCGTGCTGCTGTCCCGGCACGTGGAGTCCCGGCACTCGGTGGAGCTGGTGAGCACCGGGGCGTTCGGCTACCTGCTCAGGGACCGGGTGCTCGACGTCGGCGATTTCCTCGACGCGCTCGCCCGGGTGGCCGCCGGTGGCTCGGCGCTGGACCCGGAGGTCGTCGCCCGGCTGATCGGGCGGCGCCGGGACAGCGACCGCCTGGGGGCGCTGACCCCGCGGGAACGGGAGGTGCTGGCGCTGATGGCCGAGGGGCGGACGAACCGCGGCATCGCGCGGCGGCTGCACCTGACCGAGCGGACCGTGGAGACGCACACCGGTTCGATCATCGGCAAGCTCGGGCTGGCCGCGTCCGACGACGACCACATCCGGGTGCTCGCCGTGCTGGCGCACATCGACGCCGGATCCGGCTGACGCCGCCCCGCGGCGGATGGCACACTCGGCGGCAGGACGATCGAGAACGGGCAGCACACCTCTCCTGCGCACGGATCCGCGGCGCGGAGACGGAACCCACGGCCTCCGGCGGGCGTCCTGACCCCCGTGTAACCGCCGTGACCCCCCGCGGAAACGGCGGCCGTCGATCGTGTGCGTGTGGAGGCCGTGATGGGTGATCGTGAGTTCCCGGAGGCGGGCATCGGCGTCGTCGTGCCCTACGACTTCGCGCAGGACCGCGAGATGTGGCGGTGGGTCCCGGCGCCGACCTCGCTGCACGTCACCCGGACCCCGTACGCGGCCACCCCGGCCGACGCCGGGCAGGCGCTGCTGATCTCGGCACCCGAGACCGTCCGGCAGGCGGTGCGCGACGTGCTGGTCCCGGAACCGGGCGTCGTCGCGTACTCCTGCACGTCGGGGAGCTTCGTCGCGGGCGCCGACGGCGAGCGGGCGCTGCGCGGGGTCATCCGCGACGCGGGCGCCCCGCGGGCGGTCACCACCGCCGGTGCGCTGGTCGCCGCCTGCGCCGCGCTCGGCGTCGACCGGCTCGCGCTGGCCACCCCCTACGTCGACGACCTCACCGCCAAGCTGGAGGCGTTCCTCGCCGCGCACGGGATCGGCACGGTCGCCCGGTACGGCCTGGGCCTGCTCGGCCGGATCTGGGACGTGCGGCCGGACCAGGTGGTGTGCGCGGTCCGCGCGGCCGACCACCCGGACGCCGAGGCGGTGTTCGTGTCCTGCACGAACCTGCCCACCTACGACGTCATCGCCGGGCTGGAGGCCGAGCTCGGCAAGCCGGTGCTGACCGCGAACCAGGTCACCATGTGGGCGGCGCTGGGTGCGGTCGGCCGCTCGGCCGTCGGGCCCGGCCAGGCGCTCGTCGAGTGCCGGGCGCCGGGGGACCGGGCCGTGCTGCGGGTGGTGCACGAGGCGACCACCGACCTGGCCGCGGTGCCGCCGGTCCGCGGCTCCGGCGACGACGGGATCCCGGCGCTCTACAAGGTGCGGGTCCGGCTGCCCGACGAGTCCGGCGCGCTGGCCCGGCTGACCGCCGCCGTCGCCGAGGTGGACGGCAACATCCTGGCGCTGTCGGTGCACGGCAGGGACTCCCGCTCGGTCGTCGACGAGATGCTGGTCGGCGGCCGGATGAGCGCGGCCCGGCTGTCCCGGGTGATCCGGCGCAGGCTGCGCTCGGCCGGGCCGGACGCGGTGCAGGTCGTCATCGCCGACCCGCACGAGCTGGTCGACCCGCCGACCCGGGCGCTGGACCTGCTCACCCGCAGCCGCACGGCCGGTGACGTGACCCGCGCGCTCGGCGAGCTGCTGCACGCCGACGAGGTGGAGGCCGGGCCGGACGGGCCCGACGGGACGGAGCCCGCCGACGGGCACGTCCTGGTGCTGCCGTCCCCGCACGGCGGCCGGCTGATCGCCCGCCGGGCATGGGCGCCGTTCACCGTCACCGAGCGGGCGCGGGCCGAGGCGTTCCTGCGGGCCGCCACCGCGCAGCCGGTCCGGGCCGGGCACGACGTCCTGCTGCCCGGCGGCGAGGAGCTGACCGCACTGCCCGCGGCCGGCGACGAGACGATCGAGTTGGACGTCCTGCTGCGCACCTGCCTGGCCGGGCTGCCGGACGGCGGCCCGGCGGTCGACGAGTGGACCGCCGCCGATCTGCGCTCGGTGCTGGCCCCGCCCGGCGGGATCTGCCTGCTGGTGCGCACCGCGGACGGCACCCTCGTCGCGGCCGGCTCGCTGCTGGACGCCGACGGCCCCGCGCCGGAGCCGGTCGTCCTGGTGCACCCGCTCTTCCGCGGCCACGGCCTGGCCGGATGGCTGCGCCGCAGGCTCGGGGCACCGGTCACCGCGTGGCACTAGGCTTACCGGCGTGCCGACCGAGCTTCCCGACGACTGGTCGTCCTGGCGGGACCGGGTCGACCTGGACACCTACGACGCCCGCTGGGCGGCGATGGCCGAGGCCGGCCAGGACCCGCACGGCGAGGCGGGCCTGGTGCAGGCCCTGCTGGAGGGCGGTGCCGTGCTCGACGGCGGCTGCGGCACCGGCCGGGTCGCTATCGAGCTGGACCGGCGCGGCATCCCGGTGACCGGCGTCGATCCCGATCCGGACATGATCGCCGCCGCCCGCGCCAAGGCGCCCGGCCTGCGCTGGGAGCCGGTCGGCCTGGAGGATCTCGACCTGCCCGAACGGTTCGGGCTGGTGGTGCTGGCGGGCAACGTGATCCCCTACGCGGGCGACCGGGCCGGCGTCGTCGGCGGCTGCGCCCGGCACCTGCGTTCCGGTGGTCTGCTGCTCGCCGGGTTCACCCTGCGGCCGGGCTGGCCCACCGTCGACGAGTACGACGCCTGGTGCGCCGCGGCGGGCCTCGCGCCGGAGCAGCGCTGGGCCACCTGGGACCGGGCGCCCTACCGGGGCGGCGACTACGTCGTCGCGCTGCACCGGCTGCGCTGAGCCGGATCAGCAGCCGGGGCCGCCCGGCTGCAGCGGGGCGACGCCGAGCGGCTGGATGTAGGAGTCCCCGCCGGCCCCGGCCAGCGCCTCGCACGCCCGGCCGCGGTCGGTGAACGGGCCGAGGTACACGACGTAGATCAGCTCACCGGTCGGGGTGCGCGGGCGGAACGAGGTGCAGCTGCCCAGCGCCCGCAGGTAGTTCGAGCCGGGATGGCGGTCGAGGTGCTCCTGCACGTCCTGCGGGTAGCGCTGCGGATCGACGCCGGCACCGACGATCACCACGTCGGCGCCGGTGCAGCCGAGCCGGGTCACGGGCCGGGCCAGCCCCAGGTCGCCGTCGCCCGCGGCCGGATCGATCGTCGCGGCCGGCGGTGCCGTGGTGGTCCCCGAGCCGGCCGGCTGCAGCGGCCCGGGCGTGCCGGACGGCGCCGGATCCGGGTCCAGGGTCGGCACCGCGATCGCGGGGTCGCCGTCGCCGCCGGGCCCGCGATCGGGCAGCACCGCCCAGACCAGGCCGACCAGCACGGCCGCGGCGACCAGGGCGGCGCCGATCGCCAGGACCAGGCCGCGGGGACGGTTCGGTGGTGCCGGGGCGGGGGTGTCGTGGTCGGGGACGATCCAGGTCGGGTCGGGCCGGGCCGCGGCGGGGCCGGGGTGCGCGGGCGCGGGGAGGCCCGCTGCGGGGGCATCGGCGGCGGGCCGGCCGGGCGTGGGTGCGCCGGCGGCCGGGGGTGCGGGGGCCTCGCCCATGGTCTGCGGCCGGGTCGTCCGCGGTGCGCTCCCGGCCAGCCGGGTCACCGCGGCGGCGAGCGCCCCCGCGGTCCGGTACCGCTCGTCGGGCGCCTTCGCCATCCCGCGGGCGACGATGTCGTCCCACCCGGGATCGAGCTCGGGCCGCAGCGCGGTGACCCGCGGCGGCGGCGTCATCAGGTGCGCGGAGAGCACGGTCGCCGGCTCCGACCCGGGGAACGGCGGCCGCCCGGTCAGCATTTCGACGAGCACGCAGGCCAGTGAGTAGACGTCGGCCCGGCCGTCGACCGGGCCGAGGGAGTCGGAGAGGCGTTCCGGGGCGAGATAGCCGAGCGTCCCGACGGTGGCGCCGGTGGCGGTGAGCGCGGTGTCCGGGTCCGGTCCGACGGCGCGGGCGATCCCGAAGTCGACGAGATAGGTGAAGTCGTCCCGGGCCTCGACGACGAGCAGGTTCGCCGGTTTGACGTCGCGGTGCACCATGCCCGCGGTGTGCGCCGCGTCCAGCGCGTGCGCGGCCTGCCGCATGATCCCGGCCGCCCGCGCCGGGGGCAGCGGGGCCTTGCGGGACAGCAGCCGGGCGAGGTCCTCGCCGTCGATCAGGCGCATCGACAGGTACAGCCGGCCGTCGACCTCGCCGTAGCCGTGCACCGGGACGACGTGCGGGTCGCGCAGCTCGAAGGCCGCCCGGGCCTCGCGCCGGAACCGCTCGACGGTGACCCGGTCGGTCGCCAGGTGCGCGGGCAGCACCTTCAGCGCGACCTCGCCGCCGTGCCGCCGGTCGTAGGCCCGGAAGACGACCCCCATTCCGCCGGCCCCGAGCCGTCCGCGGATCTCGAAGTCACCGAAGTCCGCGCCCACCGGCAGATCGCCGACATCCATGAGCCCCCCAGCTGCTGTTCGGACGAAGCGTTCATACCAGGCGGGCCGCGCGGCCGGGCCGGTTCCACAAGGTTCTTGAGTCGGCAGGGGCGGTCGACATAACCAAGTACACACTGGTTGACGTTTGGCCCGCCCGGGCCGGCGCGCCCGCCGGGGCCGGGCACCGGTGGCGGGTCGCCGGACGGCGCGGGCGGGCCGGCGGTGGCACTGGCCGGGGCCGCCCGGTGCGCCGTTACCCGTGACCCGGTGACCGATCTCCCGACGTCCGGACCGCCACCGGGCATCGCCCGGCGGATCGGCAGGCCACCGAAGGGCGAGCCGACGCTGACCCGGGAGCGGATCGGCCGGGCCGTGCTCGACGAGGCCGCCGACCGGGGCGCCGACCGGGTGACCATGCGCTCGCTCGCCGACCGTCTCGCGGTGACCCCGCGCGCGCTGTACAGGACCGTCCGGGACCGGGACGACGCGCTCGTCGCCGCCGTCGCCGTCGCCGGACGGGAGTGGCTGTCCGCGGACCGCACGACCCGGACCGCTGGACGGACGGGTTCGCCCGGTTCTGCCGCGAGCTGCGGGCCTGGTACCGGCGGCATCCGGTGCTGCTGCGGATCGTCGCGTCCACCCCGATGGACGACGCGCTGCCGCACCTGCGCTCGCTCGCGCACGTCCCGCCGGCCCCGCCGACGAGCGTTTCGAGAGCCACGTCGAGATGCTGCTGCTCTGGCTGGGCGCCCGGATCGGCTGAGGCTCAGGCCCGGCAGAGCAGTTCGCCGTGCGGGACGACGAACCAGCCGTCCGGGTGCGCGGCCCAGGCCCGCCAGGCGTCCGAGATCGCGGCCAGCTCGGCCGGCTCGGCGAGGCCGCGGTCGAGGGCCATCCGCCCGACGCCGGTGTGGATCCGGTCCGCCCACATCCCGCCCCAGGCGGCGCGCTCGTCCGCGGTGGCGTAGCACCAGACCGCGGCCGACGGGACCACCTCGGTGAAACCGGCGGCGTGCGCCCAGCCGAGCAGCCGTCGTCCGGCGTCGGGTTCGGCGTCGTTGCCGCGGGCGACCGCCCGGTAGAGCTCCAGCCAGCGGTCCAGCAGCGGATCGGCGGGCCACCAGTGGAAGCCGGCGTAGTCGGCGTCCCGCACCGCGACCAGCCCGCCCGGGCGGGCGACCCGGCGCATCTCGCGCAGCACCGCGACCGGATCGGAGACGTGCTGCAGCACCTGGTGGGCGTGCACGACGTCCCAGCTGTCGTCCGGCTCGGACAGCGCGTAGGCGTCGTCGACCGCGAACTCGACGGTGACGCCGCGCTCGGCGGCGGCCGCCCTGGCCTGCTCCAGCGGCTCCGGGACCAGCTCGACGCCGCGGACCCGGCCGGGCGCGACCCGCGCCGCCAGGTCGACGGTGATGCTGCCCGGGCCGCAGCCGACGTCGAGCAGCGACGTGCCGGGTGCCAGGTGGTCCAGCAGGTACCCGCAGGAGCTCTCGGCGGTGCGGGCGGCGTGCGAGCGGACGACGATCTCGGGATGGCCGTGGGTGTAGGTGTCGTGCGGCGGCATACCGGCCACCCTGCCCGACGTCACCGCGCGCGGCGGATCCGGATCGGCCCCTTCGCCGTCGACGGGTCGACGACCGCGCCGCGCGCGACGATCTCCACCCGGCCGGCGACGACCAGCCGGCGGGCCGCCATCCGGGCCGGTTCCATCAGCTCCCGCCATCCGTCCGGGGCGACCCGGCGGGCGGCCTCGGACGGGCAGATCGTCGCCCCGCCCGCGCGCCGGGCGAGCAGCTCGGTGATCGCGGCCTCCAGGTCGCGGTCGACCTGCCGGACGCCGCGCCGGCGGCACGCCGCGGAGCAGTACCGGATCTCGGCCCAGTCGTCCGCCCACCTGCGGCGCCACTCGATCCGCCGCCCGCAGACCGCGCAGCTCTTCTCCTCCACCCGGCCATCGTCGGGCAGACGCGCCCGGCGCGCCCGGCGACGGTCAGCTCCGGGCCAGCACCGCGGCCTCCAGGGCCTCCCGCATCGCCGGTTCCGGCCCCGGCCGCCCGGTCATCAGCTCGACCTGCGCGACGGCCTGCTGCAGCAGCATCTCCAGCCCCGAGACGATCGTCGCGCCGGCCGCGGCGGCACCGGCGGCGACGACCGTCGGCCACGGCGCGTACACCGCGTCGAGCAGCACGGTGCCCGGCCGCCAGCGGGCCCCGGCGAGCTCGTCGGCGACCCCCGCGGGCAGCGTGGACACGACGACGTCGGCGCCGTCCAGCACGGTCGCGGCGGCCACCGGGTCCCCGAGCACGGCGTGCACCCGGGCCTCGGAGCCGAGCCGGGCCGCGGTGGCCTGCAGGTCGCCGGTGCGGCCCGCGTCCCGGACCAGCACGTCGATCCCGTCGACCTCCAGGTCGTGCAGCCCGGCGAGGGCGGCCTGCGCGGTCCCGCCCGCGCCGAGGATCACCGCGCGCCCGGTGCCCGCCCCGGCGGCGCGTAGCGACTCGGCGATCCCGGTGACGTCGGTGTTGTGCACGGTGCTGCCCTCGTCGGTGAACACCAGCGTGTTGCCCGCCCCGATCGCGGCCGCACCGGGGGAGACGGTGTCGGCGACGTCGAGCACGACCCGCTTGAGCGGCATGGTCAGCGACAGCCCGACCCACTCCGGGCCCAGCCCCGCGACGAACCCGGCCAGGCCGGCCTCGTCCACCTCGAACCGGTCGTAGTGCCAGCCCGCCAGGCCGAGCGCGGCGTAGGCCGCGTTGTGCAGGGCGGGGGACAGCGTGTGCGCGATCGGCGAGCCGAGCACCGCGGCGCGGCGCCCGGATGGGGCGGAGGTGGTCACCCCCGGAGTATCCCTGCCCGCCCGGCGCGGGTTCAGTCCAGCCCGGTTCGTCCGGTTGCCCAGTAGGCGCGGCCGGTCACCCGCCGGGGCGGGACCGCCCACTGCCGGGCGTTGCGGCGCAGCGTGTGCAGGGTCGCGGCGTCCCCGGTGACCAGCAGGTCCCCGCCGGGGGCGGCGGCGACGGCGGCGCGGGCGCTCTCGATCAGCGCGGCCCGGTCCGCGGTGCGCGCCACCACGACGGCGCCGTCCAGCCCGAGCCCGGGCAGCGCCGCGGACAGCGCGTCCGGGTCGCCGGCCTCGAACACGGTCACCGCGTCCGGGTGCACCGTGCGCAGCGCGCAGGCGAGCCCGACCGACGACTCGTCGCCGACCGCCACCACCGGCCCGGTCAGCGCGGGCAGGTCGATCGACCGGCGCGGCCCGAGCAGCTCGCAGGGATCGCCGGGGCGCACCCGGTCGAACCAGGCCGAGGCCGGCCCGTCGCCGTGGGTGAAGGCGACCAGCTCGGTGGCGCCGGCGTCGGCGTCCCACCGGATCGGGGTGTAGGTGCGCAGCTGCAGCGCACCGCGGCGCGGCCGCATCTGGATCTTCGCGCCGGGGGTCCAGCGCACCCCGCGGAACGCCTCGGAGCGCAGGCCGACCCGCACCAGATCGGGCGCGATCCGTTCGACGTGCTCCACCTCCGACACCGACAGCAGCGCGTCCCCGGCCAGATCGGCCAACCGTGTCGCGAGTCCCACCGTGCTCCTCCGTCCACCGTATGAGGCCACCCTAAGATGTCTGTACGACGGTGTGCGGCCAACAACGACCGCGAAACGGCCACGAGGGGGAGACATGGACGGTCCACGGCCCGGCGTGGTCGCGGTGCTGCGCCAGGAGATCGGCCCCGGCACCACGGTGGAGCTGCACCGGCACGACGACCGGCATCTCGTGTTCTGGTCGGCGACCGCGACCGCCACCGTGCGGACCGACGACCGGGACTGGCTGGTGCCGCCCACGCACGCGCTCTGGATGCCCGCCGGGGTGTGGCACGGGGTGGCGACGGTCCGGCCGGGGCACGGCTACGGCGTCGCGCTCGATGCGACGGCCGGCGGCTGGGCGCGGGTCACGCCGCTGCTGGTCACCCCGCTGGTGCGCGAGCTGATCGTGCACCTGGCGGGGGAGGGGGACGTGCCGGGGCCGGTCCGCGGGCACGCCGAGGCGCTGCTCACCGGGCTGCTGGAGCCGGTGCCGACGACGACGTTCGCCGTGCCGGTGCCGGCCGACCCGCGGGCCGGGGCGGTCGCCGAGGCGCTGCTGGCCGATCCGTCCGACCAGCGGGACCTGCCGGCCTGGGCGTCCCGGGTGAACAGCAGCGTCCGCACGCTGTCCCGGCTGTTCGCCGAGCAGACCGGCAGCACCTTCGCGCGCTGGCGGACCGCGGTGCGGGTGCGGGCCGCGCTCGATCTGCTGGCCCGCGGCACCCCGGTCGCGGTGACCGCCCGCGCGGTCGGGTACCGCAGGCCCGCCGCGTTCGCCGGGGCGTTCCGTCGGGTCACCGGGCGGCGCCCGGCCGACTACCTGCCGGCCTCCGGGTGAGCGGGCCGGCCGGTGGCGGGGCCACCGGGTCCCGCCGGGGCGCGCACCCAGCCCGCCGCACCGGGCCGGCCGGCCGCGGTGGGAGGCTGCCCGGGTGGGCGGAACGGTGCTGGTGTTCGGCGGTCGGAGCGAGATCGGGGTGGCGGTCGCGCAGCGGCTCGCCGGCCGGGAGGCGGACACGGTGGTGCTCGCCGCCCGCCGGGCGGGGGAGCTGGCCGCCGAGACGGCCCGGGTGGCGGCGGCCGGCGCCCGGGTGGAGACCGCCGAGTTCGACGCCGACGACCTCGCCGCGCACCGCCCGCTGATCGACCGGGTGCGGGACCGGCACGGCCGGATCGACGTCGCGGTGGTGGCCTTCGGCATCCTCGGCGACCAGGCCCGCGCCGAGACCGACGCGGCGCACGCGGCCGCGATCGTGCACACCGACTACCTCGCCCAGGTGCACCTGTTGACCGAGCTGGCGCAGGTGCTGCGCGCGCAGGGGAGCGGCACGCTCGTCGTCTACTCCTCGGTCGCCGGGGTGCGGGTGCGCCGGGCGAACTTCGTCTACGGCAGCGCGAAGGCCGGCCTCGACGGCTTCGCGTCCGGCTTGGCCGACGCGCTGCACGGCTCCGGCGTGCGGCTGGTGCTGATCCGGCCCGGCTTCGTGATCGGCCGGATGACCGAGGGGATGAGCCCGGCCCCGCTGTCGTCGACCCCCGACCAGGTCGCCGACGCGACCGTCGCGGCCCTGCGCCGCGGGCGCGGCAACGCCGACGTGTGGGTGCCCGGCACGCTGCGGCTGCTGTTCGCGGTGCTGCGGCTGCTGCCGCGGTCGGTGTGGCGCCGGATGCCCCGCTGACGATCTCCCCGACGGCGTCGCCCTGTTGATGTTCCACGGACGATCGATGTCCCGCGATCGGTGTGTGGCACTTCCACTCGGGTGAGCCGGGTCATATCGTCACGTGCGCATCGACCAGAGACCGAAGTGACGACGACGTCGGAGGAGAGCACAGTGGCACACACCCGTGGGGCCGTGGTCCGGAGCGCACCGGGCAAGTTCGAGGTCGTGGATCTCGAGATCGACGACCCGCGCCCGGGCGAGATCGAGGTGAAGATGGTGGCGTCGGGGCTCTGTCACTCCGACGATCACATCGCCACCGGCGACATCCCGGTCGGGACCTACCCGTTCGCCGGCGGCCACGAGGGCTCCGGCATCGTGACCAGGGCCGGCGCGAACAAGAAGGGCCTCAAGGAGGGCGACCACGTCGTCTTCTCCTTCCTGCCCTCGTGCGGGCACTGCCGCTGGTGCGCCAGCGGCATGCAGAACCTCTGCGACCTGGGCGCCGGGCTGCTGGCCGGCACCCGGTGGGAGGAGAACACCACCCGGCTGCGGCTGGCCGAGGACGGCACCCCGGTCGGCCAGATGTGCGGCATCTCCACGTTCTGCGAGACCACCCTGGTCTCCGAGGACTCCTGCGTGAAGGTGCCCGACGACGTCCCGCTCGAGGTCGCCTGCCTGGTCGGCTGCGGCGTCGGCACCGGCTGGGGCTCCGCGGTGAACGCAGGCGGCGTCCAGCCCGGCCACACCACGATCGTGATGGGCATCGGCGGCATCGGCATCAACGCCGTGCAGGGCGCCGCGCACGCCGGGGCGTCCAACATCATCGCGGTCGACCCGGTCGCGCTGAAGCGGGAGTCCGCCCAGCAGCTCGGTGCCACGCACGCCGTGGAGACCATGGAGGAGGCCACCGAGCTGGCCAAGCAGTTCACCAACGGGCAGGGCGCCGACCAGGCGATCATCACCGTCGGCGTGCTGAAGCCGGACCACGTCGGGCAGGCGATGGCCTCGATCCGCAAGGCGGGCACGGTCGTCGTCACGGCGCTGGGCGACATCAACTCGACCGAGCCGCTGCCGGTCTCGCTGGCCGACGTCACGCTGTTCCAGAAGCGGATCCAGGGCGCGATGTTCGGCATGTCCAACCCGAACTGGGACATCCTGCGCCAGCTGGAGCTCTACCGCGCCGGTGCACTGAAGCTCGACGAGCTGGTCACCACCACCTACACCCTCGACCAGGTCGCCGCGGCCTACGAGGACATGCACGCCGGCAAGAACATCCGCGGCGTCATCCGCTACTGACACCAGCGGCCCAGCGCCCGCCGGGCCCCGGTCCCACTGGACCGGGGCCCGACGCATACTCGGGCCCGTGGACGATCTGCTGCTGCTGGACGGGCACAACGACCTTCCCTGGGCGCTGCGCGAGCTCGGCGGGCCGGAGCCGGACCTGGCCGCGGGCGACGGACCGCCGGAGCCGCGCGCCGACCTGCACGACGTGGTCGCGCACGTCGAGCACCTGCGGGAGGCCGCGGGCATCGACCACGTCGGGATCGGCGGCGACTTCGACGGCACCACCGAGCTCCCGGACGGCCTGGCCGACGTGTCCGCCTATCCGCGGCTGTTCGACGCGCTCGCCGACCGCGGCTGGAGCCGCGCCGACCTGGCGAAGCTGGCCGGCCGCAATGCGCTGCGGGTGCTGCGCGCGGCCGACCGCGCCTGACCGGCCGCGCTCCCGCTCCGCCCGGTCGGGCGTCAGGGCACGTCGCGCGGCTCCTCGCGGGGGATCGCCAGCGCCGCCGCCGTCGACGCGGCCATCCGCAGCGATCCGACCGCCGTCGGGTGGAACGGATCGGGCCGGTCCAGGCCCTGCAGGTCCGGGCCCATCCGGTCGGCGGACGGCGCGCACAGCGGGGTCAGGTTCGGGGCCGCGGTGGTGAAGCCGAACCGCGCGGCGCCGTCGGCCAGGACGTCGTTGAGCCTGCGGTTCCGCTCGGCCAGCAGGTCGATCTTGTCCTGGTCCAGGCCCGCGGTGCCGGGCGGACCCTGCATGTCGGTGCACGCCGGGTCGAACGTGGCCGGGAACGGGTCGTAGGACAGCGTGACGACGACCCGCGGATCGCCGGGCAGCGCGTCCAGGTCGTTGAACAGCGCGCCCACGTCCCGGGCGAACACGGCCAGCCGGGACTCGAACTCGCCCTCGGAGAGCCGGTCGTCGCAGGTCTCGGAGCCGTAGCAGTACAGCAGGAAGTCCGACCAGGCCAGGTCGTTCGGGCCGATCGCGACGACCACCCACTGCAGTCCCTGCACCTGCTTGAGCCGCCCGACCTGCGGATCGACGGTGACCCCGTCGCGCAGCTGCGGCCCGCGCAGCCCGGCGGCGACGCTGGCCCCGGCGCAGGCCAGGTTCAGCACCTCCTCGCCGCGCAGCAGCGACAGCTCGGCGGCGGTCGAGTCGGCGCTGCGGGCGCAGGCGGCGTCGTCCGGGGTGATGGTGCCGTCCGGCTGCTCGACCGGCGGGCCGCCGATCCGGGCGGCCCGGGAGTCGCCGATCACCGCGCCGGTGACGCCGGTGACCGGCGGCCCGGCCGGTGACGGGGTCACCGTCGACGCGCCGACCAGGTCGGTCACCGAGGTGACCGAGGCCAGCCCGGACGTGGTGCCGTGCAGGGCGGCGACGCCGGCACCACCCCACAGCAGCACCGACGCGGCCACCGCGATCGTCGTCATCCGGCCGATCGGGCCGGCGTGGTCGTCCCAGTGCACGGGTTCGCTGTCGTGGCGCCGGGCCCGGCGCAGCGCGACCAGCAGCCGCGCGCAGCCCATCAGGCCGCTGGCGAGCAGCGCGGTGACGACCATCCCGGCGGCACCCCACAGGTACCAGGTGACGAAGCCGTCGGTGAGCGTGCGGACCGCGTCACCGGCGCCGTCGACGGTGTGCGGGCCGAGCACCGGCCCGTTGTCCTCGGGGCGCTTGAGCGGGCCGATCGAGAGCCGTGGCCGGATCGGGCCGTAGACCTGGACGCTGCTGAGATCGAACTCGGCGTTGCCGATCTGCACGATCTGGGCCGGGCCGGACAGCGTCAGCGGCGGCACCCGGGCGCCGACGCCGACCTCCTGGCCGAACACCTCGACCTGCTTCTCCGGCGTCGCCATGATCACCAGCGGCACGCCGACGACCGCGATCAGGGCGAGCAGCAGCAGGGTCGGGAGCGACCGGGCCTCGCGCAGCAGGCTGCGGAACCAGGGCGTGCGGGCGGAGCGGGCGGGCACCGTCAGCGGGGGTCACCGGGGAGCTGCATGCCCCACATCGTGCCCGGACGACCGCCCCCGCGTCACGGACGTCGGTCGCCGGGGTGGCGGACGGCACCACCGCGCAGCCGGGGCCGCAGCCGGTCCGGGCCCGCGTCGCGGCCGGCCTCGATGTCGTCGGCGAGCGTGTCGGCGTGCGCGGTCACGCCGTCCAGGTCCAGACCGGCCGGGGCGGGCCGGCCGAGCACCCGCCAGACCCGGATGCCCTCGGCGCCGCGGCGCAGCAGCGCGACCGCGCCGCGGGCGTTGCCGCGCTGGGCGTGGGTCAGCCCGACGGCGAGCTGGGCGAGCGCCCGCCAGAGCTCGCGGTCGTCGTCGGTGCAGTCCTTCCAGGTGCCCTCCAGCACCTCGTGCGCCTGGAACGGCAGGCCCTCGTCGAGCAGCCGCTGTGCTTCGGCGACCGCCTCGTCCGGTGCCAGCAGCAGGTCCTCGGGCACCCGCTCGACGCCGGCGGCGCCGCGGCGGAGCGGCCGGCCGGCGGCGTCCCGGGGGCGGGCGTTGCGGGCACGGCCACGCTCGTCGCGGTCGCGGGTCGCAGTCATGGCCCCGACCCTGCCACGCGGCGGAACCGGGTCGTCCTGCCGGCCGGCGTGCCCTGGCCGCCCGGGTGGCCGCCTGGGCGGTCGCCGCCGGGATCCCCACCGTGGTGCTCGCCTGCCACATGGCGCTCTACGGCCGGTGGCTGGTCGACGACGCCGGGATCACCTTCGCCTACGCCCGGTCGATCGCGGCCGGTGCCGGTCCGGTCCTGCAGCCCGGCGCGGTCCCGGTGGAGGGCTGGTCGAACCCGTCCTGGCTGGCCCTGCTGGTGCTCGCCTCGGCGGCCGGGCTGTTCGACAGCGGCAGCTGGTCCGGGGTGTCCGACCTGGTGCTGTTCCCGAAGGCGGCGGCGCTGGCCTGCGGTGCCGGGGTCGCGGTCGCGTTCCACCTGATCGCGCGCGAGATCGTCCCGGGGCGGTGGCGGGCCGCGGTGGTGTCGGCGGTCGCCGGGTCGCTGGTGGCGGCCGTCCCGTCGTACGCGGTGTGGATGGCGTCCGGACTGGAGAACCCGCTGCTGGTCCTGGTGACGTCGGTACTCGCGGCGACGCTGGTCCGGGCGGTGGCGCGGGACCGGCTCACCGCGCCCGGGGTCGCGGTGACGGCCGGGCTGCTCGCCGCCACCGCGGCGCTGACCCGGCCGGACGGGCTGGTCTACGCCGTGGCGTACCCGCTGGTCGCGCTGCTCCTGCTGCGCCGTGGCACGCTGCGAGGGGTGGCCGCCGCGGCCACCCTGTCGGTGGTCGCGTTCGCGGTGCCGTACGGGGCGTACCTGGCCTGGCGGCTGGCCACCTTCGGGCTGTGGGTCCCGAACACCGCGGTCGCGAAGGCGCAGGAGCTGCCCGGACTGTCGGTGCTCGACCGGCCGGTGGAGCTGGTGCCGGTGGTCGGCTGGCTGCCGGTGTCGCTCGCCGTGGGTGCGCTCGGGGCGGCGTTCCTGCGGCCGGGCCGGCACCGCCCGCTGCTCGCGGTGCTCCTGGTGCTCCTCGCACTGGCGCTGGGGGCCTACGCCGTGCTGGAGCCGGACTGGATGGGGCTGCAGCGCTTCGCGACGCCGGTCTGGGCGCTCGGCGGGCTGGCCGGGGTGCTCGCCGCGGAGCGGATGGCCGGGGCGCTGACCGGGCGGGGCCGCACGGTCGCCGCGCTGCTGGGGGCGGCGCCGAACGCGTTCGGCGACATCCTCGGCGTGCGGTCCGGCCGGATCGCCACCCCGGACGTCGGCGGGACCGCGCTGACCAGCCGGTACGAGGTCGTCGACCTGGCCGGTCTGGTGTCGGCGCCGCTGGCCCGGTTCCACGCCGACGGCGACATGGCGGGCCTGCGCGATCACCTGCTCGACGAGGTTCGCCCGGAGTTCATCGAGGTGCACGGGAACTGGACGCGCGGTACCGGGCTGCTCGCCGATCCGCGAACCGCGCAGCGCTACCTGCCGGTGCTGATGGTGTCGCCCGACTCGGGCTACCTGGTCCGCCGGGACCTGGTGACCGACCCGGCCCGGCTCGTCGCGGCGACCGCCTACGCCGAGCGGGTCACCCAGCCGCGCCGGGCGGCCGCGAGCGCGGCCCCCGCTCGGGCTGCGGGAGCCTGCGGCCCGGCTCGACCGAGGCGCTGTCGGTGACCCGGTGATCAGCCGGACTCCAGCGGGCCGAGCTCGGCGGTGAACTCGTCGAGGTAGGCGGCCCAGTCGTCGACCGGGGCGGACGGCCGCACCACGAACTTGGTGATCCCGCCGTCGAGGTGGCGGCGGATCAGCTCGGCGGTGCCGTCCCAGCCGATCCCGACCAGCTCGCGGGGATCGGCGTCCGGGCGCTGCAGGGCGGCGCGGGCCAGCGCGGCGTCGGTGTCGGTGCCGGGCACGGCCAGCCAGATGTTGGTGCCGTAGTGGTCGTCGTCGATCGTGCGGCCGGCGTCCCGGGCGGCCTGCTCGATCACGGCGCGGCCGCGGGCGGTCTCCGCGGGGGTGAGGAAGCTGGCCAGCCAGCCGTCGGCGAGCCGCCCGGCGCGGCGCAGCCCGGCGTCGGCCCGGCCGCCGAACCACAGGTCCAGCGGGCGCGCCGGGCGCGGGACGATCGTGGCGTCGTCGAGGGTGAAGAACTCGCCGTGGTGGGTGACCGAGTCCTCGGTGAGCAGCCGGCGCAGCACGGTGACCGACTCCTCGAACACCGCGGCGAGCCGGCCCGGCACCGGATAGAGCTGGCGGTCGTGCGGGGACGCGGCGCGGATCCCGAACACCGGCAGGATCCGCTTCGGGGCGAGCACCGCGAGCGAGGCGAGCTCCGCGGCGAGCAGCATCGGGTTGCGCCCGGGCAGCACGGTGACGCCGGTGCCGACCTTCAGCCGCCGGGTGCGGGCGGCGGCCCAGGCGCTCCCGACGGTGGACTCGACAACGCCGGTGGAGGGCAGGTCGGCGAGCCAGAGGGAGTCCACGGCGGACTTGTCGAGGGCGTCGAGCAGCTCGTCGAACTCGGTGCCGAGGTCCGGGAGCGAGCGTGCCCCGAGCAGCCCGATGCCGATCCGTACCTTGCCGTGCGGGGAGGCGACCACTCACTCCACGTTACGCTCCGACCACTGTCCGGTCACCCTCGTGCGCGGTTCGACGCCGAGTAGAAGATCGTGTCCCGGATGCGGCACAGTGGAGCCCGCCCGTCCCGACGATCCGCCCGGAGGCCGCCCGCATGAACGACCCGACCCTCGTCGCCCGGATCTTCCGGATCGTCGCGATCGCCGAGGCGCTGTCCTGGACCGGGCTGCTCGCCGGGATGTTCGTCAAGTGGGTGCTGGGCACCAGCGAGCTCGGGGTGGAGGTGTTCGGCCCGGTCCACGGCGCGCTGTTCGTCGTGTACGTGCTGGTCACGCTGTGGACCGCGCGGCTGTTCCGGTGGGACCTGTGGACGACCGCCGTCGGCCTGCTGGCGAGTGTCCCGCCGCTGACCACGATCTGGTTCGAGCGGCACGTCGTGCGGACCGGCCGGCTCGACGCGGACCGGGTGCCGGCCCGGATGAGGCTCGTCTCTTGACGCCGTAGGTAAGCCTCGGCTAACTTCTGTCACGTCGCTTCGTGGTGGGAGCGGCGCGTCAGTTCGGGACGAGGGCCCGGCCGTGGTGATCACAGCGGCCGGGCCCTCACACGTTCCCGGGCTCCCCGGCACCCGGATCCGGATCGGCCAGCACCTCGTACACCGGCCGCAGCGCCTCGGTCAGCGGCTCCCCACCGGCCCGCAGCCCCGGATCCGGCACCTGGGCGAGCACCGCCCCCGGTTCGGTCTCCGGCGGCCGCGGCGGCACGGCGGCCGCGGCCGGTGCCGACCAGAAGTCCGCCAGCCGGTCGGCGAGCGCCACCGGGGCGGCCGCCCCGGCCGTGCCGGCGGCCCGGTCGCGCTCCTCGCGCAACCGGCCCAGCAGCGTCCCCCGGTCCCGGCCGCGCAGCTCCAGCAGGGTGAACGGATCGGTGTCGCAGCGCTCCGCGAGCAGGTAGAACACCGCGGCCAGGTGCTTGCAGGGCACCATCGCGTCCGGGCACGAGCAGTCCTGCGACAGGTCGTTGCCGGCCGCCGGGAACAGCGACATCCCCAGCCCGCCGAGCAGCTCCTCGATGTCGGTCGGCACCGTCCCGGCGAGCAGCGCCGCCGCGTACCAGGCGTCGGCGGCCAGCGCCTCCTCGACCCGGCGCCACTCCGGCTTGTCCCAGACCCGCAACCCGATCCGCACCCGGTAGGGCTGCGGCCGGGTGCCCTGGACCAGCGCGACGGCGGCGCCCGCGTCGACCTCGAACGACACCACCTGGCCGGAGCGGGCGTAGGTCCGCCCGCGGGACAGCCGCCCGCCGACGCCGAGCTGCTCGAGCACCGACAGGAACCGCCCCGACCACCAGGTCCGGGCCACCGGCCCCTTCGGGGCGTGGATCCGGATGCCGCCCTCGACCCGGATCGGGCGCCCGCCCGGGTAGTCCTCCTGCGCCCAGAACGGCCGGTCACTCATCGGGACCCTCCTGCTCCTCGGCGTCGGCCACCGCGTCCGCGCCGAGCGCGAAGACCTCGCGCAGCTCGGTGACCGACAGCGACGTCAGCCAGTCCTCGCCGTCGGTGACGACCATGTCCGACAGCGACCGCTTCGACGCCACCAACGTGTCGATCCGCTCCTCGACGGTGCCCGGGCAGACGAACTTGCGGACCTGCACCGACCGCTTCTGCCCGATCCGGAACGCCCGGTCGGTGGCCTGGTCCTCGACGGCCGGGTTCCACCAGCGGTCCAGGTGGATCACGTGGTTCGCCGCGGTCAGCGTCAGCCCGGTGCCGCCCGCCTTGAGTGAGAGCAGGAACACCGACGGCCCGTCCGGCCCCTGGAACCGGGCGACCATCTCGTCGCGCCGCTTCTTCGGCGTGCCGCCGTGCAGATAAAACACCTCGGTGTCGAACCGCGCCGACAGATGCGGGCGCAGCATCGCCGCGAACTCGGTGTACTGGGTGAACAGCAACGCCTTGTCGCCGGCGGCGAGCACCGCCTCCAGGATCTCCTCCAGCCGGGCGACCTTGCCGGAGCGGTGCCGCCCGCCGGCCCGGCGGATCGGCGACCCGTCGTGCAGCAGCTGCGCGGGATGGTTGCAGACCTGCTTGAGCTTGCTCATCGCCGCCAGCACGTTGCCGCGGCGCTCGATGCCGTCGCTGCCCTCGATCCGCTCCATCATGTCGTCGACGACCGTGCGGTACAGCGACGCCTGCTCGCGGGTGAGCCGGTGGTCCTGCACGATCTCGATCTTCTCCGGCAGGTCGTCGATCACCGTCGGATCGGTCTTGACCCGGCGCAGCAGGTACGGGCGGGTGACCCGGCGCAGCGTGCGCGCCGCGCCGGCGTCGCCGTGCCGCTCGATCGGCACCGCGAACCGCTGCCGGAACACCTCGGGCACGCCGAGCATGCCCGGGTTCAGGAAGTCCAGCACCGACCACAGCTCGGCCAGCCGGTTCTCCATCGGGGTGCCGGTCAGCGCGATCCGGTGCGCCGCGTTCAGCGAGCGCATCGTGCGGGACGCCGCGGCGTACGAGTTCTTGATCATCTGGGCCTCGTCGAGGACGAGCCGGTGGAACCGCCACAGCCGCAGGTCGTCGGCGTCCCGGGTGGCCGTGGCGTAGGTGGTGACCACCAGGTCGGCCGCGCCGAGCCGCTCGTGCAGCGCAGCGCCGCGCGGCCGGCCGGCGCCGTGGTGGGCGTGCACCCGCAGCGCCGGGGCGAACCGGGCGGCCTCGCGCTGCCAGGTGCCGACCATCGACATCGGGCAGACGATCAGCGTCGGCGCCCCGGCCGCGCCGTCCCCGGGCGCCCGGTCGTGCGCCTCCAGGGCGAGCAGCTGCACGGTCTTGCCCAGGCCCATGTCGTCGGCCAGGCAGGCGCCCAGCCCGAGCGAGGACAGGAACGCCAGCCAGGCGACCCCCCGCTCCTGGTAGGGGCGCAGCGTCGCAGTGAACCCCGGCGGCGAGGGCAGCGGCTCCAGGTCGCGGTCCGCGGTCCCGTCGAGCAGCTCGCCGAGCCGCCCGTGCGCCTGCACGTCGGTCACCGGCAGCGGCGCGTCGACGTCGCCCCGGGCGGCGGCCAGCACGTCGTGCACGGTCGGCGTGCGGTCCCGGGACCGGCGCAGGAAGTCCAGGCCGCGGGCCAGCGCGTCCGCGTCGACCGCGACCCAGCGCCCGCGCAGCCGGACCAGCGGCGCCTTCGCGGCGACCAGCGCGGCGATCTCCGTCTCGCCCAGCTCGTCGTCGCCGACCGCGATCGACCAGCGGAAGGTGGCCAGCTCGTCGCGGCCCAGACCGCCCCGGGTGACCACGCCGGGCGCCGCCGACGACGACGCCGACAGCTTCAGCCCGAGCGTGCGCGCGCCGTCCCAGCCGCGCGGCAGGGCGACGCCGAACCCGGCGGCCAGCAGCGCGGGCGCGTCCCGGGTGAGGAACCGGTGCGCGCCATCGACGTCGAGCGGCAGCTCGGCGGGCCGGGGGCTGCGCAGGGCCCTGACCAGCGCCGGCAGCACCTGCGCGGCCCGGCCCAGCTCGGCGAGCAGCACCTCCTGCGCGCCGGTGACCAGGTCGTCGGCGGCGCCCGCCCAGACGTCGGCGGCGTCGACCTGCAGACTGGGGTCCTCGGTGGACTGCAGCACGAACTGCAGCTCCCAGCGGGTGCCGTCGCCGGTCTGGTCCAGCTGGTCCGGCCCGGGATCGGCCGGGTCGTGCATCGACGAGACCTCCGCCAGCCGGAACAGCGCGGTGCCCGCGCCGGGCTGCTCGCGGCCGACACCGGCCCACTCGTCGATCGCGTCGCGCAGCGCGCCGAGCCCGGCCGATCCGGCGGCGACCACCGGGTCCGGGCCGGTGAGGGCGTGCAGCAGCGCGGCCGCCGAGTCCGGCCGCGCGGGCAGCGGCACCGGCATCGACGGCGACCGGCCCAGCCGCTCGCGGACCGCGGCGTCGGTGAACCCGGACAGCGCCGAGTCCACCAGCTCCTCCGGGTCGGCACCGGCGGCGTCGCCCGGGCGCCGCTGCTCGGCGCGGGCCACCGGCGGCAGCCTGCGCACCAGATCGGCCCGGGCCACCGCGTCGAGCCCCTGGACCACCGGCCGCCAGCGGGCCACCGGCCGGCCGGCCTCGGTGCGCAGCACCGGCAGCACCCGCCCGCGGGCGGCCAGCTCCGCGGCGAACGCCGCCAGCTCCGCGAGATGGGCGACGTCGTCGCCGTAGCGCACGTCGGCCGACAGGTCGGTCAGCTCGGACGGATCGACCAGCACCGCCGGGACCGTCCACGGTGCCAGCGTGAGGGCGCTGCGGGAGCGGGCACCGGCGGCCGACCGGACCAGGCCGGGGGAGTCCTGCGGGCCGCCCGGGTGGGAGGGCAGCAGCACCGTGACCGAGGCGTTGCGGCCCGGGTGCACCGCGGCCAGCTCGTCGGACGGCACCGCGAACGGGTGCGGGCGGGCGGTGCGCAGCGACCGCCGGGTGGTGCGGGCCGGACGTTCGCCGTCCTCCGCCCAGAGCAGCACACCGCGACCGGGGGAGTGGAGGGCGTGGACGACGAGCACACCCCCACGCTAGAGGCCACCCCCGACAGCGAGCGCACGCAGGAGCGCCGCGGCCGCCGAGCACGCCTCGTCGGTGATCACGTGCTCGTCGCCGGGCTCGATCCGCAGGTCCACCTCGGCGCCGCCGGCGGTGAGCAGCGCGGCGGTCTGCTCGACCCGGCGGCGCGGCACCCACGGGTCGTCGGCGATCGACCGCAGCACCGCCGGGGTGCCGGCCAGCGATCCCGGCGGCGGCGCGGGCAGCGGGTCCGGGCCGACGAAGCCGCCGGTGAACAGCACCAGCCCGGCGAGCGGGGCGGTGCGGCGGGCGAGCACGTGGTGCGCGGCCAGGCAGGCGCCCTGGGAGAAGCCCCAGAGCACCACCCGGTCCCGGTCGTGGCCCTCGGCGGCGAACCGGTCCAGCCGGTCGTCGACCATGTCGAGCGCCGCCTGCAGGGCGGCCCGGTTCTCCTCGAACGGCTCCAGGAACGGCTTCGGGTACCAGGAGCCGCCGGGCGCGCGCGGTGCCGCGAACCGCGCCGGGACCGGCCCGAACGGGCTCGCCGTCGCCCGCATGTCCGCCGGGTCGCGGTCCCGCCCGTGCAGGGCGAGCACCGTGACCGGGGCGGCCGGGTCGCCCCAGCGGAGCATCAGATCTCGATCGGCTCGAGCCTGCCGAAGATCTCCTCGCGGCGGTGCTCGAACTGCTCGGGGAGCTGGAACCGGGTGCCGAGCTCCTGCGGGGACTCGTCGCAGGTCCAGCCGCCCTCGGGATGGGGGACGGCGAGCTCGAACAGCGCCCCGCCGGGCGTCCGGACGTAGACGCTCTTGAAGTACTTGCGGTCCTTCAGCTCGGAGATGTCGGTGTAGCCGGCCCCCTCGATCGCGAACTTCACCTCGTCCTGGTTGCGCAGGTCCGACACGTTCCACGCGAAGTGGTGGTGGGTGCCCGCGCCGTAGCGCCAGGTACCCTGGTCGTCGCGCCGGTTGACGGTGATCTCCAGGTGGTTGCCGAACTTCGCGTCGCCGATCTGCAGGGCGGCGACGTCGCCCTCCTCGACCGGGGCGCCCTGGGCGAAGAACGACTCGTCGGCGAACTCGACCATCCGGTCCGGGGTGGTGACGTGCAGCCCGACGCCGTGGATGCCGTGGATCGCGTGCTCCGGCGGGACGCCGTGGCCGGGATGGCCGGTCCGCGGGTCGGCCGCGTTCGGCACGAACACGTACTCGATGCCGGACGGGTGCCGGAACGCCAGCCGCCTGCGGCCGAACCGCTCGGTGTCGGCCACCTCGACGTCGTGCGCGGTCAGCCGGCGGGACCAGAACTCCAGCGAGCCCTCCGGGACCGACAGCAGCACCTCGCGGGCCTGGTTGGTGCCGCGGGTGCCGAACTGGCCCGCCTGCGCCCACGGGAACGTGGTGACCACACTGGACGGGTCGCCGTCGGCGTTGGAGTAGTAGAGGTGGTAGATCGGCAGTGACCCGTCGAAGAGCACGGTGCGCTTGATGAAGCGCATCCCCAGGATCCGGACGTGGAAGTCGACGTCCTCCTGGGCGTGTCCCACGGACAGGGTCACGTGGTGCGAGCCCTCGACATGGGCCATGGCTGAGCCTCCGCTGTGTCGCCGGATCGGTCGGTCCCGACGGTAGGAACCGGGCCGCCCGGTGCGCATCGGCGGGCAGCGCAGGGACCTGTCGTGTCCGTGCACGGCGGGCTACCGTGGGCGATCGTGGGCCACCGGGTGACGACGACCGATCTCGCCGACGCCGTCCCGGCGGCCGGGGCCGTGCAGCGGTTCGTGCCGTGGACGGCCGCGGTCCGCGAGGGCATCGCCGGGTTCGGCTTCGAGTGCGAGCGGCCGCAGCTGTTCACCGGGTCGGTCGGGACCCGCTCGGCGGACGGCGTCGATCTGGTGACGCTCAGCGGCGCCGGGCACGCCGCCGACCGGGACGCCGGTGAGATCGCCGTCGCCGACACCGGCTGCTACGTGCTGAGCCTGCAGCTCGCCGGCGGTTCCCGGGTGACCCAGGACGGGCGGACGGCGGTGCTCGGGCCCGGCCGGTACGCGCTCTACGACGCGTCCCGCCCGGTCCGGGTGGTCGCCGCCGACGGGTACCGGGCGCTGTGCGTGCGGTTCGGGCACGAGCGCGTCGAGCCGCGCGGCGGCGAGCCGCTGACCGGGATCACCGCGACCGCGTTCGACTACCGGGCCGGGCTGGCGGCCACCGTGTGGGACACCGTGATCAGCCTCAACCGGAACCTGCCCGCGCTGGGCCCGCACGGGGCGCTCGCCATGCGCGGCGCGATGGACCTGGTCGGGGTGCTGCTGCGGACCGCCGCCGGGGCCGAGCCGCAGCCGCGCTGCGACCTGCTGGACCGGATCAAGGCGCACGTCGACGCCCATCTCGGCGATCCCGATCTCAGCCCGGCCGGGATCGCCGCCGCGCACTACGTCTCGCCCCGGCACCTGCACAACCTGTTCGCCGGGACCGGCACCAGTGCCGCGGCGTGGATCCGGTCCCGGCGGGTGGAGATGTGCCGCCGCGACCTGGCCGACCCCTCGGCGGCCGCGGTGCCCGCGGCGGCGATCGGGGCCCGCTGGGGCTTCCGCGGGCCGTCGCACTTCGGCCAGGTGTTCAAGCGGGAGACCGGACTGACCCCGGCCGCCTACCGGGAACGCGCCACCGCCCAGCCGGCTGCTCAGCCCGCGGCGAGCAGTTCGTCGAGCTGCTCGTAGCCCTCCCGCACCCCGACCTCCATGCCGGAGGCGAGCATCCCGTCGCGGGCCTCGAAGGAGTCGAACAGTGACGTGCCGACCAGCCGGCTGCGGCCGCCGTCGAGCGGGGTGACGGTGAGGGTCTCCAGGCAGACACCGTCCGGGAAGCCCTCGAAGGTGAACGTCTGCACGATCCGTTCCGGCGCCCTGACCTCGTGGAACGATCCGTAGAAGCGGTACTCGCCGTCGGCGTCGGCGTGCGTGTAGCGGTAGCCGCCGCCGGTCTCGGCGTCCCAGCGCTGCACGGTCATCGTCAGGTTGCGCGGGCCGAGCCAGCGCCGCACCTTCTCGACGTCGACGTGCGCGTCGAAGACCCGGTCCGGCGGGGCGTCGAACTCGCGGGTGACGCGGACCATCGGAAGGTCCGCGACGGCTTCGATGGTGGTCTCACGGGTGGTGGTGCCGCTCATGACGCTGCTCCCTCGCTGGTTCCGGACGACTCCTCGGCCAGCAGGTCGTCGAGGCGCCGGTAGCGCTGTTCGACCTGCCGCCGGTACCGCTCGATCCAGGCCGTCATCAGGTCGAACACCTCTGCCTCGAGGTGCACCGGACGCCGCTGGGCCTCCCGGCTGCGCCGGACCAGCCCCGCGTCCTGGAGCACCTTGATGTGCTTCGACACGGCCTGCAGGGAGACGTCGTAGGACTCGGCGAGCTCGTTGACCGTCGCGTCGTCGGCGGCCAGCCGGGCCACCATGTCGCGGCGCAGCGGATCCGCCAGTGCGGCGAACACCTTCGAGAGCCGGTCCTCCACGTCCCCTCCTTGCTCAACCTTTCGGTTGAACAAGAAGCTAGCGGAGAACCGGCCCGTATTCAACCCGGAAGTTGAGCTAGCTGAATGAGCCGGGCAGCGAGCCGTGCGGCACGTAGTCGGACGGGACGACGCCGAGCCGCCCGCGCTGGTAGTCCTCGAACGCCTGGCGCACCTCGGCCTCGGTGTTCATCACGAACGGGCCGGCCCAGGCGATCGGCTCCCGGATCGGCAGCCCGCCGAGCACCACGACGTCGAACGCCGGATGCCGGGACTCCTGGGAGACGTTGCCGCCCACGGTGATCGTGTCGCCGGGGCCGAACACCGCGAGCTGGCCGGTGCGGATCGGCCGCCGGTCGGCGCCGACCGTGCCGGAGCCGCCCAGGACGTAGACGAGCGCGTTGAACGGGCGCGGCCAGGGCAGCCGCAGCTCGCCGCCGGGGGAGACGGTCGCGTGCACCATCGCCATCGGGGTGTGCGTCGCGCCCGGCCCGGATACCCCGGCGACGTCGCCGGCGATCACCCGCAGCAGCGTGCCGCCGTCCGCGCTCGCGACCAGCGCGGACTCGCCGCCGCGCAGGTCCTGGTACTTCGGCGGCAGCCACTTGTCCTGCTCGGGGAGGTTCACCCACAGCTGCAGGCCGTGGAACAGCCCGCCGGTGCGGACCAGCGCCTCCGGCGGGCGCTCGATGTGCAGCAGGCCGGAGCCGGCCGTCATCCACTGGGTGTCGCCGTCGGTGATGGTGCCGCCGCCGCCGTGCGAGTCGCCGTGCTCGAAGGTGCCGTCGATGATGTAGGTGACCGTCTCGAAGCCGCGGTGCGGGTGCCAGGAGGTGCCCTTCGGCTCGCCCGGCGCGTACTCGACCTCGCCCATCTGGTCCATGTGCAGGAACGGATCGAGATCGCGCAGGTCGACGCCGGCGAACGCGCGGCGGACCGGGAAGCCCTCGCCCTCGTAGCCCTTCGGGGCGGTGGTGACGGAGCGGACGCCGCGGTCGAGGTCGGTCGGGCCCGGCTCGGGGACGCGGGGCAGCGTGCTGACGTCGGTGACGGTGACGGCGGGCATCGGATCCTCCCGGATTCGGTGGTGGTTGCACGATCAACAATCAGGGTGGCGGTGCTGTTCCCGGGCGGCCAGACTGACCGGCGATGCCCGCACTGTCGCAGTCCGCCGCCGCCGAGCTGCTCGGCTCCGCCCGGGTCGCCCGGCTCGCCACGATCCGGCACACCGACGGCACCCCGAGACTGGTGCCCATCACGTTCGCGCTGGTCGACGGCATGGTGGTGTCCGCGGTGGACCGGGTCAAGGCGAAGCGGCACACCCGGCTGGCCCGGTTGCGCGACGTCGCCGCCGATCCGCGGGTGGGTCTGCTCGCCGACCACTACGACGACGACTGGTCGCAGCTGTGGTGGGTCCGGGTCGACGCCGTCGCCGAGCTGCACACCGACGGCGAGCTGTACCGGCGGGCGATCGCGGCTCTGGTGGCGAAGTACCCGCCGTACGCCGCCGAGCCGCCGGACGGGGACGTGCTCGTGCTGGTCCCGGGGCGCTGGACGGGGTGGGGCGCACACTGAGGAGTGTGCGGCCGGTCACCGGAGGTCGGCGAGGAAGCCGGTGATCGCGGCGGCGGTCTCGTCCGGCAGCTCCAGGTGCGGCGAGTGCCGGCACGGCAGCTCG
Organism: Pseudonocardia sp. DxW; assembly: GCF_058448985.1. NCBI lineage: Bacteria > Bacillati > Actinomycetota > Actinomycetes > Pseudonocardiales > Pseudonocardiaceae > Pseudonocardia > Pseudonocardia sp. DxW. Next base: position 161,186 of record NZ_JBZFLK010000002.1, on the reverse strand, counting down.
GTCACGGTGACCGGGCCCGCCGCCCGCTCCGCGACGCTGCGGACGTGCACGATGCTGCCGTACGGATCGTCGTGGCCCTGGATCCCGAGCACCGGTGCGGTGATCGCGGACAGCTCGTCCCGGACGTCCCAGGCCCGGAACTCCTCGGCCAGCCACATGTCGTTCCAGCCGCGGAAGGCGGCGTCCGGGTCGTCGTGGTGGCGGGCCATCCGGCTGCGCAGGTCACCCTGCTCGAACGCGGTCCGCGCGGCCCGGATCTCGGCCAGCGCGAAGTCCTCGACCAGCACGTGCGGGGCCAGGACGACCACCCCGGACACGTCGAGCCGGGCCGCGGTCAGCAGCGCGATCGTCCCGCCGTCGGAGTGCCCGAGAAGGACCGGACGGCGCAGGTCCAGCGCCGAGCACAGCGCCGGGACGACGACGGCCGCCTCGGTCGCCATGAACGACGTCGTCGGCGGGGTACGCGGACGGTCCGAACGGCCGTGCCCGAGCCGCGAGTAGGCGGCGGTGCGCCGGCCGCTCTCCGCCGCGATCCGCCGGTGGAACCCGCGCCACAGGCCGACCGAGCCGAGGCCCTCGTGCAGGAACAGCAGCGGCGCGAGATCGGGGGAACCGGGCACGTCGTCGAACTCGTACCGGAGGCCGTCGAGTTCCAGCAGCGTCGTCGCGGGCACGGTCGATCATGCTAAGCGGTGCTCCGCCCGGGGCCGCGGCGCCTCGCCCGGGTCCGCGGACGTGGGCGGGCCCCGCGGAAGCCCGGCGCTCAGGCCCCGGCGAGCCGTGTCGGCGCGACCTGGCGGTAGGCGTCGGTGACGATCTCGGTGATCTCGTCGCGGTCGGCGGCCTGCTCGCCGGTCCCGTCGAGCACCACCCCGAGCCAGCCCCGGTGCCCGACGTAGGCCGGCCGGAAGAACCGGGCCGGATCCTCGGCGACCAGCTCCTCCTGCACCCCCGGCGGCGCGGCGCACCAGAACGCGATGTGCGGGTGCCCGTGATGGTGCTCGGCGTAGCTGACGAACATCCGCTTCACGAACCAGGACGGCGACCCGTGGCTGATCTTCTCGGTGACCTCGGGCAGCGACAGGCAGATCTCCCGCAGCCAGGGCAGCGGATCGGCGGGATCGGGGTGCCGGGCCGTCATCCGGTCATCCGGTACGTCCCCGCCGACCAGACGTTGCCCTCCGGATCGGCCACCGCGAACTCGCGCGACCCGTAGTCCTGGTCGACCGGTTCCATCACCACCCGGGCCCCGGCGGCGACCGCCCTGGCGTGCAGGGCGTCCGGGTCGTCGCAGGTCAGGTAGAGGACGGCGCGTCCGGTGTCGAACCGGTCGTCGGCGCCGCGGCGGGCGCCGAGCGCGAGCACCGCGGTGTCGTCGCCGTCGTCCCAGGCCAGCTCGGCGTGCGCGATCACGCCGCCGTCGCCGGCGTGCGCGTTCAGCTCGCGGAAGCCGAGCGCGGAGGTGAGGAAGTCGATCGCGGCGCGCGGGTCGTCGTAGCGGAGTGTGGTGTGGATGCTCATGCTGTCCGATCCTGCTCGGCGGCCGGGAGCCCGTCTTGTACGAACGGGAACCCGGCCCACTCGGCGCGGAACCCGCCGGGGGTGACACCGGCGAGCGCGCGGAACTCCCGGCTCAGGTGCGCCTGGTCGACGTAGCCGCAGGTCGCGGCGATCTCGGCCAGCGGCACCCGGCTGCCCGAGACCAGCCCGGACGCCCGCGAGAAGCGCAGCACCCGGCCCGCGGTGCGCGGGCCGATCCCGATCTGGGTGGAGAACCGGGACTGCAGGTGCCTGCGGCTCCAGCCGGTCTCGGCGGCCAGCGCGGACACCGGGACCCGCCCGCCGGTGGCGGCGAGCCGGTGCCAGGAGTGCACCACCTCCGGCGCCGGGCGGCGGGCCCGCACGTCCAGCAGCCGCCCGGCCAGCACCTCGTCGACCAGCGCGAAGCGCGCCGGCCAGTCCGGTGCGGCGGCGAGCCGCTCGGGCAGCGCGGACAGCACCGGATCGGCCAGCTCGTCCAGTGCGGGGACGGCGCCGTTCGGCAGGGCCCGGCCGCCGAGCAGGGTGTAGAGCCCGATCGGGGTCAGATCGACCTGGACCCCGGCCTGCGGTCCGGTGAACCGGGTCAGCACCCAGCTGTCGCCGAGCCCGCCGACGAACGCGGCCGTCGTCGTCCTGCCGACGGCCGGGCCGGACAGCTCCAGCGGATGGAACCCGATGACGAGCGCGATGCCCGCGGCGGGCGCCTGCCGCCGCTGCACCGGCACCGCGGACTCCTCCCGGTAGCCGAGGTAGCGCAGCACGAAGGGACGCAGCGCGGCCGGCGGTCGCGCCGGCCGGTACTCCCCGTCCATCACGGCATCGTGCCAGGGTCGCGGCTGCTCCGGCAGCTGCTGCGGGTGCACGGCCATGGCGTCGCGCGCGGCCCGGCGCCCGGAACCGGCCCACCCGGGCGCGGCGACGGCACGGCGCCGACCGCGACCGCGGGTCTCAGACGAGTGCGAGACCGGCGGCGAGCCCCAGCATCACCACGGCGACGGCGCCGTCGAGCACCCGCCAGGCGGACGGCCGAGCGAACAGCCCGGCCAGGCGGGACGCACCGAAGCCGAGGCCGGCGAACCAGAGCAGGCTGGCCGCGACGACCCCGGCGGCGAACGCCCACCGGCCGTCCCCGTGCGCGGCGGCCAGCGACCCGAGGACGAGCAGGTCCAGCAGCATGTGCGGGTTCAGGAAGGTCAGCGCGGCGGCGGTGCCCAGCACCGGCGCCAGCGGCCGGGCCGCACCCGTCCGGTCGGTGGTGAGGACGCCCGGCCGCAGCGCCCGGCGCAGCGCCAGCAGCCCGTAACCGGCCAGGTAGGCCACCCCGCCCCAGCGCACCGCCTCGGCCAGCCCCGGCACCTCGCCGAGCACCAGCCCGACGCCGGCGACGGCGGCCGTCACCAGCAGCAGATCGGCCAGCACGCAGAACGAGACCACGGCCGGCACGTGCTCCCGGCGCAGCCCCTGGCGCAGCACGAACGCGTTCTGCGCCCCGATCGCCGCGATCAGTGACAAACCCGGTCCCGAAACCCACCACCACGCTCACGGTCCGGACGCTAGGCCGGGTACCTGCGGATCCCCGCAGCAGTTCATGTTCGGTCATGAAGCTTAGAATTGCTTCATGTACGACCGGGACCGGCTGGCGACCCTGAGCGCGGTCGTCGAGCAGGGCAGCTTCGAGGCGGCGGCCGAGCGGCTGGCGATCACCCCGTCCGCGGTGTCCCAGCGGATCAAGGCGCTGGAACGGCAGGCCCGGCAGATCCTGGTCCGCCGGTCCCGGCCGTGCACCGCCACCGAGGCGGGCCGGACGCTGCTCCGGCTGGCCCGGCAGGTCGCCCTGCTGGAGGGGGAGGTGGCGCGCGATCTCGGTGGGCACGATCCGGCCGGGACGGTGCACCTGCCGATCGCGGTGAACGCGGACTCGGTCACGCACTGGTTCCTGCGCGCCGTCGTGCCGCTCGCGCAGCGCCACGGGGTGCGCCTGGACCTGCACATCGACGACGAGGAGCACACCGCGGCGCTGCTACGGGAGGGCGCCGTGGTCGGGGCGGTGACGACGTCGGCCGCGGCGGTCCAGGGCTGCGCGGTGCAGCCGATCGGGGCGACCCGCTACCGGCCGGTCGCCGCCCGCGCGGTGTACGACCGCTGGTTCGCCGGCCGCGACCCGGCCGAGGCGTTCCCGCTCGCACCGCGGGTCGACTTCGGGACGAAGGACCGCCTGCAGACCCGCTTCGTCCGGCAGCTCACGCACCGGCCGTGCACCGGGACGGCGCACCGGGTGCCCGCCGCCGACGGCTACCACGACGCCATCCGGGCCGGGCTCGGCTGGGGGATGTTCACCGACGTCCCGGCCCGCGCGTCCGCCGACCGCGGCTGGATCGTGCTGCTGGACGCGCAGCGGTATCTCGACGTGCCGCTCTACTGGCAGCACTGGAAGCTGAGCACCACCGTGCTGGACGCGCTCACCGCGGCGGTGCAGGAGGTCGCGGCCGGGATCCTGGTCCCGCCGGCGGCGCGCTGAGCCGGCTTAGATCCCGGAGCGCCAGGGCCGGCCGAGCCGGATGTCGCAGGTGATGTCGCCGCGGTCGGTGCCGGTCAGGTCGGCGATCAGGTCACGGACCGCGTCCTCGGCGGCGCGCGGATCGTCGACCGTGGTGGACGCCTCGATCCCGGGCACGTAGAGGGTGAGCCTGCGGTCCGCCCGCCAGGCCACCACCTCGTAATGGCGCGCTCCGGTCACGGTCTCCACGGTAGCCCGGCGACGCCGCCGCGGGCAGGTTCCGTCGGGCGAGGCACCGGCCCGGCGCCGGGTCAGCCGACGGTGGGTTCCGGGGCGCGCCCGGCATCCTCGCCGGGCTGGCTGTCGGACGGGCCGAGCAACGGCTCGGCGCCCGGCTCCGGGGTGACGGCCGGCTGGTCCTGTTCCGGCGGCGGCTCGGGCAGCTCCTCGGGCGGCGGGGGGAGCTGCTCCTCCGGCGGCGGCGTGGGGGTCGGGGGCGCGCTGCTCGCCGGGGTCGGCTCCGGCGTCTCGGTCGGCTCGTTCGGGCCGAGCGTCGACGGCGGCCGCCCGATCGCGCGGAACGTCGGGAACTCGGCGACCTCGCCGGTGCGGACCGCGCTGGACATGAACTCCTGCCACATGTCGCCGGGCAGGTCCTTGCCGCTGATCGGGGTGCCGGAGGCGTCCCGGATGGGGTCGTTGCGGTCGGTCCCGACCCAGACCGAGGTGGCCAGCCCGGGGGTGAACCCGGCGAACCAGGCGTCGTTGTTCTGGCCCTCGAAGCGGGACTGGACGGTGCCGGTCTTGCCGGCCGCCTCCTGCCCGCGGGGCAGCTGCAGGCCGTCGTTGGGCAGGACGTTCAGCATCGTCTCGGTGACGTTGCGGGCGACCTGCTCGGGGAAGCGCTGCTCGCCCTCGCCGGGGGAGTACTCGTAGAGCACCCGGCCCTCCGAGTCGACGACCTTGGAGACCAGGTGCGGCGCGTGCCAGACCCCGCCGGCGGCGATCGTCGCGTACGCCGACGCGAGCTGGACCGGGGTGACCTCCTTGTTCCCCAGCGGGAGCCGCGCGTCCGGGTTGTCCAGGGACGCGGTGATCCCGGCCAGCCGGGCCGCGTCGGCGACCTTCTGCGGCCCGACCTGGGCGGCGAGCTTGGTGAAGACGACGTTGTTGGAGATCGTCATCGCCTGCTTGAGGTCGCAGGTGGGGCAGTTGGCGCCCTCCGCGTTGCGCAGGCCGGGCCGCTCGGAGCCGTCGAACTCGGTGCCCAGGCCGATCGGCGGGTCCTCCAGCAGGCCGGCGAGCACGGCGAACGGCTTGAACGTCGAGCCGGGCTGCTTGAGCACGCGCGCGTAGTCGAGACCGGTGCCGTTCTCCCCGCCGTAGTAGGCGACGATCCCGCCGGTCCGCGGGTCGATCGCGACGGCGCCGGTGCGCAGCTCCTCGGGCTGGCCCTCCATCTCGGCGCGCACCGCGTCGGTGAGCTGCTGCTGGCGCTGCGGGTCGACGGTCGTGGTGACCTGCAGGCCGCCCTGCGCGAACGCCTGCTCGGAGATGCCCAGCGATCCCAGCTCGGACCGGACCGCGTTGAGGATGTGCCCGCGCTCGTCGGTCAGTGACGACGACCGCGAGGTGTTCTCCGGCGGGATCGTCGCCGGGAACTGCGCGGCGTCCCGGTCCTCCCGGGAGATCCAGCCCTGCTGGGACATGCCGTCCAGCACGAACGCCCAGCGCTGCCGGGCCCGGTCCGGTGCGTTCGCCGGGTCCCAGTTGGACGGCGACTGGATGATCCCGGCCAGCAGCGCACCCTCGCTCGGGGTGAGATCGGCGGCGGGCTTGCCGTAGTAGGCGATGCTGGCGGACTCGATGCCGTACGCGCCGCGCCCGAAGTAGATCGCGTTCAGGTAGTCGTTGAGGATCTCGTCCTTCGACTTCTGCCCGGAGACCTTCAGCGAGACGATCAGTTCCTTGTACTTGCGCCAGTACGTCGCGTCGTTGCCGACCAGGGTGTTCTTGACGTACTGCTGGGTGATCGTCGAGCCGCCGCCCGCGCCGCCGGTGAGCTGGTTGAGCACGGCGCGCAGGATCCCGGTGATGTCGAAGCCGGGGTTCGAGTAGAACGTCCGGTCCTCGGCCGCGAGCACGGCCTCGCGTACGTGCACCGGGATCGCGTCCATCGACACCTTGATCCGGTTGCCCTGCTCGGGGACCAGCCGGGCGAGCTGCTCGCCGTCGGTGTAGGACACGGTCGCGATCTGGTTGTTGACGGCGTCGTCCGGGCTGGGGATCGGGAAGATCAGCCAGCCGATGCCGAGCAGCAGCAGCGGCAGCAGCACGATCGACGCCGCCCCGCCGGCCAGCGAGTAGCGCACCTGCTTGCGACGGCGCGCCGTCCGCTGCTGCGGGGTGAGCGCGGCCTTGGCGTCGGCGTCGAGGATGCCCAGCCGGCGTCGGACGGTGCCGACCCCGGGCCCGACGAGCGCGACCAGGCGGTCCAGGGGACGCTCCGGCTCGGCGCGGCGGCGCCGGCGGTGCGGTGCGGTGAGCGCGGTGTCGTCCGGAACGGCGATCGCGGTGGTGCCGCCGTCGCCCGGTGCCGCGATGGCGGTGGTGCCGGCGTCGGCGGCCGCAGTCGGCTGCCCGGTCGCCGGTGCGGGGCGGCGCCGCCTGCCACTCCGGTGCGCCGCGACGTCGCCGGTCCGTGGTGCCGGGGCTGCGGGGGTGCGGCCCGCCGGGTCCGCGGCGGGGCGGGACCCCGCCGGCCGTGCCGAGGGCGGACCTGCCGGTACTGCGGGGGCTGCCGAACGCGCGGGAGCTGCCGGAGTCCCGGGGACTGCGGGATCCCCCGGGACTGCCGGGGCCCGGCCGGCTGCCGGGCCACGGTCGCCGGTTCCCGGGGCGGGCGCCGGCGCGCCGGAGGGACGCCCGGCGGGGGGCGGCCTGCCGGGGACGGGGGAGCGGCCCGGCCCGGCCGGCGGTGCACCGGCACCGGGCTCGCGCGGCACGGTGCCGCCACGGACGCGGAGCCCGACCCTGGTCGGGCTCCCGGTCCCCGGGGCGCTCCGGCCGTTCGTGACGGGGATCGGTGCGCCGCCCGAGTGCTGCGCGCCGGCGGACGAGGGGGGCGAGTCCGGGGGGCGTGCCGGTCCGGCGGGTCCGCCGGGGGCGGCGGCCCCACCCGGCTGCCGCGGTGCCGCGTGCCGCTGCGGTGCCGGGCGGTCCGCGGGCGCCGCCCCGGGGCGCTGCGACGGTGCGGGGCCGCACTGCTGCGGTGCGGGCCCGGCGAGCCCGTCGGGCGTGCGGCCGGCGTCGGGGAAGGAGCGGTCGCCGTCGGGGGCAGGGCGGCCGTGCCTGGGGACGCCACCGGAACGTCCCGGCCGGGCGTGCTCCCCGGAGTCGTGCCGGCCCCGCGAGCCGGCTTCGCCGTGCTCCGGCCGGGCGATAGCGTCGCTGTCGCGGTGATCGTCGCTGTGGTGGCGGACACCAGCGCGTTCGGCCGTGCGGACGCCCCGGCCCGGCTGTTCGGAATCGTACGGATCGGCCAGGTCGACGGAACGCCGGGACCGCGGGGGCGGGGGCGGGCCTGCGGTCAACCGCTTCTCCTCACGGTCCGGTCGTCGGGGGAGCCCGCCGTAGGGGTCGGGCTCCGGAATCGTCGCGCTCGTCCGGCCAACGATTTGCCGGAGCGTCGCGTTGTGCCGATCTGATCGACATCACTCGAATGTCGGCACGTCACGGGCGTCGTGCGTCGGTGCGTGACCGTTCCGGCCGGGGAGCATCCGCCGCTCGTCCCATCCTGCCTCGGCCGGTCGGCGGACACGGGCTGGGTGACCCGTCCCGTCGAGCAGCGGGCACCTGGGTGCGACGACGTGCAGCGCACCGGGAGCCGGGCGGGCCGGGCGCCGCTGGGCACGAGCCGTACGACGGGCCACCGTCGCCTAACGACGACGGGGCCTCGCGGTTGCGTTCCGCGCCGCGCCGGATGGGCCGTTCAGCCGCCGAGCAGCACCACCATCCGGTCCCGCGGGGCCTCGGCCACCGACAGCGGGCGGACCGTCACGGCCGGCTCGCGCACCCGCTCGTCGGCGTAGGTCCGAAGCAGGCCGATGCCCGGTACGTCGCGGTCACCGACCAGGGCGGTGACCGCGAGGACGTGGCCGTGGTCCTCGGCCACCCAGTACCGGGTGACGCCGAGCTCGTCGGCCCGGCTTCACCGATCGCATGCTGTGAGCCCCGCGTGTCGGACGCCGACGAGCCATCGGCAACGGGGGATCAGATCGATCCCGGAGAGGCCACCCGGCGTGCAGCACCCGCCGCGCTGGCTGACTGCCCCCGGTGTGCGGTGATCACGGGCCAAACCCGGCATCGGCGCAGTGGTCGGCCAGCTCGGGCGGACACATCGTGGCGACCGCCAGGTGCCCGGGTTCGACCAGCGTTCTGCGCAGGTTCTGGCGGGTCACCAGCGTCGGGGAGAACAAGAGGGACGGCGTCCCGAACAAGGTGGTGTCAGCCGCAGGTTGCTCGCCACGGGCGAACGCCCAGGCCACCTCCGCCGCTGCGGTGGAGACCACGTCGATCGGTTTGGAGATCGTGTTGTGCTGCCGGCCCACGACGATCCGATGGACGGCGGAGAGTTCGGCGTCGTTGCCGGTGACCGGCGGCACCGGGATCCGGGCATCGGCGAAGGCCGCGATCACGCCACCCGCCGTCCCGTCGTTCGCCGCGACGACTCCGACGATCCGGTCGCCGTGCAGCGAGATCTGCCCGGCCATCCACTCCTGGGCGGCCGCCGGTTCCCATCCCGGGGTATCGAGCTCCGCGAGCAGCGGGAACCGGGACGGGTCGATCGCGTCGTGGATGCCCTTGCGGATCAGGCTGGCGGCGGCGTCCGACGGTGACCCGTTCACCTGGACCAGCCCGCCGCTCGCCCCGGTCAGTTCCAGGTGCTCGACGAGCGAGGCTGCAATGGCCTCACCGATGGCCTCGTTGTCGTAGGAGATGTAGAAGTCGGCGCCGGCGTCGGGCATGGGCCGGTCGTAGGCGACGACCGGCACGCCCCGGTCGTGTGCCGCCTCGACGATCTCGACGGCGGCGGTCGAGTCGACCGGATCGACGACAAGGACGGCGGCGCCCGTGTCCAGGGCGTCGAGCGCCTGCCGGTGCTGGGCCGCGGTGTCCCCGTCGGCGTTGCCGTAGGCGACCGTGCAGCCGGGGCACAGCGCGGTGAGCCTGGCCTCGAACGCCGGCCGGTCCTGCTGCTCGTAGCGGGTCGATGCCTGGTCGGGCATCAGGAAGGCGATTGTCGTGGCCCCCGGTGCTGCGCCGGCGTCCGTGCCACAGGATGCGGCGGCTCCTGCCGCCAGGACGAGACCGACGGCGACGGCTCGTCGGCGGAGGAGGTCCCGTCGACGGCGGGTGGTCATTCGGAACCCGCCTCCTTCTTCTCGGTGCGGGTCGGCGCGACCTCGACGAAGTCGGTGAACCGGACGTCGCGTGCGACAGGCGATCGGTAGCGACGGTCGCCGCCGTCCCGGCCGTCGATGATCTCGGGTGGGACTGTGACCCGGGCGACGATCCCGGTCGGCTGCCGATGGGCGAGACGGACTGTGACGCCGTGGTGGCGAGCCAGCTTTCCCACGACGAACAGACCCATCCGGCTGGTCAGCCGGATGGTGGGAGCCCACCCGGCATCCAGGGACTCGTTGAGCTGCCGGAGCTCGTCGGGATCGATGCCGATCCCCTCGTCGGCGACGACGACGGTGACCGATCCGTTCGTGTCCAGCAGGCTGCTCACGTCCACGCGCGAGTCGGGCGGCGACATGCTGGTGGCGTTCTCGAGCAGCTCCGCGAGCATGTGCATGATGTCATTCGCGGCGCCGCTGGCGATCGTGAGGTCGGCCGCCGGTGCCACCGTGATCCGGTCGTACTGCTCGACGGCGGAGACCGCGGCGAGCAGCACCTCCCGCAGCGGCACCGGATGGGCGTTGCGGTTGGGCTGGCGGTGCCCGGCCAGGACCATCAGGCTCTCGCACATCCGCCGCATCCGGGTGGCCAGGTGGTCGAGGCGGAACAGCTGGGTGAGCTGTTCGGGGGACCGCTCGCGGTTCTCCATCGCCTCGATGTGGACGAGCTGCCGGTCGACCAGCCCCTGCACCCTGCGGGACAGGTTCACGAACGTCGTGTTGATCTCGGCGTGCATGGTCGCCTGCTCGATCGCCAGGCGGACGGTCTCGGAGTGGACGGCGTCGAACGCTCGGGCCACCTGGCCGATCTCGTCCGCGGAGGTGATCGGGATCGGTTCGACCGCGGCCTGCGCCAGCTTGCCCGAGCGCAGTCCGAGGACCGTGGCGGGAAGCCTGCGCTGCGCGACCTCGAGTGCGGCGTCGCGCAACCGGTGCAGCGAACGGGTCAGTCCACGCGCCAGCAGCGCTACCACCGCCGCTGCGGTGAGCAGCGCGACGAGCAGCAGCACGACGTTGAGCACGGCGAGCTCAGTGGTCCGCGAGACGTCGTTCAGGGCCACCCCGGTCAGCTCGGCACGGATCCGCTCCTGTGCGGTGTCGATCTCCGCGACGACCGATCCGAGGACCGGGTCCGTGCGCTGCGACGTCGTCGCGGGCAGCGGAGGGCCGTCCGGTGCCTCCCTCAGCACATCTTGCACGGTGACGCTGCGGGTGTTGTTCGACCGACCGCTCACGAACGAGGCGAACTCGACGCGGCGATCGGGGGTGAGGAAGTCCTGGAAGTCCGTGAGGCCGTCGGTGAGGCGGATGTCGCTGGCAGCGAGCGCGGTGAGAGCCGTGCCGGAGGGCTCCGCCGATCCCGTGGCCGCCTGGATCAGCGCGAGCTGCAGGGTCGTCTCCTGGCGCGGGCCGGAGAGGAGGTCGATCATCCGGGCGTGGGCGCTCACCCCTGGCGTGTTGATGCCCAGCAGCAGTGTCGAGCTGAGCTGGTCGCTCTGCCGCAGGATGTCGGAGTAACGGGTGACGACGGTGGTCGGCGGCGCCGCCGAGTTCGCGGCCAGGTCACGGAGCTCCGGCAGCAGCGCCCACGCCTCGGCGGCCTGCCGCTGGGCGACGGGGAGCCCGGGCAGCGGATGTTCGGCGATGAGGGCGGCCAGCCCGGCCTTCACCGTGCGGATCGCCTCGTCGACCGACTCACCGTGGGCCAGCAGCACCTGGGGATCCCCGCTCCGGCCCGCGGCCACGAACGAGACGCCGGCCAGGCGCTCCGCCTGCAGGTGGCGCATCAGGCCGGTGACGTCCTGCTGGAGCGCGGCGAAGCGCACGATGCGCTCCGACTCGGTCGCCCCCGCGGTCAGGTCCGCGATCCGGAGACCGCCGAGCGCCGCAGTGAGCAGGCCGGGGAGCATGAGCGCGACGGTCAGGCGGGTGCCGATACCCCAGTCCCGGGGTGAGCGCCACCGGATCGCCCGGATGCGGTCGAACAGCCGGCCGGATCGGGTGCCGTCGCCGTCGGCCGGGTCCGGATCCGGGGTCGACGTCGTCGTCCAGTGGCTAGCCATGGTGGTCGCTGGACGGTCGGCGGGTGTACGGGTGCAGCGAGCAAACCCGCCGCTCGCCGTCCCTCAGGCGGGGGCGAGCGCGATGGTGTGGGTCGTCGGTGATCCGGTGCCGGCGGGGCATGCGAGTCGGTCCGTCCTGGGAGAAGCGGTGGAACCGGCGCCCGGCCGTGGGCTGCGAGCCGGGCGCCGGAGACGGGTGGGGCTCAGGCGCGTCCGTGGCTGGCTCGGCTCCGTCGGGCGACGGAATCGAGTGCGACGGCCAGCGCGAGGACCACGCCGGTCACTATGAACCGGAAGCTGGAATCGAGGTTGAGCAGCGTCAGCCCGCTGGAGATCGACTGAATGACGACCACCCCGAGCAGCGCGGCGAAGGCGCTGCCCCGGCCGCCGAACAGGCTGGTACCGCCGATCACCGCGGCGGCGATGGCGTTCAGGTTGACGTCGGCGGTGCCGGTGCTCTGATTTGCGGCCGCCAGCCGGGCCGCGGCGAGAACCCCGCCCAGCGCGGCGAGGCTCGAGCAGAGGACGAACGCGGACACCAGTACCGAATTGACCCGGATGCCCGCGCGGCGGGCAGCCTCGGCGTTGCCGCCGACCGCGTAGATCGCCCGGCCCCAGCCGGTGCGCCGCAGCAGGTGGTCGAGCACGACCACCAGCGTCACGAAGACCACGAACATCCAGCCGAGGCCGCGGGCCAGGTTGAGGTACCACACCAGCGTGAGCAGGCCGGCGAGTACCAACCCGCTCTGGGTGAGCAGCAGCGGTGTGGACCGGGCGGAGAGCCCGGCCGCGACCCGCCGCCGGGCCTCGGACCAGCGGCCGGCGAACAGCCCGCCCGCGGCGACGACGGCCAGCACGTAGGACAGCCACTCGGGTACGAACGCCAGCTGTGCGTAGAACACCAGCGGCGAGCTGAACGGCAGGTTGATCGCGCCCTGGGCGCCGAGCAGCCACAGCTGGACGCCCAGGACGGCCAGCAGACCCGCCAGGGTGGCCACGAAGCTCGGGACCCCGAAGCGGGTCACCATCAGCGCGTAGAGCGCACCGACGGCGGCGCCCGCCAGCACCGCGGAGACCACCGAGAGAGCGAGCGGCCAGCCCTGCTGCACGAACGTGACCGCGGTGATCGCGGCCGCGACACCGCTGACCGACCCGACCGAGAGATCGATCTGGCCGACGAGCAGCACGCACACCACGCCCAGCGCGATCGTGCCGACCGCGACGCACTCCATCGTGAGGTTCACGAGGTTGGTGGGGGAGAGGAACACCGGGTTGAGGACCTGGAACACCGTCCAGATCACGATCAGTCCGGCGACCACGGGGAGCACACCCAGATCGCCGGAGCGGATCCGGTCCACCGCGGAGGTGAGCATCCCGCGCAGCCCGGATTCGGCGCGGAGCCGCTCGTCCTGCCGGTCGAGCGCGGCGGGCGCGGCCGGCCCGGTGGGTTCGGTCGTCTCGGTCATGGGGTTGCGCTCCTCGCGTCGGTGCGTGTGCCGGCCGCGTGGTCGGTGGCGCCGGTGATCGCGGCGACCAGTTCCTCGGTAGTCACCGTTGCGGCGTCGAAGAAGCCGTTGTTGCGACCGAGCCGTAGCACGGCGACGCGGTCGGCGACGGCGCGCACGTCGTCCATGTTGTGGCTGATCATGATCACGCCGAGGCCGCGTTCACGGAGCCGGCGGATGAGGGCGAGTACCTCGGCCGTCTGCGCGACCCCCAGCGCGGCCGTCGGCTCGTCGAGGATGACGATCCGCGGGGCGCCGAGCAGCGACCGGGCGATCGCGACGGTCTGGCGCTGGCCGCCGGACAGCGATGCGATCGGGATGCGGACCGTGGGGATCCTGGACGACAGCTGGCGGAGCAGTTCCCAGGACCGGACCTCCATCGTCACCTCGTCGAGATGCCGGGGCTTGATCTCCCGGCCCAGGAAGAGGTTCCCGACCACGTCGAGGTTCTCGCACAGCGCGAGGTCCTGGAACACCGTGGCGATGCCCAGCGCCTGGGCGGCCGCCGGCGTGCCGATCTCGACCGGGCTGTCGTCTGAGGTGATGGTCCCGCTGGTCGCCCGGTGCACCCCGGCCAGCACCTTGACCAGCGTCGACTTGCCAGCACCGTTGTCGCCGACCACGGCGACGACCTCACCGGTGGACACCTCCAGGTCGACGGCGGTGAGCGCGGCGACGGCGCCGAAGGTCTTGCTCACCCCGCGCAGGGACAGCAACGTCGCGCTCATCCGATGCCCGCTTCCCGGCACGCGGCCGCGTACTCGCCCGCGCAGAGGGCGTCAGCCTCGATCTCCCCGGAGTCGATCAGGACCTCCTTGATGTTGTCCGCGGTCACGACGGTCGGGGTGAAGAGATCGGCCGGGGTGTCGAACAGGTTGGTGGAACCGGTCGGCGCCTGGTCGTTGACGAAGCCGATCGCAACCTCGGCGGCCGCCTCGGCCACCGTCGTGATCGGCTTGGAGATGGTGTTGTACTGGTCGCCCGCGAGGATGCGCTGGGCGGCTGCCACCTCGGCGTCGTTGCCGGTGACGGCCGGCAACGGGGCGACACCCGCGGCCTTGAACGCGGCGATGGCACCGCCGCCGGTGCCGTCGTTGGCGGCGACGACCCCGGCGATCCGGTCCCCGAAGCGGGTGATCTGCCCGCTCGTCCAGTCCTGGGCCCTGGCCGGCTCCCAGCCGGGGGTGTCGAACTCGGCCAGCAGCTCCAACCCGCTGGCGTCGACCGCGGTGTGGATCCCGGTTTTGATCAGACCCGCGGCCGCGTCGGTCGGTGAGCCGTTGATCTGCAGGATGCCGCCCTGTGCGCCGTCCGCGGCGAGCTTGTCGACGAGCGACTGGCCGATCATTCGGCCGATCTCCTCGTTGTCGAAGGAGACGTAGTAGTCGGCGCCGGTCGGGATGGGCCGGTCGTAGGCGATCACCGGTACCCCCTGGGCCCTGGCGGCCTCGACGATGCCCGCCGCCGCGGCGCTGTCGACCGGGTCGAGGACCATCGCGCTCACATCCTGCGCCAGTGCCGAGTTGGCCTGCTGCTGCTGCTGCGCGGCGTCGGAGTCGGCGTTGGCGTAGACGACCTCGCAGCCCGGGCACAGCTCGGTGACCTTGGCCTCGAACTTCGGCCGGTCGGCCAGCTCGTAACGGGTGGAGGCGAGGTCGGGCATCAAGAACGCGATCTTTGCTTGCGCCGCGTCGTCGCCTGCCGGCCCGGCGGCATCGCCGGACACGTCGGCGCAGGCGGTGAGTGCGGTGATGCTCAGCGCGGCGGTGACCGCCACGGCGGCCCTGCGGATCACACGGTGGCGAGCGGGTCCACTCGGGGGGATCATGGTCGTCTCCTCGTGGTGCTGTGGCTGGTTAACGGGGGGAAGTCGTGCGCCGGGTCGGGAAGGGGGACGTTCAGCCCGAACAGCGATGCCGGGCCGGGGCCTCCCGGGCGCAGGACGATCTCGGTGATCGCGACGTTGTCGAGCCGGGGGAACAGGGTCCGGTAGTGCGCGAGCGGTAGCCCGATCACGGTGCAGAGGGCCAGCCGCAGCAGCGTGCTGTGCGCGACGACGAGCACGGTCCGGTCCGGGTGCCGGCCTGCGATCGCGGCCAGGGCGGCGGCGCCGCGGACGGCGGCGGCGGCCGGGTCCTCGGATCCGGGGAAGTGGTTGCCGACGGGGTCGCTCCGGAACGCCTCGGCGACGGCCGGATCGAGGTCGGCGAGCCGGCGACCCTCAGCGGTGCCGAACGAGACCTCGCGGAGCCCGTCCTCGATCTCCAGCTCGACGCCCCGGGCGGCGGCGGCCGGGGTGGCCGTCTCGACGGCGCGCCGGACCGGGGAGCTGACGACGGCGTCGATCGTCCGGAACCGGTGCAGCGTGGCCAGGTGCAGGGACTGCCGGCACCCGGCCGGGGTCAGGTCGATGTCGGTGCCGCCGCCGGCGTAGCGGTTGTCCGCGTGCCACTCGGTCTCGGCGTGCCGGGCGAGCAGCAGCCGGGTGGTCACGACGTCGCCGCCAGGGCGGCGGGATTGGCACAGTGCAGCGGCCGGTCGCCTCGGCGCCAGCGGGCGACGTCGCCCGCGAGGATCCGGCTCGCCCGCTCGGCCACCGCCCGGCTCGCGCCGGCCAGGTGCGGTGTGATCACGAGGTTCGGTGCCCCACGCAGCGGGTGGTCGACCGGGAGCGGCTCGATGTCGACGACGTCGAGACCCGCTGCGAACAGGTGCCCGCTGCGCAGGGCGTCGGCCAGCGCCGCGTGGTCGAGGAGCGCTCCGCGGGCGGCGTTGACCAGTACCGCGCCGGTCCGCATCGAGGCCAGTGCCGTGGCGTCGATCATTCCGCTGGTCTCGTCGGACACCCTGGCGTGCAGCGACACCACCGCGCAGGAGGCGAGCAGCGTGTGGAGATCGACACGTCGAGCACCTGCGGGGAGGTCGGAGGCCGGCGCGTACGGGTCGTGGACCAGCACGGTGGCGCCCATCCCCAGCAGCGCGAGCGCGACCCGCCTGCCGACCGCTCCCGCCCCGATGAGGCCGACCGTGCTGCCGGCCAGCTCCAAGCCCGCCTGGTCGTAGGTGTAGAGCGATCTGTCCCAACGCCCAGCCGCGACCCCGGCGTTACTCTGCGGGATGCGTCGCATCGCGGCGAGCATCAGACCGATCGTGTACTCGGCGGTGGCCGTCGCGTTGCGCCCGGGGGCGAAGGTGACCGCGACCCCGTGTTCGGTCGCGGCGCCGAGATTGACGTTGACCGGGCCACCGCGGGCGACGGCGAACAGCTCCAGGTCGGGACAGGCGCGCACCACCCGCTGAGTCAGCGGTGCCATATGCGTCAGGCAGACCCGGACGCCCTGTAACGCCTCGATCATCTCCTCCTCGGAGCCGGACGCCTCGTCGACCTCGGCGATCGGCCCGAAGGGCACGTGCGGCCACGCGAGCTCCAGCTCACGCAGCTCCCACTCCCCGCCGGCGGTCGCCAGATCGACCGCGAGCAACCGGTTGAGGACGAAGTGGTCACCCGCCAGCAGCGTGTGAATCCGGTCGGTCATCGACCTTCCCCTCGGTACGTGTGATGGCGTGGTCGGCCAGATCGGTGTCGATCCAGCCCCGGCTGTGCAGTTCGGTGACGAACCGGGCGTGAGCTGTGGCGAGCTCGGCATGCCGGAACGGGTCGGGGTGGAGGACCCGGGTGAGGTGCACCATCCGATGGGCCGCACCGACCAGGTCGCCGGTGCGCGAACCGGCGGCCAGGACGGCCATCCCGGCGGCCGCGTCGGCGGTGCGCGGGAGCATCACCGACCGCCCGAGCAGGTCGCAGCGCAGCTGGCTCCACCACCGGTTGCGGGTTCCGCCACCGGTGAGGGTGATCCGGCCGCCGGTCTCGGCGCCGATGTGGTCGAGCAGATCGAAGCAGAGCCGTTCGACGTGGGCGACCCCGCGGCAGACCGCGGCGAACGCCGTGGGCTCGTCCTCGGTACCGGTCAGCCCGAACCCTCGTGCATCGGTCGCCACGAACGGGAACCGCTCGCCGCGTCCGGTCAGCGGGTAGCACAACGGGACGTCGGTGACCTGCGCGGCGGCCGCCGCGAGGCGGTCGAGGTCGCGGCCGCGGAACGACGCCGCGATCGCAGCGGCCCCGGTGCTCGACGCCCCGCCGGGGAACCACAGCGGCTGCCGCCCGTCGTCGTGCGGGGCGAGATGGCTGTAGAGCGCGCGGGTCGGGTCGGCGAGCGGGGCCGGGGCGACGCCCTTCAAGGTCAGCGTCGTCCCCAGGACCGAGTTCCAGGAGCCGCGGGTCAGCACGCCCGCGCCGAGTTGGGCGGCGCAGCCGTCGGTCATCCCGGCGATGACCGGGGTGCCGGGTGGGAGACCGGTCCGGTCCGCCGCGTCGGAGCACACCGTTCCCAGAACGGTGCCGGACCGCACGACCGGCGGCAGCACGCCGGGATCGATCCCCAGGTCGGCCATGACGTCGTGCGGCCAGTCCCGGGTGGTGAGGTCGATGCCGCTCTTCAGCGCGTGGCTGGTGTCGGCGGCGACCGGCCTGCCGACCAGCTGGGTGGTGATCGTGTCGGGTTGGTGGGCCAGCCGGGAGCCCTCGGCGAGCAGGCCGTGGTCCCGCCACCACAGCAGCTTCGGCAGGGCCCAGCTCGGTTGCATCCGGTAGCCCGATCGCGACCAGATGTGGCCACCGGCGTCGGTCGCCTCGATCGCCAGGATCCCGGCCCGGCGGTCGTCGTACATGAGCCCGGTGGTGCGGACGGTGCCGTCCGGAGCGGTCAGGACGACGGTGCCGGAGGTCCCGTCGACGGCGATCCCGCCGATGGCCGCGCGGTCCGCCGCGGTGAGGGCCGCGCAGACCTCGGCCAGCGCGTTCGCGGCGGCCACCCACCACTGTGCCGGGTCCTGCTCGTGGTGGGTCCCGGAGCGCGTGCTGGTGAGCGGGCGCGCCGCGGCGGCGAGCTCGGTCCCGGCGTCGTCGAGCGCGATTGCGCGCACGCTCTGGGTGCCGAGATCGACCCCCACCCAGACGGCCCCGTCGGCTCGGGAGCGGTCAGCCATCGGAGCGCCTCCTCCGGGAGCGGCCCCACCGGGCCCAACGATCGGCGACCAGGTCCCGGGTCGCGTGGAACTCCGCATAGTCGTCGCTGTAGCGGTCGTACAGGTCCTTGTCCGGGACGAACCGGTCGCGTTCGCGGACCAGCGCGGTGGCCGCGGCGTCCGGGCCGGGGTGCTCGCCGAGCGCGACGAGCGCCGCGATCAACGCGCCCTTCGCTCCGGTCTGCGCGTCAGTGGTGCGGACCGTGTCGATGCCGCAGACGTCGGCGATGATCTGGCACCACACCGCGCTGGCCGCCCCCCCGCCGCAGAGCCGCAGCTCGCTCGGTTCCCCCGGCGCTGCGTCGAGGCAGTGCCGGACCAGGTGGGCGAGGCCCTCCAGGACGGCGCGGGCGAGCTGCGGTCTGCCGTGCCCGAGGGTGAGTCCGGTGAGCACTCCGGTGGCGGCGACGTCGAGGAACGGCGCACGCTCGCCGGACGGCGCCAGGTAGGGGAGCAGGCGGAGCCCGTCGGCGCCCGGAGGTGAGCCGTCGGCGAGCTCGGAGACCGCGGCGGGCCCCGGGAGGCCGAGCAGCGTGGCCAGCCACTCCACCACCTCGCACCCGGCCAGCGTCGGGAACGCCCTGAGGTAGCGCCCGGCAGGCCGGACGGCGAAGGTGAGCCCGTGCGGAGGGCCCGCCCGGCCGGTATCGGTGGTGACGACCTCGGTGCACAACGTGGTGCCGAGCACGCAGACGGCCTGCCCGGGGCGGGTGGCCCCGCTACCGGCGGCGGTCGCGACGACGTCGTAGGGCGCGAGGACGACCGGGATCCCGGCCCGCACACCGAGCACCGCCGCCGCCTCCGCCGCGAGCGGGTGCGTGGTCGCGCCGCCTGCCTGCAACGGGGGGAGGACGCGTCGGTACCGCTCGAGCCCGTACAGGGTGGCGAGCTCGTCGGCGTAGCCGCCGTGGTGCAGGTCGAGCCAGGAAGCCGACATCTCCGACGGGTCGACCGCGGTGTGCCCGGTCAGTTTGAGCAGTAGCCAGCCGCCACAGGTGGTCGCGGTCGCCGCGGCGCGCAGCGACTCCGGCTCGTCCCGGGCGAGCGCCAGCATCAGCGGGGCTGAGAGCCCGGCCGACTGTTCGGACCCGGTGATCCGGTACGCCTTGTGGGACAGCCCGTCGACCCGCCAGCGGTCCACGATCGGAGTCGCCGTCGTTCCACAGGATGGCGGGTCGGACGGGGCGGTGGTCGGGGCCGACGAGCCAGAGCCCGTCGCCCTGCGCGGTGAGTGCGATCAGCCGTACCGGGCGGTCGATCCGGGCGACGAGGCCGGAGACGGTCTCGACGACGGCGGCCCAGACATCGTCCATGTCCTGCTCGGCCCGGCCCGGGGCCGGCCGGTGGACCGCGGTGCGGTGTCGTTGCACCGCGATCTCCCTGCTGCCGGAGTCGAAGGCCACCGCCTTGATGACCGTGGTCCCCGCGTCGACGCACACGGCGACGGAGCGATCGGTGATCGAGCTGCTCGCCATCACCGGACCCCCTTCGCTTCAGCTGTGTCGCTGTTCACAATCCAACACTACTGTGCGAGAAAATAACAAGTACAAGTGGGGTTTTAACGTCAATCAGTGTTATATCAACGAGCAGTAGTGAGGCAGAGCGGCTCGGAGCCAGTGGTCGCGGTACCGTTCCGGCGCCAGGAGGTCCGAGGGGAGGGCGTCGGAGGTGAGTCAGAACCCGATCGTCGATCCGGCAGCCCGTCCCTCCGGGCCCGATGAGCGGCAGGCGCTGATCACAGATCTGGTGATCGGCAGGGGCAGCGTCGCCGCCCAGGAGCTGGCCGACGCATTCGGCGTCTCGCTGATGACCGTGCACCGTGACCTCGACGAGCTGCAGCGCCAGGGCGTGCTGCGCAAGTCGCGGGGTGTCGCCAACGCGCAGCCCACCGGGGTGTTCGAGTCGAACGTCACCTACCGCACGAAGGTCAACAGCGAGGCGAAGCGGCAGATCGCCGCCCGCGCCTGCCGGTACGTCGAGCCGGGGATGTCGGTGCTGCTCGACGACTCGACGACCGCCGCGCAGATGCTCCCCCACCTCGCGGACCTGGCGCCGCTGACCGTCGGCACCAACTTCCTGCACGGGCTCGTCGAGCTGACCCGGATGCCGGGCATCGACGTGATGGCGCTGGCCGGGCGCTACGACGCCCAGCACGACTCGTTCCTCGGCGCGGCGTGCGTGGAGGCACTGCAGGCGATGCGTTTCGACGTCGCGTTCGTCAGCACCTCGGCGGTGTGCGAGGGCTACGCCTTCCACCAGGAGGACCACATCGTCGCGGTGAAGCGCGCGATGGTCGCCGTCGCCGCCCGCAGCCACCTGCTGATCGACCACACCAAGCTCGTCCGCAGTGCGCTGCACCGGCTGGCGCCGCTGGACGCCTTCGCCGCGGTGGTGATCGACTCCGGCGTCTCCGACGACCAGGTGGTGGAGCTGGAGGGGCACGGCGTCCGGGTCGACGTGGCGGCCGCCGGGTAGTCGCCGGTCGGCCCGGGGGAGCGTGCGCCGGCGGCCCGGACCGGCGCCGCGGCCGGACGGGGGCCGGTGCCCGTCATCCGATGTCGGACCCCCGACTAGCATCGGCCGGACTTCCTCGCCGGAGCCCACCCGAACCGCACGCCCTGGAGGCCGCACCGTGTCCGCACCGCCCGCCCCGCCCGCGTCCGCCCCGATCCGGGTGCCGGCCGGGACGACCGCCGGCGCGCGCGTCCGGGAGGGGGGCCTGCCGACCAGCGGTCCCGAGACGATCGTCGTCGTCCGGGACGCCGAGGGGAACCTGCGCGACCTGGCCTGGGCCCCCGAGGCCGACACCGAGGTCGTCGCGGTGGGCGCGAACACCGAGGAGGGCCGCAGCGTCATCCGGCACTCGGCGGCGCACGTCCTGGCCCAGGCCGTCCAGCAGCTGTTCCCGAAGGCGAAGCTGGGCATCGGCCCGCCGATCACCGACGGCTTCTACTACGACTTCGACGTCGAGGCCCCCTTCACGCCCGAGGATCTGAAGAAGATCGAGTCGGCGATGAAGAAGATCGTCAAGTCCGGTCAGCGGTTCTCCCGGCGCCGGTTCGCCGACCGGGACGAGGCCCGCGCCGAGCTGGCCGACGAGCCGTACAAGCTGGAGCTGGTCGAGCTCAAGGGCAACAGCGACGCCGAGGTCATGGAGGTCGACGCCTCCGGCGAGCTGACGATCTACGACAACGTGCACGCGCACACCGGCGACACCGTCTGGTCCGACCTGTGCCGCGGCCCGCACCTGCCGACCACGAAGTTCATCCCGGCGTTCACGTTGACCCGCAGCGCCGCCGCGTACTGGCGCGGCGACCAGAACAACGCCCAGCTGCAGCGGATCTACGGCACCGCCTGGGAGTCGCAGGAGGCGCTGGACGCCTACCTGGAGCGGATCGCCGAGGCCGAGCGCCGCGACCACCGCAGGCTCGGCACCGAGCTGGACCTGTTCAGCTTCCCGGACGAGATCGGCTCCGGGCTGGCGGTGTTCCACCCGAAGGGCGGGATCGTCCGCAAGGAGCTGGAGGACCTGTCGCGCGAGCGGCACGCCGAGGCCGGCTACGAGTTCGTCTACTCGCCGCACGCCACCAAGGGCCAGCTGTTCGAGCTGTCCGGGCACCTGCAGTGGTACGCCGAGGGCATGTACCCGCCCATGCAGCTCGACGCGGAGTACACCGCCGACGGCGAGCTGCGGCGGCCGGCCGTCGACTACTACCTCAAGCCGATGAACTGCCCGATGCACAACCTGATCTACCGGTCGCGCGGGCGCTCGTACCGCGAGCTGCCGCTGCGGCTGTTCGAGTTCGGCACCGTCTACCGGTACGAGAAGTCCGGCGTCGTGCACGGTCTCACCCGGGCCCGCGGCTTCACCCAGGACGACGCGCACATCTACTGCACCCGCGAGCAGATGGGCGACGAGATCCGCAGCCTGCTCCAGTTCGTGCTGGACCTGCTGCGCGACTACGGCCTCGACGACTTCTACCTCGAGCTCTCCACCCGCAACCCGGAGAAGTCCATCGGCGACGACGCGTCGTGGGCCGAGGCGACCGAGGCGCTGCGGACCGCGGCCGAGAGCTTCGGCCTGGAGCTGCGGGACGACCCGGGCGGCGCCGCGTTCTACGCGCCGAAGATCTCGGTGCAGGCGCGCGACGCGATCGGCCGCTACTGGCAGATGTCCACCATCCAGGTCGACCTGATGCTGCCGGACCGCTTCGAGCTGGAGTACACCGCGCCGGACGGCTCGCGGCAGCGCCCGGTGATGATCCACCGCGCGCTGTTCGGGTCGATCGAGCGGTTCTTCGGCGTGCTGACCGAGCACTACGCGGGCGCGTTCCCGGCCTGGCTGGCGCCGGTGCAGGTGGTCGGCATCCCGGTCACCGACGGCCAGGAGGACTACGTCCGCGACATCGCGGCCCGCCTGCGGCGCAAGGGCATCCGGATCGACGTCGACGCCGGTGACGACCGCATGCAGAAGAAGATCCGCACGCACACCCTGCAGAAGGTGCCGTTCCTGCTGCTGGCCGGCGCCCGCGACGAGGAGTCCGGCGCGGTCAGCTTCCGGTTCCGGGACGGGTCGCAGCGCAACGGCGTGCCGGTCGACGAGGCGGTCGAGCAGATCGCGTCCTGGGTCGCGTCGCGGACGAACGTCTCGCCGACCGCGGAGAGCTTCGGCACCGGCGCCTAGGATCGGCTCATGGAGCAGGAGTGGGTCCCGCAGGAGGGTGTCGGGACACCCGACGGGTTCGCCCGGCTGTGGACCCCGCACCGGCTGGCCTACATCAAGGGCACGACCGACCCGGGCTGTCCGTTCTGCCGGATCGCCCGGGGCGAGTCGATCGAGGACTCCACCGACCCGGACGCCGACAATCTCGTCGTCGCCCGCGGCGCGGAGGTCTTCGCGCTGCTCAACCTGCACCCGTACAACCCCGGGCACCTGATGGTGCTGCCGTACCGGCACGTCGGTGAGCTGGAGGACCTGACCGGCTCGGAGTCCGCCGAGCTGATGGACTTCACCCGCCAGGCCGTGGTGACGATGAAGAAGGTCGCCGCGCCGCACGCGTTCAACGTGGGGCTGAACCTCGGCCACCTGGCCGGCGGGTCGCTGGCCGACCACCTGCACCAGCACGTCGTCCCGCGCTGGGGCGGGGACGCCAACTTCATCGCCGTCGTCGGCCAGACCAAGGTCATCCCGCAGCTCCTGGCGGAGACCAGGGACCAGCTGGCCGCCGCGTGGGTGAGTCCGCGGCGGGAGGACCCGCGGCCGGACTAGGCTGGAGGCGTCCCGTTCGAGAACCTGGAGCGCACGGCGCACGATGCTGAACATGTTCGCCCGCGGGCACGTCAACCGGCTCACCGACCCGGTCGGCCGCGCTCTGGTCGAGCGCGGTGTCAGCCCGGACGCGGTGACGGTGCTGGGCACCGTCGGCGCGATCGCCGGCTCGCTGGTGTTCCTGCCCGCCGGGTGGCTGGTGCTCGGCGCGGTCGTGGTGACGCTGTTCGTGCTCACCGACCTGATCGACGGCGCCATGGCCAGGGCGCTGGGCGGCGGCACCCGGTTCGGCGCGGTCCTGGACTCCACCTGCGACCGGATGGTCGACGGCGCCCTGTTCGGCGCGCTCGCCTGGTGGGCGCTGACCGGCGGCGCGGAGCCGGTCGCCGGTGCGGCCGCGCTGGTCTGCCTGGTCGGCGGCCAGATCGTGTCGTACGTCAAGGCGCGCGCCGAGTCGGTCGGGCTGACCGCCGAGGGCGGCTTCGTCGAACGGGCGGAGCGGCTGATCCTGGGCCTGCTCGGCGCGTTCGTCTCCGGGCTCGGGGTGCCGTACGCGCTGACCGTCGCGCTGCTGCTGCTGGCCGCCGGAACGGTGGTGACCCTGGGCCAGCGGATCCTGGCGGTGCGGCGCAGCGCCCGCGAGGTGCCCCGTGCCTGAGGTCCGCGGCCGCCTCCGCGAGGCGGTCGCGGGAGCCGGCTACGCCGCGGGCTGGGCGGTGGCCGGCCGGCTGCCCGCCGGCGTCGCCGGGCGGGTGTTCGACGCGGGTGCCGATCTCGCCACCCGCCGGGACGGTCCGGGGGTGCGCCGGTTGCGGGCGAACCTCGCCCGGGTCCGGCCGGACGCCGATCCGGCCGAGCTGGACCGGCTGGTCCGGCGCGCGATGCGCAGCTACGCGCGCTACTGGCGGGAGGCGTTCGCGCTGCCGTCGCTGGACCCGGACGCGCTGCACGCCGCGATGCACCCGCACGCGCACGGTGTCGCCACCTCGCTGGAGCCGCTCGCCCGCGGCCGGGGCGTGCTGTACGCGCTGCCGCACGGCGGGAACTGGGACGTCGCCGGCGTCTACCTGGTCCGCGAGCTGGCCCGGCGCGGGCACGATCCGGTGATCACCACCGTGGTGCAGCGACTGCGTCCGGAGTCGTTGTTCCGCCGGTTCCTGGCCTACCGGCGCGCGCTGGGCTTCGAGGTGGTCGCCGCCGACGACCCGCGCGGGGCGCACCGGGCGCTCACCGCGCGGCTGCGCGCAGGCGGGGTGGCGTGCCTGATCGCCGACCGGGACCTGTCCGGCCGGGGCGTCGACGTGTCGTTCCTCGGCGCGCCCGCCCGGCTCCCGGCCGGTCCGGCGCGGCTGGCCCGCAGCACCGGTGCCGCGCTGCACCCGGCCTACCCGGTGTTCGCCGGCGACGCCTGGGGGGTGCGGGTCGGCGCGGAGATCGCGGTCCCCGCGGAACGGTCGCGGCGGTCCGACGCGAAGGCGGTGCAGGCGCTGGCCGACGCGTTCGGCGAGCTGATCGCCGAACGCCCGGAGGACTGGCACATGCTGCAGCCGATCGGGGCCCCGGCGTGACCGGCGCACTGCGGATCGGGATCGTCTGCCCGTACTCGCTGGACGTCCCCGGTGGCGTGCAGAACCACGTCCTGGACCTGGCGGCCGCGCTGCGCACGCTGGGGCACAGGGTCGAGGTACTGGCCCCGGGCGTGCGGGAGGCGCCGGAGTTCGTCACCCCGCTCGGCCGGGCGGTCGGCGTCCCCTACAACGGCTCGGTCGCCCGGGTCACCTTCGGGCCGCTCACCTACCACCGGGTACGACGCTGGCTGGCCGAGCACGATCTCGACGTGCTGCACCTGCACGAGCCCACCACCGTCAGCGTGTCGGTGCTGGCGCTGCTCGCCGCGGGCGGCCCGATCGTCGTCACCTTCCACACCTCGACCGAGCGGTCCCGCGCGCTCGCCGCGTTCGGCGGGATGATCCGGCCGCTGATGGAGAAGGTGACGGCCCGGATCGCGGTGTCCGCGACCGCCCGGCGGGTGCAGGTCGAGCACCTCGGCGGGGACGCCACCGAGATCCCGAACGGCGTCGACGTCGCCCGGTTCGCCCGCGGACCGGCGCTCGACGAGCTCGTCCCCGGCCTGCCGCGCGGCACCCGGGTCGGGTTCGTCGGCCGGTTCGACGAGCCGCGCAAGGGCATGCCGGTGCTGCTCGACGCGCTGCGTGGGCTGCCGGAGCGGTACCGGGACCTGCGGCTGCTCGTCGTCGGGCGGGGTGACGGCGCCGCGCTGCGCCGGACCGCCGGGCCGGAGCTGGCCGGGCGGATCGACCTGCTCGGCGCCGTCGACGAGCCGACCAAGGCGGCGGCGCTGCGCGCGATGGACGTCTACTGCGCCCCGCACCGGGGCGGCGAGAGCTTCGGGATGGTGCTGACCGAGGCGATGGCGGCCGGCGCGCCGGTGCTGGCCGCCGACATCGAGTCGTTCCGCGCGGTGGTCGGCGGCGGTGCGGGCAGGCTGTTCCGGGCCGGTGACCCGGCCGCGCTCGCCGGTGCGCTGACCGGGCTGCTCGACGACGAGGCCGGCCGGGCCGCGCTCGCCGTCGCCGGGCGGGCCAGGGCGTCGCGCTACGACTGGGCGGTCGTCGCGGCCGAGGTGCTGCGCGTCTACCGGGTGGCGATCGCGGCCGATCCGCGCGCGTCCACCGGGGGTGCGGCGTGACCGGCGGCGCGATGGCAGCCGGCGTGCTGCTGCTGCTCGTCGTGGCGGCACTCACCGTGTGGTGCCTGACACGGGTGCGCAGGCTGCACCGCCTGCACGCCAGGGTGGACGCCGCCCGCAGCGGGCTCGCCGCGGCACTCGCCCGGCGGGTCCGGGTCGCGCTGGAGGTCGCCGAGCTGCTCGACCCGCCGCGCGGGGCGTCGCTCGCGGCCGCGGCGACCGCCGCCGGGGCCGGCTCCGCGCCGGCCGCCGACGGCCGCGACCCGGCCGGGACCAGGGAGTCCCGCGAGATGGCCGAGAACGCGCTGACCAGGGAACTCGCCGCGCTCGGCGGGGCGGTGCCGGACCCGCGGCTGGCCGCCGAGCTGGACGACGCCCAGCAGCTCGTCGTGCTGGCCCGGCGGGTGCACAACGACGCCGTCCGGGACACCCGGATGCTCCGCTCGCGCCGGCTGGTCCGCCGGCTGCACCTGTACGGCACCGCGCCGGAGCCGGTGTACTTCGAGATCGTGGATCCGGAACCCGCGAGTCTCCGGTACCGGGCTGACGTAGGATCGACCCGTCACCGCACCGTCATGTGAGGAGCTCCGATCACCCGTGTCCGCAGCTGATAACACCCCGGAGAACGCCGGTCCGCAGCACGGCACCGCGCGGGTCAAGCGCGGCATGGCCGAGATGCTCAAGGGCGGTGTGATCATGGACGTGGTCACCCCGGACCAGGCGAAGATCGCCGAGGACGCCGGCGCCGTGGCCGTCATGGCCCTCGAGCGCGTGCCCGCGGACATCCGCGCGAACGGCGGTGTGGCCCGGATGTCCGACCCGGACATGATCGCCGGCATCGTCGAGGCGGTGTCCATCCCGGTGATGGCGAAGGCCCGGATCGGACACTTCGTCGAGGCCCAGGTCATCCAGTCGCTAGGTGTCGACTACATCGACGAGTCCGAGGTGCTCACCCCGGCCGACGAGGCGCACCACATCGACAAGTGGGCGTTCACCGTGCCGTTCGTGTGCGGCGCGACGAACCTCGGCGAGGCGCTCCGCCGGATCTCCGAGGGCGCGGCGATGATCCGGTCCAAGGGCGAGGCCGGCACCGGCAACGTCGTCGAGGCCACCCGGCACATGCGCTCGATCCGGTCCGAGATCGGCAGGCTCGCCTCGCTCGACGCCGCCGAGCTCTACATCGCGGCCAAGGAGCTGCGGGCCCCGGTCGAGCTGGTCGCCGAGGTCGCCCGCACCGGCAAGCTCCCGGTCGTGCTGTTCACCGCGGGCGGCATCGCCACCCCGGCCGACGCGGCGATGATGATGCAGCTCGGCGCCGAGGGCGTGTTCGTCGGTTCCGGCATCTTCAAGTCCGGCGACCCGGCACAGCGCGCGTCGGCGATCGTGAAGGCCACCACCTTCCACGACGACCCGGACATGATCGCGAAGGTGTCCCGCGGCCTGGGCGAGGCGATGGTCGGGATCAACATCCCGGACATCCCGGAGGACCAGCGCTACGCCTCCCGCGGCTGGTAACACCGCCCGCAGCAGTCCCGTCGAGCCCCGCCCGGTCGATCCGGTCGGGGCTCGACGCATGTGCGGCACCCGGGGGACGTGGCTCCACGGCGGGGTGAACGATCCGGTCCCTCGGAAGCGGCCCGTGTCCGATCCCGACACGTTTCGTGGTCACTCGCAGGCGGGGTTGCCTACTCGATGTGGTGAGAGCGGTGCGCGTGGTGACGGTGTGACATCTAGCGTCCTCGGTGAATCACGAGACCGATGGGGCGGAGGAGCCTGATGGGACGCTCTGTGCGAGCCGCAGCGATCGCCGCGGCCATGCTGATCAGCCTGCCGGCGGCGGCGTTCGCCGACACCGGGGCCGCGGCGCACCCGGGAGCGGTCGCCGCGGTGGACTGCCCGGCCCCGGGTGCCGGCGCCGGTCCGGCCGGCAGCGACCCGGCCGGGACCGCTCCGGGCGCCGGCTCCGCTCCGGATGCCGGCTCGGCTGCGGATGCCGGGACCGCTGCGGGTGGGGGCTCTGCTCCGGATGCCGGCTCGGCTGCGGATGCCGGGACCGCTGCGGGTGGGGGCTCTGCTCCGGATGCCGGCTCCGCTGCGGGTGGGGCCGGTGCGGGTTCCGGCCCGGACGCGGGAGGCAGTGACGGTACCGCCGGGACGGGGAAGCCCGGCGGCACCGGTACCTCCGCGGCCGGGGCAGCGGGCTCCGAGATCGCCCCCGGGGCCCCCGGTGACGGGACCGGTTCAGGCGGCTCCGGTGACTCCGGCCCGGGGCCGGATGCCGGCTCCGGTTCGGGCGACGGCTCCGACTTCGGCTCCGGTTCCGGCGACGCCGCCCCCGGCCCGGGAGACGACCCGGCCCCGGGCGACGGACCCGGATCGGGCGGTGCCACCGGTCCCGGGGCTGCGCCGGGTCCGGGCGGCGACCCGGGTCCGGGAGACGACGCGGCGGGTTCCGGCGGCGCCCCGGTGTCCCCGGGCGGCACGACCGACCCGGCGACCGACCCGGCCGACTGCGATCCGGCCGCCACGCCCGACGACCCGGCCGCACCCGCGACCCCGTCGGACCCGGCCGAGCCCGGGGCCTACGCCGGCGCGGACACCAGCGCCGCGACCGCACACGGCTGGGGCGAGCCGGACCACGTCGACGAGTTCGACACCGAGCTCAGCGGCTGGAACCTCTACGACGGCCCCGGCCACGCCGGTGAGGGCAGCCGGTCCCCGGCCGCTGCCTCGGTCGAGAACGGGATCCTCACCATCGACGGCGACGCCGACGGCACCACGGCCGGGATGGCGTGGACCGGGAACAGCCAGAAGTACGGCCGCTGGGAGGGCCGCGTCCGCGCGCCCGAGTCGGATCCGACGTACAACGCCCTGCTGCTGCTCTGGCCCACTGCGGAGGACTTCCCGGTCGGCGGCGAGATCGACTTCATGGAGATGACCGACCACACCCGCCAGACGACCGAGCTGTTCCTGCACTACGGCGAGGACAACAGCCAGGTGCAGGGCGAGGTCGAGATCGACGGCACGCAGTGGAACAACTGGGCCGTCGAGTGGACGCCGGACAGCGTCGTCGCCTACGTCAACGGCGAGGAGTGGTGGCGCACCGAGGACACCTCGATCCTGCCGCCCGGCCCGATGCACCTGTGCATCCAGCTCGACTGGTTCCCGGACGGCGACGGCGAGGTGGCGCCGTCGAAGATGGAGGTCGACTGGGTCCGCCAGTACTCGCTGCCCGAGTCCGAGACGACCGGCGCCGCCGAGGGACTCGTCCAGGATCTGGGCGAGCGGATCACCGAGGGCGTCCGCGATCCGGTGCAGGGCGCCGCGACCCGCGCGCCGAGCGGGCACTGACCGACCGGCCGGACACACCGAGATGCAGATCAGCGGGCCCGTGCGAGGGGCCGGCGCCCGCTGATCTGCATCTCGGCGGGTCCGGGGGTGCGACTCGACGCGGGACGAGCAGCGCGCGGGGAGACGCATCCCACCGCGCGCCCCGGGCCCGCGGCGGCGAGGATCGTCGCCATGCACGTCCTCGTCGTCGGCGCCACCGGCTACATCGGTTCACGCCTCGTCCCGCGCCTGCTCGGCGACGGCCACGCGATCCGGGTCCTCGCCCGCACCCCCGCGAAGGTCCAGGTCCATGCCTGGGCGGACGCGGTCGAGGTGCTCCCCGGCGACGCGACGGACGCCGCGGCGCTGCGTGCGGCCTGCACGGGCGTCGACGCCGTCGTCCATCTGGTGCACGCGATGGACGGTCCCGGCTACGCCGACCGGGACCGGGACGCCGCCCGGGCGCTGGCCGACGGCGCCGCCGCGGCGGGCGTCCGGCGGATCGTCTACCTGGGTGGGCTGCAGCCGGACGACGACGCCGGCACCGTCTCCGGGCACCTGAGCTCGCGCCGCGAGGTCGGCGACATCCTGCTCGACGGGCCGGTTCCGGTCGCCGTGCTGCGCGCCGGGATCGTGGTCGGGACCGGCTCGGCGAGCTTCGAGATGATCCGGCACCTGACCGACGTCGCGATGGGCGGCCCGCTGGTGCTGCCGCTGCCGGACCGGTTGTGGAACCGGATCCAGCCGGTCGCGGTGGACGACGTCCTGCACACCGTCGCCGGCTGCCTGGAGCTGCCCGCCGAGGTGGACCGGGCGTTCGACATCGGCGGGCCGGACGTGCTCACCTACCGCGCGCTGATGAGCGGGTACGCGGCCGAGGCCGGTCTGCGCCGGCCGCTGCCGCTGCCGGTCCCGCTGTCGGCGCCCCGGCTCACCGCGCGCGCGGTCGCCGCGCTCACCCCGGTGGACCGGGCGCTGGCCCGGCCGCTCGTCGAGTCGATGCGGCACGAGCTGGTCTGCGACCCGGCCGACCTGGCGGCCCTCGACGCGCTGGTCGGCGCCCCGCCGGGCGGCCGGACGCCCTACCGCACGGCCGTCCGCCGCGCCCTGGACGGCGTCGGCGCTGCCGGGCCGGGACCGTCCGACCCGCCCGGCAGCGGCCCCGCCGAGTGGGCCAGCACCGACGCGCAGGACGTGGACGCGCCGGCGCACGCGGTCTGGTCGGTGATCGAGACCCTCGGCGGCGAGCACGGCTGGTACACCGTGCCCGGGGTGGCGACGGTGACCGGCTTCCTGGACGTGCTGGCCGGCGGCCGGCTGCCGCGCCGCCACTCCGACGGCCCGCCGCGGCTGCTCGCCGGTGAGCCGCTGGACCGCTGGGTGATCGAGTCGGTGGAGCCGGGGGAGCGGCTGGTGCTGCGCGCGGCCGCCCCGCTGCCCGGGGTCGCGCGGCTGGAGCTGCGGGTCCGCGCCACCGGCCGGCTGACCAGCCGCTACGAGCAGACCGTGCGGTTCACCCCGCGCGGGCTGGCCGGACGCCTGGCCTGGCTGGCCGCGTACCCGGGCCAGCGCTTCGTGTTCGCGGTGATGGCGCAGACCCTCACCGGCGTCGCGCACACCCGCTACCAACAGCAGCTGCGCAGCCCGTCGAGGAGGTGACGGCCCGGTACACACCCCGTGACCCCGGCTCACACCTGCTGCGACGGGTGTGAGCCGGGGCCACGGGGTGTGAGCCGTCAGGCCTGGGCCGCCTCCCGGGCGTTCGCGACCTGCTCGGCGCGGTCCTCGGCGGCGATCCGGGTCAGCTCGGCGCCGGCCTCGGGATCGCGGGTGAGGTTATCGCCGGACTCCGGATCGAAGACGTGGATCTTGCGCGTGTCCAGCCAGAACTCCGCCTCGCGGCCCTCCCGGATCCGGCTGGTCGAGTCGATCGACACGATCGCCTGGGTGCGCAGCTGGTCCGAGTCGAGCTCGCGGGACAGCTCCTTGAGCTTGGCCTCCACCTCGGCGGGCGCCTCGTACGGGATGTAGGCGAACTGCGAGTCGCCCAGCCACTCGGTCACGTCGACCCGCGCGGTGAAGGTCGAGCCGAGCGGCTTCTTCGCCTCGTCGACCAGGGACGCGTCCTCGAAGTACTCGGGCCGGATCCCGACGAGCACCAGGTCCTTGCCCGCCACCTTCGCGGCACGGTCCGCGTCCAGCTCGATCTTCCCGAACGGGGTGTCGAGCGCGGACTCCGACACCGTGGCGGGCAGGAAGTTCATCGGTGGCGAGCCGATGAACCCGGCGACGAACAGGTTGACCGGCTGCTCGTAGAGCTCGCGCGGCGAGGCGACCTGCTGGATGACGCCCTTGCGCAGCACGCAGACCCGGTCGCCGAGGGTCATCGCCTCGGTCTGGTCGTGCGTGACGTAGACGGTGGTGATGCCCAGCCGCCGCTGCAGCCGGGCGATCTCGGTGCGCATCTGGCCGCGCAGCTTGGCGTCGAGGTTGGACAGCGGCTCGTCGAACAGGAACGCGTCGGCGTCGCGGACGATCGCGCGGCCCATCGCGACCCGCTGCCGCTGCCCGCCGGAGAGGTTCGCCGGCTTGCGCTGCAGGTGCTCGTTCAGCTCCAGCACGGCCGCGGCGTCGTTGACCTTCTTCTGGACCTCCTCCTCGGGCATCTTGGCCAGGCGCAGCGGGAAGGCGATGTTCTCGAAGACCGACAGGTGCGGGTAGAGCGCGTAGTTCTGGAACACCATCGACAGGTTCCGGTCCCGCGGGGCCTTCTCGTTGACCCGGGTGCCGCCGATGACCATGTCGCCGGAGGTGATGTCCTCCAGGCCGACGATCATCCGCAGCAGGGTCGACTTCCCGCAGCCGGACGGGCCGACGAGGATCATGAACTCGCCGTCGGCGATGTCCATGCTCACGTCGTTGACCGCCGGGTAGCCGTCACCGTACTTCTTGACGATGTTCTTCATCTCGATCGACGCCATGTCCGATCGGGTCCTCTCTCTCGCAGAAGTACGGGTCAGCCCTTGACGGCGCCGTTGGTGAGACCGGCGACGATGCGCCGCTGGAAGATCAGCACGAGCACGACGACCGGGATGGTCACGATCACCGCCGCCGCGGCGATCGGGCCGTTCGGCGACTCGAACTGGGACGCCCCGGAGAACAGTCCCAGCGCCGCCGGGACCGGCCGGGCCGCCCCGGTCGAGGTGAGCGAGATGCCGTAGGCGAAGTCGTTCCAGGCGATGAAGAACGCCAGGATGGCCGTGGTGAACACGCCCGGCGTCGCGAGCGGCACGATCACCTTGCGGAACGCCTGCCAGCTGGTCGCGCCGTCGACCTGCGCGGCCTGCTCCATCTCCCACGGGATCTCCCGGAAGAACGCCGACATCGTCCAGATCGACAGCGGCAGCGTCAGCGACAGGTACGGGATGATCAGGCCGGGCCAGGTGTCATAGAGCCCGATCTGGCGCCACAGGTTGTACAGCGGCGTGACGATCGAGATGACCGGGAAGATCGCCACCGCGAGCGCGGTGGACAGGATCAGCTTCTTGCCCCGGAAGTCCAGCCGGGCGATCGCGTACGCCGCGAACATCGACAGCACGCAGGCGATGAACGTGGAGATCAGCACGATGCCGAAGGAGTTCCGCAGCGCGGGCAGGAACAGCTCGGCCGCGTCACCGACCAGGATCTGGGAGTAGTTCTCCCAGGACACGGCGGTCGGCAGGAACTGGCCGTTGGCGATGTCGGCCGACGACTTCAGCGACAGCGACACGATCCAGCCGACCGGGAACAGCGCGTAGATCACGATCGCGATGCCGGCGACGATCCACAGGACCCTCTCGCGGGTGGACATCACTTCTCCCCTCGGGCCTGGGACAGGTCGACCTTGAAGCCCTTGATGAACCCGACGCAGATCACCACGACGGACAGGAACAGCAGCACCGACACCGCGGAGCCGAGCCCGATCTCCAGCCGGGCGATCGTCTGCCGGTAGGCCAGGAACGACACCGTCTCGGTGTTGTTCGCGCCGCCGGTCATCACGAAGACGGTGTCGAACACCCGGAAGGCGTCCAGCGTCCGGAACAGCAGGGCCACCATGATGGCGGCCTTCATGTTCGGGATGGTCACCTTCCACATCCGCTGCCACCAGGAGGCGCCGTCCACCCGGGCGGCCTCCTGCAGCACGTCCGGCACCTGGGCGAGGCCGGCGAGCAGCAGCAGCGAGATGAACGGCGTCGTCTTCCAGATCTCGGCCAGGCAGATCACGAACAGCGACGACCAGGTGCCGCCGAACCAGTCGGTGTCCGCGGCCACCCCGGGCAGCCAGGAGAACCAGGAGTTCACGAAGCCGGAGTCCAGCGAGAACGCGTACTGCCAGGCGAACGCCGACACGACCGTGATCACCGCGTACGGGATCAGGATCGCGGCCCGCAGGACCGGCCGGATCGCCTTGAGCGCGTTCATCATCACCAGCGCCAGCGCGAAGCCGAGCACCAGCTCGATCGCGACCGTCACCACCGTGATGAACACGGTCACGCCGAACGAGATCCACCAGATCTCGTCGGTGAGGATGACCGCGTAGTTGTTCAGCCCGATGAACGAGATGTTGTCCGGGTCGGTCAGCCGGTAGTTGAACAGCGAGTAGTAGACGGCCTGGGCGATCGGGTACGCCGTGACCAGCAGCATGATCACGAACGCCGGGCCGGCGAGCATCCAGCCCAGCCGCTGCTCGGAACGGGCCTTGTCGCTGGTGCCCGGGCCGGCCGGTGACGCGGGGACGGCGCCCCCGGTGCCGGTCCGCTCCGTCGTCGTCGTCACAGCAGCTGCTCCTTCGCCAGGACCGCGCGGATCAGCTCGGCGGTCGCGGGGCCGACGGTGGCCGGGTCGATGCCGGCCGACGGGTGGTAGTTGCGCTGGATCGACTCGGAGACCTCGCTGTAGTAGGCGGTCTGCGGCCGCGGCTTGGCCTGCTGCAGCGACTGCTCGATCAGCGGCGCCATCGGGAACTGCTCCAGCACCTCGGGATCGGTGAACACCGACTCCTTCGCCGCCGGGTTGCCGTTGGTCAGCATGTACTGCTTCTGGTTCTCCTCGGAGACGATGCACTCGGCGGCCCGGTAGGCCAGGTCGACGTGCGGGCTGAAGGCGCCCACCCCGAGGTTGATCCCGCCGTACGGCGGCGCCGACGGCCTGCCCGCCTCGGTCTGCGGGTACAGCGCCCAGCCGAAGTCGTCGGCGACCGACTGCTCCACGCTGCCGTCGGCGACGGCGCTGTTGACCTTGCCCCAGACGAACGGCCAGTTCACCTGGAACATCGCCGCGTCGCCCTGGAAGGCGTTGGAGTTCTGGTCCTCGTCCGCGGTCGAGAAGCCCGGCCCGGCGACCTGGGAGACCTGCCGCATGATCTCGGCGGCCTTGGTCGCGGCGGGGGAGTCGAGCCCCAGCTCGATGCCCTCCGGGTCACCCGGCGACGGGTTGGTGATGATCTCCCCGCCGCCCGACTCGACCAGCGCGTTCAGCCACACCGTCATCGACTCGGCGCGCGCGCCCTGGGCGGCGATCTGCTTGTCGCCCTGCTGGGCGGCCTCGATGATCTGGTCCCAGGTGATCGGGGCGTCCATGTCGAGCCCGGTGGCCTCGACCTGGGACGTGCGGTACCAGAGCAGCTGGGTGTTCGCCCAGAACGGGACGGTGACCAGCTCGCCGTTCCAGCTGGCGCCCTCGACCGCCGAGTTCACCACGCCCTCGGTGGTGCGCGCGCCGACGTCCTCGGGCACCGGGGCGAGGAACCCGGCCTCGGCGAACTCCGGGATGTAGGGCGGGTCGATGCTCATGAGGTCGATCGAGGCGTCGTTCGCCGCGAGCCGCCGGACGAGCTGCTGGCGCTGCTCGCCGGCCTGCCGGGGGAGCACCGACACCGCGATCCGGTATGCGCCGCCGGAGTCGGCGGTGCAGGCGGCCGCGATCTCGGCCTGCCCGCCGTCGTCCGGGTTGATGTACCAGTTGAGCACCGGCGGGCCGTCGGATGCGCCGCCGCACCCGGCCAGGCCCGCGAGGGCGGCGGCGGCGACACCGGCGGCCAGTCCCCTCCTCCACCGTGCGCGACGCATGGTCAACCTCGACCCCCAGTGCTCGGCGTGGCCAGGGCGGGTCGGGGCCGACCCGTCCTGGAAGCGTTTGCGGTCAGAGACTTTCGAGGCTTGTCACGATCGTGTCAAGCTTCACAGCCGAACGGTTACCACCACGTGTCATTCCCGGTCAGTAGCTGATCTTCGGAATCGATTCTGAGCCTGAACCGTGTTGCAATCGCTTCCAGCATTCGCCATACATGGGGTCGTGGCCGGACCGGTGAACCTGGCGGACGTGGCCCGGCGGGCCGGTGTCTCGTCGGCCACCGCGTCGCGCGCGCTGAGCGACCACCCGCACGTCGCGGCCGCGACCCGGGAGCGCGTCTGGCAGGCCGCACGGGACCTGGAGTACGTCGCCTCGCCGGACGCGACCGGCCTGGCCCGCGGCACCACCGGCCGGGTCGCCGTCGTCGTGCCGCACCTGGCCCGGTGGTGGTTCGGCGCGGCGCTGGAGGGCCTGTCCGGGGCGCTCCGCGCGGCCGGGCTGGACCTGCTGCTCTACCGGCTCGGCGACCCCGCGGCCCGGCAGACTTTCTTCGACGAGCTGCCGGCCCGCCGCCGGGCGGACGCCGTCGTGCTGCTCGGGTTCGGCGTCGACGAGCGGGAACGAGAGCGGCTGGACCGGATCGGCGTCGGCATCGTCGCCGCGGGCACCCGGGTCGGGTCGCACCCGTCGGTTTCGATCGACGAGTACGCCGCGGGCCGGCAGGCGATGGACCACCTGTTGCACTTGGGGCACCGCCGGATCGGGATGATCGTCGCCGCTGATCCGGAGCTCGACCTCGCCCAGCCCGCAGGCCGGTCGGCCGCCTACCGTGCGGCGCTCGCCGACGCCGAGATCGACCCGGACCCGGACCTGACCGCCACCGTCACCTGGAGCCCGGAGTGCGGCGCCCGCGCGATGAGCGGGCTGCTCGGGCTGGCCCGCCCGCCGACCGCGGTCTACGCGCACTCCGACGAGATCGCGCTCGGCGCGCTGCGGACGCTGCGCCGGGCCGGCTACCGGGTCCCCGGGGACGTGTCGGTGATCGGGATCGACGACCATCCGCTGGCCGCGATCACCGATCTCTCGACGGTCGCCCAGCCGGCCGCCGAACAGGGCGAGCTGGCCGCCCGGACGGTGCTGGCCGGGCTCGCGGGCGAGCCGGTGGACCCGATCGTGACGGTGCCGACCCGGCTGGTCATCCGCGGCACCAGCGGCCGCCCGCCCGGGCCGGGAGCGCCCTGATGGCGGCGCTGCCGGAGCTGGTCCTGCGGGCACCCTGCCCGGGGCTGCTCGCGCTGCCCTGGGACCGCCCGCTGGCCGAGTGGCAGGCGACCGAGGTGCCGCTGCGCGACATCGCCGTCGGCCCGAGCCGGCACCTGGTCCGCTTCGTCGAGGCCGACGGCGAGCTGTGGGCGCTCAAGGACATGCCCGAGCGGATCGCCCGCCGCGAGTACGGGGTGCTGCGGTACCTGGAGGAGGAGTGCCTGCCCGCGGTCCGCCCGGCCGGGCTGGTGCTGCAGCCCGAGCACGACACCGCGGTGCTGGTCACCCGCTACCTGCAGGGCTCCTGGCAGTACCGGCGGCTGATCATGCGGCTGCCGCCGAACCAGCCCCGGCAGCGGGCCCGGCTCTTCGACGGGATGATCTCGCTGCTGGTCGACCTGCACCGCAACGGCGTGTTCTGGGGCGACTGCTCGCTGGCGAACACGCTGTTCATGCGGGACGGACAGACCCTGCAGGCCTACCTGGTCGACGCCGAGACCAGCGAGATCCATGCCGAGCTGTCGGACGGCCAGCGCGAGCACGACCTGATGATCCTGGTGGAGAACGTGGCCGCCGGGATGATCGACCTCGCGACCCGGCTGGAACGCCCGCCGGAAATCATCCCGCAGCTGATCGACGAGGCGAACGCGCTCCCGGACCGCTATCGCGCGCTCTGGGACGTGCTGCACGCCACGCCGGTCTTCGCGTTCGGCGACCGGTACCGGATCGAGGGCACGATCCGCGAGCTGAACGAGCTCGGGTTCGTCGTCGACGAGGTGTCCCTGCAGCCGGTCGGCGGGGACCGCGCGCGGCTGCAGATCGCCGTCGGGGACCGGAACTTCCACAGCGACCAGCTGCGCAAGCTGACCGGGCTGGACGTGGGGGAGGGGCAGGCCCAGGTGCTGCTCGGCGACCTGCGCGCGCACCAGGACTGGATGTGCCGGCGCACCGGGTCCGAGGTGCCCGACCGGGTCGCGGCGCGCAGCTGGCTGGACACCTGCCTGATCCCCGGCACCCGCGCCGCGCACGAGGCGCTCGGCCGGGTCGGCTCGGACGTGCAGGCCTACTGCGACCTGCTCGAGGTCCGCTGGCTGCTGTCCGAACGGGCCGGGTACGACGTCGGCAACGAGGCCGCGCTGGCCGAGCTCGGGGCGTCCGCGCCGACCGACTCGGCGGCCAAGACCGCCGTCGCCGACGCCCCGACCGGGCAGATCCCGCGGGTCGCCGACGACGAGCCCTGACCCGCGGCCCCGCCCCGGTGGTTCAGGGCCGCTCGGACCAGCGGGCGAACCGCCTTGTGGCGACGGCGGTGCCCGCGGTCAGCGAGCGCAGGTCGACGGCGTGCCGCAGCAGCTCCGCGCGCGGCACCTCGGCCCGCACGTCGGTGTGCCCCGCCCCGGACGGCTCGGTGGCCAGCACCCGTCCGCGGCGGGCCGAGAGGTCGCCGAGGACGGCGCCGAGGTGCTCGTCGCGGACCCGGACGGCGACCTCGTCGACCGGTTCGAGCAGGACCAGCCCGCACTCGTCGGCCATCGCGCGCACGGCCAGCGCACCGGCCGTCTGGAAGGCGGCGTCGGAGGAGTCGACGCTGTGCGCGCGGCCGTCCACCAGCCGTGCGACGACGTCGACCACCGGATGCGGGTCGCCGCCCTCGACGACCGGCAGGCCTCGGTCGAGCTGGGCGCGGATGCCCTTCTCGACGCTCGGCACGTACTGGCCGGGGACGGCGCCGCCGACCACGGCCGAGCCGAACACCAGCCCGGAGCCCCGCTCGCCGGGGGCGAACTCGACGTGGCAGACCGCGAACTGGCCGTGCCCGCCGGACTGCTTGACGTGCCGCCCGGTGACCCGCCCGGGCCGGGCCGGGGTGGCGCGCAGCGGGACCCGCACGTCGACGACGTCGACCCGGACGCCGGCGTCGTGCAGCCGCCCGAGCGCCACGTCGGCGTGCGCCTCGCCGGCGCACCACAGCACAGTCTGGCGGGTCTCCGGGTCGCGCTCCAGGCGCAGCCCCGGATCGGTGGCGACCAGCCGGGTGAGGCCGCGGGCGACGGCGTCCTCCTCGCTGCGGTCGCGCGCCTCGACGGCGACCGGGAACAGCGGCTCGGGCCGCGGCCAGCCGGCCAGGTGCACCGGATCGGCCGGATCGGACAGGACGTCGCCGACGGCGGCCTCCAGCCGGGGGACCGCGCACAGGTCGCCCGCGACGCAACCGGTGGTCTCGCGCAGCAGGGCGCCGAGCGGTGAGTGCACGCGCCCGATCCGGCCGTCGAACTCGCGGGTGCTCTCCCGCGGGGCGTTCTCCGGGCTCTCCCGCGGGGCGGGGACGGCGCCGCCGAGGTGCACCGGCCCGTCCGGGCGCAGCGTCCCGGAGAACACCCGGACCAGGCAGATCCGCCCGACGTGCGGATCGGCGCCGGTGTGCACGACCTCGGCGACCAGCGGGCCGTCCGGGTCGGCGCGCAGCGGCCCGCGCCCCGGATCGGACGGGACCGGCGGCGGCCGGTCGACCGGGGCCGGGAAGACGGAGGTGAGGAGGTCCAGCAGCTGCCCAGGGCCGGTCCCGCCGGTCGTGCAGACCCCGACGACCGGATGGAACGACGCCCGGAGCAGCGCCGTGCGCATCGCGCCGCGCAGCGCGTCCGGCCCGACGGTGCCGCCACCGAGGTAGCTCTCCAGCAGCTCCTCGTCCTCGGACTGCTCGATGACCTGCTCGATCAGCGCCGCCCCGGCGTCGTCCCCGGCGGTGCGCAGGTCGCGCAGGCCGGTGGTGGTCCCGGCGTCGTCGCGGACCGGCAGGTGCAGTGCGACGACGCCGGCGCCGAACGCCGCCCGGCAGGCGGCCAGGGTCGCCCCGACGTCGGCGCGGGCGTCGTCGCAGCGGGTCAGCACGACCGCCCGCGGGATCCCCGCGCATTCCTCCCAGAGCGCCACCGTCCCCGGTTCGAGGGCGCCGTCGCGGCCCTCGGACGCCGGGAGCACGAACAGCGCCGCCTCGGCGGCCCGTAGCCCGGCCAGCATGCCGCCGCGGAAGTCCCCGTAGCCCGGGGTGTCGAGCAGGTTGACCGTGACGCCGTCCCAGCGCAGCGGCGCGAGCGCCAGGCCCACCGACCGGTGCCTGCGGACCGCCGCCGGATCGTGGTCGCAGACGGTGGTGCCCTCGGTCACCGATCCGGCCCGCCCGATCGCACCGGCGTGCACCAGCAGCGTCTCCGCCAGGGTGGTCTTCCCCGCGCCGGACGGGCCCACCAGCGCCACGTTGCGCACCAGCGCCGGATCGGTGACCGCCGCGACGGCGGACGTCCCGGTGCGTGCGCGATCCGCTCTGACCGCCATCACGACCACCTCCCGAAGGTGTCCTGGATCACACACCCGGCGGCGCGATCAACACAACCCCGGAACGGCGGACGGGCGTCACAGCGCCGACCGGCCGGTAACCACACGCTCGGCGGTACTGTTCCGGGCCGTGTCCATTCCCGGTCCCGGTTACGCCATCACCGCTCGCGTCGACGCCCCTGCCCGCCCCACGTCCGCCGGCGATCTTGCCGCCGCGGTCGGCCTGGTCGGTGGCGTGGTCACCGCATTCGACGTCGTCGAGGCCCGGACCGACTCGCTGGTCGTCGACATCTCGGTCAACGCCCGCAACACCGAGCACGTCGAGGAGATCAAGGCCGCGATCGACGGGCTCGACGGCTTCTCGGTCCGCAAGGTCTCCGACCGCACCTTCCTGCTGCACCTCGGCGGCAAGATCGAGGTGCGGTCCAAGGTCAACCTGCGCACCCGTGACGACCTGTCCCGCGCCTACACCCCGGGCGTCGCGCGGGTGTCGATGGCGATCGCGGACAACCCGGAGGACGCCCGCCGGCTGACCATCAAGCGGAACACCGTCGCGGTGGTCACCGACGGGTCCGCGGTGCTCGGGCTCGGCAACATCGGCGCCGCCGCCGCGATGCCGGTGATGGAGGGCAAGGCCGCACTGTTCAAGCAGTTCGCCGGTGTCGACGCCTGGCCGGTCTGCCTGGACACCCAGGACACCGAGGAGATCATCCGCACGGTCCAGGTGATCGCCCCCGGCTACGGCGGGATCAACCTGGAGGACATCGCCGCCCCGCGCTGCTTCGAGATCGAGGCGCGGCTGCGCGAGCTGCTCGACATCCCGGTCTTCCACGACGACCAGCACGGCACCGCCGTCGTCGTGCTCGGCGCGCTGCGCAACGCGCTGCGGGTGGTCGGCAAGAAGTTCTCCGACGTGCGGGTGGTCGTCTGCGGGGTCGGCGCGGCCGGCTCGGCGATCATCCGGCTGCTCGGCTCCGAGGAGACCGCGGACGTGGTCGCGGTCGACGTCGACGGCATCGTGCACCCGGACCGCCCGGACATGGACGACAACCTCCGCTCGATCGCGGCGCAGACCAACAAGGAGGGCAAGCAGGGCACCCTCGCCGACGCGCTGGTCGGTGCGGACGTGTTCGTCGGGGTCAGCGCGCCGAACCTGTTCGGGGCCGAGGAGCTGGCGACGATGAACTCCGACGCGATCGTGTTCGCGTTGGCCAATCCGGACCCGGAGGTCGACCCGACGGTCGCGATGCAGCACGCCGCCGTGGTCGCGACCGGCCGCTCGGACTACCCGAACCAGATCAACAACGTGCTGGCCTTCCCCGGCGTGTTCCGCGGCCTGCTCGACGCCCAGGCGCACGACATCACCGACGAGATGATGCTGGCCGCCGCCGCGGCCATCGCGAACGTGGTGGCCGAGCCGAACCCGTCGTTCATCGTGCCGAGCGTGTTCGACCAGAGCGTCGCGCCGGCCGTCGCCGATGCGCTGCGCGCGGTCGCCGGGAAGCAGGCGAAGCGGGGCGAGGTCGAGGTGAGCTGAGCCACCGCGCACTCCGTCCCCGTCGTCGCACCCCCGGCTGCACCCCGCACCCGCGGGAGCAGGTGCGCGGCGTATGCAGGGGTGCGACGAGCGCGGGCAGGGGGTGCGACGTCCGGGCAGGGGTGCGCCGTTCCGGTGCCACGCCGCGCGGGGAGGGTGCGCCGGCTCACCGGGGCCGTCGGCGTTCCCGCAGGTCGGACGGCGTTATCCTGGACGCCATGTCCTCCCCGACCGTCGGTGTCCTAGCCCTGCAGGGCAACGTCCGCGAGCACCTGGCCGCGCTGATCGCCGCCGGGGCGACCGCGGTGCCGGTGCGCCGGGCCGCCGAGCTGGACGCCGTCGACGGGATCGTCCTGCCGGGCGGCGAGTCGACCACAATGTCCAAGCTGCTCGACGCGTTCGAGCTGCTCGAGCCGCTGCGCGCCCGGCTGCGCGGCGGCCTGCCCGCCTACGGCTCGTGCGCCGGGATGATCCTGCTCGCCGACGAGATCATCGACGGCCGGCCCGACCAGCACCAGCTCGGCGGCCTGGACGTCGTCGTGCGGCGCAACGCCTTCGGCCGCCAGGTGGACTCGTTCGAGACCGACCTGGAGTTCGACGGCCTGACCGGCGAGCCGGTGCACGCGGTGTTCATCCGGGCGCCGTGGGTGGAGAAGACCGGCGGCGACGTCGAGGTGCTGGCGTCGGTCCCGCCGGTGGCCGGGGCCGGGGAGGCGGTCGGCCGCGCGGTCGCGGTGCGGCAGGGACCGGTGCTGGCGACGTCGTTCCATCCGGAGCTGACCGGTGACCGGCGGGTGCACGAGCTGTTCGTGCGCATGGTGCGCGCCGCCTGACACTGGTGCAGACCCGACCTGAGGGCGGGGGAGCGCCGTCTGTGTCCGGCGCCGCCTCCGGGCGAGAGTGAGGTGACCACCCACCTCCCGGAGGTTCGATGAGCACGCTCGCCGTCGCGCGGCCCGCGGCCGGCCCGGCGCCGCCACCCGTCGTCGGCGCGAGCGTGGTGCTGTGGCTGGGCGCGATCCTGGCGGGCGTCGCCGAGTCGATCGTCCGGCTGGCCGGCCCGGTCCCGCCCACCCTCGGCGAGCTGGCCGCCCGGTCCTCGATCTTCCTGGTGCTGGCGGTGCTCGTGGTCCAGCTGCGCACCGGGCGCGAGACGATCCGCTGGGCGGTGGTCGCGGCGCTCGGGGCGGTCGGGACGTGGGCGCTGCTCGGCGAGCCGGTGGACGCGTTGCTCGGCGGTGCGACCGTCGGCGGGTTCGTGGCCGCGGCGTCCGGCCCGGAGCTGCTCGCCGCCGGGCTGCGGACGTTGCAGCTCGCCGAGGTGCTGGCGGCGAGCGCGCTGCTGTTCCATCCCGCGTCGAACGGGTTCTTCCGCCCGGACCGGGCGGGCTGACGGCCGGGCCGGTCGGCCCGACCGTCCCGGGCCCGGCGCCCCTGCCACCGCGCCGCCGCACCGCGCACGATGGACCCATGAGGACGACGACGCGGACCGTCTCGCGGACGGTGCTGATGCGGACGGTGCTGACGGCAGCCGGGCTCGGGACCGGGCTGGCCCTGCGCGCGGCCCGCACCGGCGGGAGCACCCGCGCCGAGGCACTCGTCCCGCTGCCCGGGGACGTCCTGGTGCCGGACGCCACCGTGTCGATCACCCGGGCCGTCTCGATCGCCGCCCCGCCGGAGCAGGTGTGGCCGTGGCTGGTGCAGCTGGGGCAGGGCCGCGGCGGCTTCTACTCCTACGACGCGCTGGAGAACCTCGCCGGCCTGGACATCCACAGCGCCGACCGGATCGACCCGCGCTGGCAGGACCTGGCCGTCGGCGATCCGGTGCACCTGGCCCGCGACGTGGCGCTGCGGGTCGCCGCGCTGCAGCCCGGCGGACATCTCGTCCTGCTCGGGGCGCCCGGAGCGGGGGAGCCGGACGTCCTGCCGTTCCGGTTCTCCTGGGCGTTCGTGCTGCGCCACGGCGAACCCGGACCGGACGGGGTGCCGCGCACCCGGCTGCTGGTCCGGGAGCGCTACCGGCCGCGGTCGGTCGCGGCCCGGCTGATGATCGAGCTCGTGGTGCCGGTGAGCGCGGTGATGAGCTCCCGGATGCTGTGCGGCATCCGGGAGCGGGCCGAGCGCGGCGCGGCGCCGGTACCCCGGCGGGTGGGCCGACGCGGTGCACCGACCGGCGGGTGCTCAGCCGGTCAGCCGGTAGCGGATCAGCCGCGAACTGTTCCCGACGACGGCGACGCTGGACGCGTTGTGCAGGATCGCCGCGACCACCGGTGACATCGCCCCGCCCGCGGACACCAGCAAGCCGGCCGCGTTGACCGCGATCGACATCCCGTAGTTCTGCCGGATCAGGGTGATCGAGCGGCGGCCGAGATCGCGCAGCTCGAGCAGCGCGTCCAGGTCGTCGGCGGCCAGTGCGACGTCGGCGGTCTCCACCGCGACGTCGGTCCCGGCCACGCCCATCGCGATCCCGATGTCGGCGAGCGCGAGCGCCGGCGCGTCGTTGGTGCCGTCGCCGACCATCGCGACGGTGTGCCCCGCCTCCTGGAGGGCGCGCAC
The DNA here is from genome assembly GCF_058448985.1 of Pseudonocardia sp. DxW. NCBI lineage: Bacteria > Bacillati > Actinomycetota > Actinomycetes > Pseudonocardiales > Pseudonocardiaceae > Pseudonocardia > Pseudonocardia sp. DxW. Next base: position 116,917 of record NZ_JBZFLK010000002.1, on the reverse strand, counting down.
GACGTCCTGCTTCTCCTCGGGCATGACCTGTGCCCGGTACTCGTCGATGCCCAGCTCCTCGGCGACCGCCTGGGCGGTGCGTGGGTGGTCGCCGGTGAGCATCACGATCCGCCGCACGCCGTCGGCCCGCAGCCGGTCCAGCACCGCGCGGGACTCCGGGCGCACGGTGTCGCGCAGCGACACCAGGCCGACCAGCTCGCCGTTGACGGCCAGCAGCAGCGGCGTCTCGGTGGCCCGCTGCAGCCGGCGGACCCAGTCGGCGGCCTTGCGGCTGACCCGCACCCCCTGGGCGCGCAGCAGCTCGCGGGACCCGATCAGCAGCACCCGGCCGTCGGCCTGCACGCGCATGCCCTGACCGACCAGCACCTCGCACTCCTCGTGCGGCGGGATCTCGATCCGGCGCTCCTCGGTGGACCGGATCACCGCCTGCGCCAGCGGGTGCCGGGAGTGGATCTCCGACGACGCCGAGTAGGCCAGCACCTGCTCGGGCGACCAGTCGTCGTGGAAGGAGATGACGTTGGTGACCACCGGGCGGCCCAGGGTGAGCGTGCCGGTCTTGTCGAACACGATCGCGTCGACCCGGGCGGCCGCCTCCAGGTGCGCGCCGCCCTTGATCAGGATGCCGCGCCGGGCGCCGTTGCCGATCGCCGCGCTGATCGCCGTCGGGGTGGACAGCCCGACCGCGCACGGGCAGGCGATGAGCAGCATCGTCATCGCCCGCCGGACGTCCCGGGTGGCCAGCAGGGTCAGCCCGGCCAGCAGGAACGAGGCCGGCACGAACCGCCGGGAGAAGTTCTCCCCGACGGTCTGGATCGGCGCCCGGTCGCCCTGCGCCTGCTCGACCCGGTCGATGATCCGGCCGATCGCGGTGTCCTGGCCGACCGCGGTGGCCCGCACGACGAGCCGGCCGCGCAGCAGCACCGAACCGGCGTGCAGCGGCGTGCCGGGGCCGACCGCGACGGGCAGCTGCTCGCCGGTGATCGCGGCCTGGTCGACGACGCCCTCGCCCTCGACGATCTCGCCGTCGACCGGCAGCACGATGCGCTCGTGCACCACGATCTCGTCGCCGATCACCAGGTCGGCGATGTCGACCTCGATCTCGGTGCCGTCGGCGAGGCGGGTCCAGGTCTTCGTGGTGGCGCCGGTGAGCAGCTCGGAGATCGCCCGGCGGGACCGGCGCAGCGTCAGGTCCTGCAGGTACTCGCCGATGTTGAGCAGCCAGAGCACGGTCAGCGCGACGACGTTCTCCCGCAGCACCAGGCTGGCGACGGTCGCCGCGGACACCAGCGCGTCGGTGCCTGCGCCGCGGCCGCCGGTCGGCGACCGGAGCGCGCCGCGCAGGAACGGGTAGCCGGTGAAGATCGTGACCCCGGTGGCGACGGTGCGGCTGGTCGGCCCGAGCACCGGCGGGCGGCGCAGGCCGTAGCGGCGCAGGCCGAGCGCGGCCAGCGCGATCCCGCCGACGACGAGCCGGGCGAGTTCACCGTGATGGGTGTCCGCCGAGCGGGGGGTGCGGGCCGCCGTCGCGCCGGGATCGGCGCCGAGGCCCTTGCCGATCGCCTCGGTCAGCTCGACCCGGTCGCAGCCGGACCGCACCCAGACCACGACGCTGCCGGTGCGCGGGTAGGCGTGCACCTGACGGACACCGGCGACGTGGTCGACCTGGTCCTCGACGGCGACGGCCAGCGCCACCCGGCCGCGCAGCGCGGGCACCGCGTAGCGGACCCGGCCCGCCGCGTCGCTCAGGACGGTGACCTGCGGGTCATCGGTGTCGGTGTTCAGGATGCTCGCCCCGATCGGAACTCAGTGCTCGTGTCCCGGCGCCCGTGACTCGGTGCTCGTGAACCGGCGCTCGTGACTCAGTGCTCGTGTTTCCGCGCCTCAGTGCTCGTGGGTGTGCCCGTGGCCGCTGCCGGGGGCGGGTGCCTCCTCGCCGATCCGGCCGCGGGCCTCGCTGACGATGTCGGCGGTCGCCAGCCGCGCCCGCTCCGCGCCGGTCTCGGCGGCACGGGCGCCGCGCAGGCCCCACGCCGTCGCGGTCACGGCCGCCTCCCGGACGGCGCCGGAGCGGGCGACCCGCTTCACGCCGTCGTAGGTCACGGCCCCGGCCAGACCCGTGACCACCAGACCTGCGGCCTTACCCAGCACTGCTCCGAACACGCGCCCGCTCCTTCCGCCTGCGACCCCGGCGAACGGGACGGGCGAACCGATCCCGGCCGGGAGGTCCAGCGTAGCCCCCGGACACGACTGCCGAGGCCCGGGCGGGGCGTGATCGCCCGGCGAAGTGGTACCGCCGGTCCGGCGGCCCGGACCGGCCGGGTGCGTGCGGCGCCGGTAACATCGAGGAGTTCCCGCAGGTCCACCCGGCCCGCAGCGCACGCTGCGGCGCGCCGAGGCCTGCCCCGGCCGTGCACGACGCATGCGCGCGGCCCGAGCACGAGAGGTGGGCAGACGAGCCGATGAGTGGCCACTCCAAGTGGGCGACGACCAAGCACAAGAAGGCCGTGATCGACGCCCGCCGCGGCAAGATGTTCGCCAAGCTGATCAAGAACATCGAGGTCGCGGCCCGCACCGGCGGTGGTGACCCCGAGGGCAACCCGACGCTCTACGACGCGATCCAGAAGGCGAAGAAGAGCTCGGTCCCGAACGACAACATCGACCGCGCGGTCAAGCGCGGCTCCGGCGCCGACGCCGGTGGTGCCGACTACCAGTCGATCACCTACGAGGGGTACGGCCCGAACGGCGTCGCCGTGCTGGTCGAGTGCCTCACCGACAACCGGAACCGGGCCGCCACCGAGGTCCGGACCGCGATGACCCGCAACGGCGGCACGATGGCCGATCCCGGGTCCGTGGCCTACCTGTTCTCCCGCAAGGGTGTCGTCGTGCTCCCGAAGGGCGACCTCGCCGAGGACGACGTGCTGCTGGCCGTGCTCGACGCGGGCGCCGAGGAGGTCAACGACCTCGGCGAGAGCTGGGAGGTCGTCTCCGAGGCGACCGACGTCGTCGCCGTGCGCACCGCGCTGCAGGAGGCCGGCATCGACTACGACTCGGCCGAGGCGATCTTCGTCCCGTCGATGCAGGTCGAGCTGGACGCCGAGGGTGCGCGGAAGGTCTTCCGGCTGATCGAGGCGCTGGAGGACTCCGACGAGGTGCAGAACGTCTACGCCAACTTCGACGTGTCCGACGAGGTCATGGCCGAGGTCGGCTGACCGGCGCCGGCCCGGCCGGCCGGTCCGTCCGTCGGACGGGCCGCGGGCCGGGCCGGGCCGAACTTGTCGGGGGTCGGTTCTAGACTCGCCGCCGATGAGCACCGCGACGCAGGGCACAGCATCGACAGCCGCCGCATCGAAGGCCGCTGCCGCCAAGGCCGGTACCGCGAAGGCCGCCGCAGGACGCACGGCCCCGGACCGGCCGCGGCTGCTCCTGCTCGACGGGCACTCGCTCGCCTACCGCGCGTTCTTCGCGCTCCCCGCGGAGAACTTCCGCACCGGCACCGGCCAGACCACGAACGCGGTCTACGGCTTCACCTCGATGCTCATCAACCTGCTGCGCGACGAGGAGCCGACCCACCTGGCCGTCGCGTTCGACGTCTCGCGCACCACCTTCCGCTCCGAGCGCTACGCGGAGTACAAGGCGAACCGATCCAGCACGCCGGACGACTTCCGCGGCCAGATCGACCTCATCAAGGAGGTGCTCGGCGCGCTGAGCATCCCGGTGTTCGCGGTCGACGGCTACGAGGCCGACGACCTGATCGCCACCCTCGCCACCCAGGCCGAGCAGCAGGGCTTCCAGGTGCTCATCACCACCGGCGACCGGGATGCGTTCCAGCTGGTGACCGACGACGTCACGGTGCTCTACCCGAAGCGCGGGGTGTCCGATCTCGGCCGGATCGACCCGGCCGAGGTCGACCGGCGCTACGGGCTCACCCCGGTCCAGTACCCGGACTTCGCGGCGCTGCGCGGCGACCCCTCGGACAACCTGCCCTCCATCCCCGGGGTGGGGGAGAAGACGGCCGCCAAGTGGGTCCGCGAGTTCGGCTCGCTGGCCGAGCTGACCGACCGGGTCGACGAGGTGAAGGGCAAGGCCGGCGACGCGCTGCGCGCGAACCTGGCGAACGTGCTGCTCAACCGGCAGCTGACCGAGCTGGTCCGCGACGTCGACCTGGGCGCGGGCCCGGAGCAGCTGGAGGTCCGCGCCTGGGACCGGGACGCGGTGCACCGGCTGTTCGACGAGCTGGAGTTCCGGGTGCTGCGCGAGCGGCTGTTCGCCACCCTCTCCTCGGCCGAGCCGGAGGCGGAGGACGGCTTCGAGATCTCCGGCGAGGTGATCGCCCCCGGCGGCGTGCGGGCCTGGCTGGACACGCACGCCCGGGACGGCCGCCGGGTCGGGCTGAGCTTCGCCGGCGTGGCCGGTCCGGTCGCCGGCCGGGACCTCACCGGCGTCGCGCTGGCCGTCGGCGAGCCGACCGTCGAGCAGCGGGCCGCCGGTGCCGCGGCCGGGGTGCCGAAGGCCGGCCACCTGGCGCTCACCGGGCTCACCCCGGACGACGAGGCCGCACTCGGCGACTGGCTGGCCGACCCGGCCGTCCCGAAGGCCGTGCACGACATCAAGCCGGTGCTGCACGCGCTGCGCGCCCGCGGCTGGTCGGTCGCCGGGCTGACCAGCGACACCGCGCTCGCCGCCTACCTGGCCCGGCCCGGCCAGCGCACCTTCGACCTGGCCGATCTGGCGCTGCGCTACCTGCGCCGCGAGCTGCGCACCGAGCAGCCCGCGGACGGGCAGCTGTCCCTGCTCGGCGGCGAGGAGGAGGCCGACGCACAGGCCGCGGAGCAGGAGATGCTGGCCGCCTCGGCCGTCGCCGAGCTGGCCGACGCGCTCGACGCCGAGCTGGCCCGGCTCGGCGGCACCGAGCTGCTCGCCGATCTGGAGCTGCCGCTGGCGTTCGTGCTGGCCGGCTGCGAGGCGGCCGGGATCGCGGTCGACTCGGAGACGCTGTCCGACCTGGAGTCCGACTTCGGTGCCCAGGTCCGCGAGGCCGCGTCCAGCGCCTACGAGGTGATCGGCAAGGAGATCAACCTCGGCTCGCCCAAGCAGCTGCAGGTCGTGCTGTTCGACGAGCTGAACATGCCGAAGACCAAGCGCACCAAGACCGGCTACACCACCGACGCCGACGCGCTGCAGAGCCTCTACGAGCAGACCGAGCACCCCTTCCTGCAGTTCCTGCTGCAGCACCGGGACGCGACCCGGCTCAAGGTCACCGTCGACGGGCTGATCAAGACGGTCGCCGACGACGGCCGGATCCACACCACCTACTCGCAGACCATCGCGGCCACCGGCCGGCTCTCCTCGACCGACCCCAACCTGCAGAACGTGCCGATCCGGACCGCGGCCGGGCGCCGCATCCGGGACGCGTTCGTGGTCGGCACCGGCCCCGATGGGGAGCGGTACGCGGAGCTGATGACCGCCGACTACAGCCAGATCGAGATGCGGATCATGGCGCACCTGTCCGAGGACGCTGCGCTGATCGAGGCGTTCCGGTCGCGGCACGACTTCCACGCCGAGACCGCCGCGCGGGTGTTCGGCGTCGAGGCGACCGAGGTGTCGGTCGAGCAGCGGGCCAAGATCAAGGCGATGAACTACGGCCTGGCCTACGGGCTGTCGGCCTACGGGCTGTCCGGCCAGCTGCGGATCTCCACCGACGAGGCCAAGGGCCTGATGGACGACTACTTCGCCGGGTTCGGCGGGGTGCGCGACTACCTGGCCGGTGTCGTCGAGCAGGCCCGCAAGGACGGCTACACCGCGACCATCCTGGGCCGCCGCCGCTACCTGCCGGACCTGACCTCCGACAACCGGCAGCGCCGCGAGATGGCCGAGCGGATGGCGCTCAACGCGCCGATCCAGGGCAGCGCCGCGGACATCATCAAGGTCGCGATGCTCGGCGTGTACCGGGCGCTGGAGCAGGAGGGCCTGCGCAGCCGGATGCTGCTGCAGGTGCACGACGAGCTGGTGCTCGAGGTCGCCGACGGTGAGCGGGAGGCGCTGGAGAAGCTGGTCCGCGAGCAGATGGGCGCCGCCGCGCAGCTGTCGGTGCCGCTCGAGGTCTCGGTCGGCTACGGCCGCAGCTGGGACGCCGCGGCGCACTGAGCCCGGCCCGGCCCCTCGCCGACGGCCCCGCCCGGTCCCCGCCACCGAGGGCCGGTCCGGGGCCCGCTTCTCAGCCGCCGACCGCCCCGACCGGGTCCCGGTCGGCCGGCGGGCGTCCGGTCGACGGTGCCGGGGCTGTCTCCGGCACCGGGGCCGGCGAGGACCGCAGGTGCGCCGGGGCGAGCAGCCGGGCCGCCCGGCCCAGCTCGGCGACCAGCTGCTCGGCGGCGATGTCGTGGTCCCGGGCGACCCGGTGCAGCACCTGCGCGACCGCCGCGGTGCCCGGGTCCCCGGGCCGCGGGATCCGGTGCCGGGCGCGGCACAGCACCAGCGCCAGTGCCCGGCCTGCGTCGGCCAGCGCGTCGACGTCGTCGAGATCGACGGTGAAGCTCGCCCCGCGCAGCCCGGCGACCCGCACCGCGGGGCCGGCGGACCGGGTCCACGCGCGCAGCGCCCGGCGCTCGGCGACCGGGGCCGGCAGCTCCACCCCGGTGGCCCCGAGCTCGGCGAGCGCGAGCAGCAGCCCGCTGATCCGGGCCGACCGGGCGGCCCAGACGACCCGGTCCCCGGGCAGGTCGCGCCGCAGCACGGTCCGCCGGGCCGGGTCGGTGGAGGTCCGTGGGTACGGAACGGGGGACATCGGCGTCACCTCCGCGCGGTTCGGTGCCGACGGACTCGCAGGTCCCCGACCAGCCGTTAGCGGCCCGGGCCGGGCGGTCGCCCGGTGCGGCCGGACGGTGCGCCGGTGGCGCCGGACGGTCGGGGCGCCGGTGCGGGTCCACGGGAGCGGTGGCGGGCCACCGCGGTCGGCCCACCCCGGTCGGCCGGTCCCGCTCAGCCCACCCCGGTCAGGAACCGGATGACCGCCTCGCGGGTCAGCTGCGCGCCGGGGCTGCCGAACGGCCGGTCGAAGACGTGATCGGCGTAGGGCACCGTCACCAGCCGGCCGGGGACGCCCGCGTCGCGCAGCTCCCGGTCGTAGGCGGCGACCCGGTCCGGGTACACGTAGTGGTCGGCCGAGCCGAGCAGCAGCAGGGTGGGCGGCAGGTCCGCGCGGACCTGCTCGGACGGCGAGACCAGCCGCATCAGTCCGGGCGCGTCGGCGGCGGGCCCGCCGAACAGGGCCTGCTGCAGGTCCGGGTCGATCAGGGCCAGGTCGACCGGCGGGTAGTACGCGACGACGCCGGCCGGTGGCGGCCCCGGCGCCGGCAGCGGCGCGTCGGCCGGGCCGGTGCCGCCGGCCGAGGCGGGCGCGTCGGAGCAGGCGAGCGTGCCGTCGAGCAGCCCGGACGTCGTGCTGAGCGCGAGCGTCGCCCCGGCGGACTGGCCGGCGAGCACCAGCCGACCGGGATCGAGCTCGCCGCCGGCGTTCGCCCGGATCCAGTCGACCGCACAGGCGACGTCGCGCTGCTGGTCGCGGCCGACCGGCTCGGGCGGCGGGAGCCGGTAGTCGACGGCGGCGACCGCCCATCCGCGGTCGGCCAGCCAGCGGTTGAGCGCCGTCCGGTCCTCCCGGTCGCCCCGCACCCAGCTGCCGCCGTGCACCCACACCAGCACCGGGTGCGGGCCGGGGCCGGACGGCAGGTACAGGTCCAGCGCGCGGCCCTCGGTGAACTCGACGGAGCGGTCCGGGTCCCCGGCGGGCTGGCCGATCTCGGTGAGGGCGGCCGTCCAGTCCAGCCGGACGCCCTCGGCGGCGGCCGCCCGGCCCTGCGCGGCGAGCACCGTCACCATCCCGACCACCGCGGCCAGCGACAGCGTCGCCGCCGCGTACCCGCTGAACCGGGCGCCCGCCGAGCGGGCCGCCAGGCCGAACAGGATCCCGAGCACCGCGGCCAGCGCCAGGTGCAGCGGGTACTGGCCGGTGACGAACGACCCGGCGAAGCCGGCCACCGGTGTCTCCGGCCGGAAGGCACCCACCAGCACGAACAGCAGCACGACCGCCCAGAGCAGGGCGAGCGCGCGGAGGAACGACGTCACCCGCGCACCCTGCCATCGACGGTCCCGGCCCGATCGAGGCGGCCCCGCCCGGCGCGCCCCCGGCGTCGCCGCGCGGACCGGCCGGTAGCGTGCGGATCTCGAACGCACGTGCGGGAGGGGTGACGCCGGTGCGGGTGCTCGGGGTCGACCCGGGACTGACCCGGTGCGGGATCGGCGTCGTCGAGACCGGCGCCGGCCGGGCGGTCGGGTTCGTCGACGTCGGTGTGGTCCGCAGCGGGACCGACGTCCCGCTGGAGCGCCGGTTGCTCACGGTCGCCGACGAGGTCGAGCGCTGGGTGGCCCGGCACCGGCCGGACGTGATCGCCGTCGAGCGGGTCTTCAGCCAGCACAACGTGCGCACCGTGATGGGCACCGCGCAGGCCAGCGGCGTCGTCGCGCTGGTCGCCGCGCGGGCCGGGCTGCCGGTCGCCTTCCACACGCCCAGCGAGGTCAAGGCGGCGGTGACCGGCGAGGGCCGGGCCGGGAAGGCCCAGGTCGCGACGATGGTCGCGAAGGTGCTCGGGCTGGACGCGCCGCCGAAGCCGGCCGACGCGGCGGACGCGCTGGCGCTGGCGATCTGCCACTGCTGGCGCTCGCCGATGCAGGACCGGATGGCGCAGGCCAGGGCCCGCGCCGAGGAGCTGGCCGCGGTGCACCGGGCCCGGCTCGCGCAGGCCCAGGCCCAGCAGGGCAACGCCGCACCGACCGCCGCCGCGCAGTGGGCGGCCGCCCGCGCCGCCGCAGAGCGGTCGGCCGGCACCTGGTCGCCGGGGGTGTCGGAGGCGCCCGGTAGCGTCGGATCTCGAACGACCGTTCGCGGGAAGGGGACCCGTCGGTGATCCACTCGGTGCGCGGCCCGGTGCTGGAGATCGGGCTCGATCACGCCGTCGTCGAGGTCGGCGGGGTCGGGCTCGCCGTGTACGCCACACCGGCGACGCTCGGCGGGCTGCGGCGCGGTGAGCAGGCCCGGCTCGCGACCACGCTGGTGGTGCGCGAGGAGTCGCTGACCCTGTTCGGCTTCGTCGACACCGAGGAGCGCGAGCTGTTCCTGCTCCTGCAGACGGTCTCCGGGATCGGGCCCCGGCTCGCCCTGGCGACCCTCGCCGTGCTGGAACCGGACACGCTGCGCCGCGCGCTGGCCGACGGCGACCTGGCCGTGCTCACCCGGATCCCGGGCGTCGGGCGCAAGAGCGCCGAGCGGCTGGTCGTCGAGCTCCGCGACAAGGTGACCGCGCCCGCCGCCACCCCGGCGGCCGCCGCACCGTCCGCCGTCACCTCCACCCGCGACCAGGTGGTGGAGGCGCTGCTCGGTCTCGGCTTCACCCAGAAGCCCGCCGAGCAGGCGGTCGACGCGGTGCTGGCCGGGTCGCCGGACGCGGGGGCCAGCACCCTGCTGCGCACCGCGCTGTCGTCGCTGGGCCGGTCCCGGTGACCACCGCCGGGGACGACGCCGAGTTCCGCGACGTCGACGCGGTCGTCCATCCCGACGATCTCGACGTCGAGGCCTCCCTGCGGCCCCGCTCGCTCGACGAGTTCATCGGCCAGCCCCGGGTCCGCGAGCAGCTGGAGCTGGTGCTGGAGGGCGCGCGGCGGCGCGGCGACCCGCCCGACCACATCCTGCTCTCCGGCCCGCCCGGGCTCGGCAAGACCAGCCTCGCGATGATCGTCGCCCAGGAGATGGGCGCCGCGATCCGGCTGACCTCCGGGCCCGCCCTGGAGCGGGCCGGCGACCTCGCCGCGATGCTGTCCAATCTCGTCCCCGGCGACGTTCTGTTCATCGACGAGATCCACCGCACCGCCCGGCCCGCCGAGGAGATGCTGTACCTGGCGATGGAGGACTTCCGGGTCGACGTCGTCGTCGGCAAGGGTCCGGGTGCGACCTCGATCCCGCTCGACGTCGCACCCTTCACCCTGGTCGGCGCCACCACCCGCGCCGGATCGCTGACCGGGCCGCTGCGCGACCGGTTCGGTTTCACCGCGCACATGGAGTTCTACGACGACGGCGAGCTGCAGCAGGTGCTCCGCCGGGCCGCCGGGATCCTCGGCATCGACCTGCGGCCGGACGGCGCCGAGGAGATCGCCGGCCGCTGCCGCGGCACCCCGCGGGTGGCGAACCGGCTGCTGCGCCGGGTGCGCGACTTCGCCGAGGTCCGCGCGGACGGCGTGATCCGCCGCGACATCGCCCGCGCCGCGCTCGCCGTGTACGACGTCGACGAGCTCGGCCTGGACCGGCTGGACCGGGCCGTGCTCGGCGCGCTCGTCCGCTCGTTCCACGGCGGCCCGGTCGGCATCTCCACCCTCGCCGTCGCGGTGGGGGAGGACCAGGGCACCGTCGAGGAGGTCTGCGAGCCCTACCTGGTGCGGGCCGGGATGCTCGCCCGCACGCCGCGCGGCCGGGTCGCCACCCCGCTGGCGTGGTCGCACCTGGGCCTCACCGCGCCCGCCGACGCGCCCGCCGGGCACCGGATCGAACCGCTGTTCTGATTCCCGGCACCGCCGGGGGAATTGCACCGACCGGTCGCCGGGCCCGTTCCGGAAATGGTTCGCAACGCCGTTATCCGGCGCAATCCGGACCGCCCGCGACAATTCGGACGCAATCCGCCGGACCGTCCACGGCACGGTCCGGCGCGGGATGCCCGCACGGCGGTACCGTCGCCGCGGCGGCGCCGGTGACGGCCGGGTCCCGGGCCGGTCCCGGCGGTCCCGAGCGGGTCCCGCCGGGACCGCGCGGACCGCCCGGCACGGACATGCAGGTCCGGATCGGGCAGTGTGGGACAATCCGAACATCAGTGCCGTTGAGTGGTGTAGCAGGCGCAGCACCACCGTTCGTCCCGCGATTCTGCGACGAGCGGCCTGAATGGTCGGGGGTTGCTCGGTGATTTCCCGGCGACTGGCACACTGATACGTGGCGAAACGAGACGGAGACCCCGCACGATGGATCTGATTCTTGCGCAGGAGGCCGGTGGTTCCGGTCTGCTGTCGCTGCTGCCCTTCCTCATCATCCTGCTGCTGTTCGTGCCGCTGTTCCTGAACGGCCGCAAGCAGCGCAGGCAGATGGCGGAGACCCAGGCGATGCAGCAGGCGCTGGAGGACGGCGACGTCGTCGTCACCACGTCCGGGCTGCGGGGAACCGTCACCGACGCCTCCTACGAGGACACGATCGACCTCGAGATCGCCGACGGCGTGGTCACGACCTGGCTGCGTGCGGCGATCCGGGAGAAGGTCAACCCCGACGCGGCGTCGGAGGACGAGTCCGGTTCCGGTGACTCCACCGAGTCCGCCGGCGACACGGACGCCTCGCAGCAGAAGTCGGAGAACAAGCCGACGATCCACTGAGCGGCCGCCGAGCGGGCCACGTCCCGCTCCGGCTGCCCCGGTCCCGCGGCCCGGCCCGGCATCGGACCCCCTGAGGGTCCGGCCGGGGCCGGTCGGGTCCGGGCGACCGACCGTGAGGCCGGCCGTGGCCGTCGCACGAGTCGGAGCAGGAGAACATCAACGTGGCACCGTCGTCGGGGCAGCAGCATGTCCGCCCCTGGCGCTACCTGACGGCCTTCCTCGGCATCGTCGTGATCCTCTACACCCTGGTGCTGTTCACCGGGGGCGGGAACCTCACGCCGAAGCTGGGCATCGACCTGCAGGGTGGCACCCGCGTCTCGCTCACCGCGCGCACGACGGACGGCCTGCCGCCGCCGCGTGACCAGCTGGTGCAGGCGCAGGAGATCATCGAGCAGCGGGTCAACGGCCTCGGGGTCAGCGGCACCGAGGTCCAGCTCGACGGCAGCAACATCGTCATCACCGTCCCCGGTGACGAGGGCGAGCAGGCCCGCTCGCTCGGCCAGACCGCGCAGCTGCGGTTCCGCGAGGTGGTCCAGGAGGTCCCGGCCGCCCCGCCGCCCGCCGCGACCCCGCCGCCGACCGGCACCCCGCCCGCCGCCGGGGACGCGACCGTCCCGCAGGGCATGGGCGGTCCGCCGGAGCGGTCCGCCGCCGTCGCACCGGTGGCGTACGGCGGCCCGCTGCAGGACCCGCCGCCCGCCCCGGAACCCCCGGCGCCGGACGACCCGCGGATCGCCGCGGAGGTGTCGCAGGCCAGGCAGACCCGGCAGAGCGACGATCCGGCGGTCCAGGCGCAGGCGCTGCTCGCACTGGACTGCACCGGCACCGATCCGCTGCAGGGCTACGACGACCCGGCCCGGCCGCTGGTCACCTGCAGCGAGGACGGCTCGGTCAAGTACGTCCTCGGGCCCACCTTCATCGAGGGCACCCAGATCGCGTCCGCGCAGGCCCAGCCGAACCCGCAGGGCGCCGGCTACGTCGTGAGCCTCACCTTCGAGTCGCAGGGCGCCCAGGCGTGGGGCGAGTACACGACGCAGAACATCGGCCAACGGGTCGCGTTCGTGCTCGACGGCGACGTGGTGTCCGCCCCGGAGATCACCGTCCCGATCCTCGGCGGCGCGACCGAGATCTCCGGCCAGTTCAACCAGGAGCGGGCCCAGGAGCTCGCCCAGGTGCTGCGCTACGGCTCGCTGCCGCTGGCCTTCGACTCCGGCACCGCGCAGACCGTGTCCGCCACCCTCGGCCTGGCCTCGCTGGAGGCCGGGCTGATCGCCGGCGCCGTCGGCCTGGCACTGGTGCTCGTCTACTGCCTGGCCTACTACCGGCTGCTCGGGCTGCTCACGATGCTGTCGCTGGTGCTGTCCGGGCTGGTCGTCTACGCGGTGCTGATCCTGCTCGGCCGCTGGATCGGGTTCACCCTGGACCTGGCGGGCGTTGCCGGGTTCATCATCGCGATCGGCATCACCGCCGACTCGTTCGTGATCTTCTTCGAACGGCTCAAGGACGAGATGCGCGAGGGTCGCACCTTCCGCTCCGCGGTCCCGCGCTCCTGGGAACGGGCCCGGCGGACGATCCTCACCGCCGACGCGGTCAGCTTCCTGGCCGCCGCGGTGCTCTACATTCTGGCCGTCGGCGAGGTCCGCGGGTTCGCCTTCACCCTCGGCATGTCCACCGTGCTCGACCTGGTCGTGGTGTTCCTGGTGACGTTCCCGCTGGTCGTACTGATATCCCGGTCCCGGACACTGGGCCGGCCCGGGCTGTCCGGGCTGGCCGCCGTCGACCGGATCGGTGCGCGGCACCGCCGCACCGCCCCCGCGGCGGGCCGCCGCGTCGCAGCGCAGGGAGGACGGGCATGACCGCGCCCGAGCGGGTGTCGGGCTGGACCCGGCTCACCACCGGCACCGCCGACGTCGACATCGTCGGCCGCCGCCGCACCTGGTACATCGGGTTCGCCGTGCTCGTCGGGATCTGCCTGCTGTCGCTGGTGTTCCGCGGGTTCAACCTGGGCATCGACTTCACCGGCGGCTCGCAGCTCCAGCTGCCGGTCACCGGCGTCGGCGGCGTGATCAGCACCCAGCAGGTCGAGCAGGTCTACCAGGGCGTGATCGGCAGCCCGCCCGAGGTCACCCAGGCGGTCGGCAGCGGCGCCGCGGCGTCGATCGTGGTGCAGTCCGAGCCGCTGACCCCGGAGCAGCTGATCCCGCTGCGGGACGCGCTGTTCACCCAGCTGCAGCCGCTCGGCCCGGACGGGGTGCCGAGCGCCGCGGCGATCAGCGACTCCCAGGTGTCCGGCACCTGGGGCGGCGAGGTGACCAGCCAGGCCCTGATCGCACTGGCCGTGTTCATCGTGCTGGTGACGATCTTCCTGGCGGTCTACTTCGAACGCGCGATGGCGGCGGCCGCGCTGGTCGCGCTGGTCAACGACATCGTCGTCACCGCCGGGGTGTACTCGATCATCGGCCTCGAGGTGACCCCGGCGACGGTGATCGGCCTGCTCACCATCCTCGGGTTCTCGCTCTACGACACCGTCGTCGTCTTCGACAAGGTCCGGGAGAACGCGCGCGGCCTGCTGAAGCGGACCCGCCGGACCTACGCCGAGGCGGCGAACCTCGCGCTGAACCAGACCCTGATGCGCTCGCTGAACACCTCGCTGATCGCGATCCTGCCGGTGCTCGGCCTGCTGGTGATCGGCGTCGGGCTGCTCGGCGTCGGCACGCTCGCCGATCTCGCGCTGGTCCAGCTCGTCGGGATGATCACCGGCGTGATCTCGTCGCTGCTGCTGGCGACCCCGCTGCTGGTGGACATCAAGCTGCGCGACAAGCGGTTCCGCGACCAGGCACTGCGGGTCGCCGCGCGCCGGGCGCGCACCACCCCGGAGGGCGGCGCGGCCGCGGCGGATACCCTCGCGGTCGTGAGCAGCTCCCGCCCCAGCACGGCGTCCCGGCCCACCGGCAAGACCGGGCGGGCCCGCCGGTGACCGCCGTCGACGACATCCGGCCCGGCCCCGGCGTCGACGGCGACTCCGCGGAGGACCTGCTGCGGATCGCCGACCTGATCCGCTCGGTGCCCGACCACCCCGAGCCCGGGGTGCTGTTCCGCGACATCACGCCGGTGCTCGCGCACGGCGGCGCGTTCGCGACGGTCGCCACCGAGCTGGCCGCGCACACCGGCGAGGCCGAGCTGGTGGTGGGCGTCGAGGCCCGCGGGTTCCTGCTCGCTGCCGCCGTCGCGCTCGTCGCCGGTGTCGGGACGGTCCCGGTCCGCAAGGCGGGCAAGCTGCCCGCGGTGGCCGCGTCGCGCAGCTACGAGCTGGAGTACGGCAGCGCCACCCTGGAGCTCCCGGCGGACGTCGTGGAGCCCGGCACCCGGGTCTACGTCGTCGACGACGTGCTGGCCACCGGCGGCACCGCGGCCGCGGCCTGCGCGCTGCTCACCGACGTCGGCGCGGAGATCGCCGGGTTCGGCACGCTGCTCGAGCTGACCGCGCTGAACGGCCGGGGACGGCTCGGTGACCTGCGGGTGGATGCGCTGCTGAGCGCCTGATCCGGCGCGGTTCCGCCGGGGGACGGTCCGCGGACTATCCTCGGGGACGGACCACCCGCTACCCGGGCACGAGCAGGAGGTGCGGTGACCGAGGTCGACCGGACGAGCACCACGGCGGACGCACATCCCGCCACACGCCCGCTCACGCCCGACGACGAACCACCCCGCCCGTCCGCGACCCGGCGCGTGCGGGCCCGGATCGCGCGCCGGATGACACCGCAGCGGGTCGCGATCGTGACGCCGGTGCTGGAACCGCTCGCCGCGGTGCACCGGTCGCTGCACCCCAAGGCCGATCTGGTCCTGCTGCAGCGCGCCTACGATGTCGCCGAGTCCAAGCACGAGGGGCAGACCCGCAAGTCCGGCGACCCGTACATCACGCACCCGCTGGCCGTCGCGACGATCCTCGCCGAGCTCGGCATGGACACGACGACGCTGGTCGCGGCGCTGCTGCACGACACCGTCGAGGACACCGACTACTCCCTCGAACGGCTGCGCGCTGAGTTCGGCGACGAGGTCGCGCACCTGGTCGACGGCGTCACCAAGCTGGACAAGGTCGAGTTCGGCACGGCAGCGGAGGCCGAGACGATCCGCAAGATGGTCGTCGCGATGGCGCGCGACCCGCGGGTGCTGGTCATCAAGCTGTCCGACCGGCTGCACAACATGCGCACGATGCGCTTCCTGCGGCCGGAGAAGCAGATCAAGAAGGCGAACGAGACCCTCGAGGTGTTCGCCCCGCTCGCCCACCGGCTCGGCATGGCGACGGTGAAGCTGGAGCTGGAGGACCTGTCCTTCGCGATCCTGCAACCGAAGAAGTACCAGGAGATCGTCCGGCTGGTCGCCGACCGGGCGCCGTCCCGGGACACCTACCTGCGCCAGGTGATCGACGAGGTCGCCTCCCAGCTGGACTCGGCGCGGATCCCGGCGAAGGTCGAGGGCCGACCCAAGCACTACTACTCGATCTACCGCAAGATGATCGTCAAGGGCCGGGACTTCGACGACATCCACGATCTGGTCGGCGTCCGGGTGCTGGTCGACGAGGTGCGCGACTGCTACGCCGCGATCGGCATGGTGCACGCCCTGTGGCAGCCGATGCCCGGCCGGTTCAAGGACTACATCGCCCAGCCCCGGTTCGGCGTCTACCAGTCGCTGCACACCACCGTGATCGGCCCGGACGGCAAGCCGCTCGAGGTGCAGATCCGCACGCACGCGATGCACCGCACCGCCGAGTACGGCATCGCCGCGCACTGGCGCTACAAGGAGGTCAAGGGCGGTCAGGGCAAGGAGGTCGAGGTCGAGGAGATGGCGTGGATGCGCCAGCTGCTCGACTGGCAGCGCGAGGCCGCCGATCCCGGCGAGTTCCTCGACTCGCTGCGGTTCGACCTCGCCGCCCGGGAGATCTTCGTCTTCACCCCCAAGGGCGACGTCGTCACCCTGCCCACCGGCTCCACCCCGATCGACCTGGCCTACGCCGTGCACACCGAGGTCGGGCACCGCTGCATCGGCTCCCGGGTGAACGGCAAGCTGGTCGCGCTGGAGCGGCAGCTGTCCTCCGGCGACGTCGTCGAGATCTTCACCTCCAAGGCCGAGGACGCCGGGCCCAGCCGGGACTGGCTGGCCATCGCGAAGTCGCCGCGGGCCAAGGCGAAGATCAAGCAGTGGTTCGCGAAGGAGCGCCGCGAGGAGGCCGTCGAGGAGGGCAAGGAGGCGATCACCCGGGAGGCGCGCCGCACCGGGATGCCGCTGCAGCGGCTCATCTCCGGCGACGCGATGTCCGCGATCGCCCGCGAGCTGCACTACTCCGACGTGTCCGCGCTCTATGCCGCGGTCGGCGAGAACCAGACCAGCGCCCAGCACGTCGTGCAGCGGCTGGTCGCCTGGTTCGGCGGCGAGGAG
This sequence comes from Pseudonocardia sp. DxW, assembly GCF_058448985.1. Classification (NCBI taxonomy): domain Bacteria; kingdom Bacillati; phylum Actinomycetota; class Actinomycetes; order Pseudonocardiales; family Pseudonocardiaceae; genus Pseudonocardia; species Pseudonocardia sp. DxW. The sequence continues at coordinate 100,021 of NZ_JBZFLK010000002.1, read as the reverse complement.
GAGGCCGAGGAGGAGCTCGCCGAGCGGGCGACGCCGTCGACCGTCCGGCACCGCAGGCCGTCCGGGAACGCCGGCGTCGTCGTGCAGGACGGCGACGGCAACGCGATGGGCGACCTCTACGTCAAGCTCGCCCGCTGCTGCACCCCGGTGCCCGGCGACGAGATCCTCGGCTTCGTCACCCGCGGCGGCGGGATCAGCGTGCACCGCACCGACTGCACCAACGCCGATGATCTCACCGCCCGCGAGGAGCGGCTGGTCGAGGTGGCCTGGTCGGTGTCGCCGGAGTCGGTGTTCCTGGTCGCGATCCAGGTCGAGGCGCTCGACCGGCACCGGCTGCTGTCCGACGTGACGAAGGTGCTGGCCGACGAGAAGGTCAACATCCTGTCCGCCTCGACGACGACCTCCCGGGACCGGGTCGCGGTGTCCCGGTTCTCCTTCGAGATGGGCGACCCCAAGCACCTCGGCCACCTGCTGCAGGCGGTCCGCAACATCGAGGGCGTCTACGACGTCTACCGGGTCACCTCGGCGGCCTGAGCGGCCCGGGGGCGGGACTCCCCGCCCCCCGGGGCCGGCTCAGCCGACGGTCGCGCTCTCGATGTCGACCGGGGTGTTCGGGGTGCCGTCACCGCCGCCGGTGGACTCGCCGGCCCGGGCGACCGCGTCCAGGGTCCGCAGGCCCTCCTCGCCGATCGAGCCGAACACGGTGTACTCGGGCGGCAGCTGAGCGTCGCCGTAGATCATGAAGAACTGGCTGCCGCCGCTGTTGGGGGCCGCCGTCTTCGCCATCGCCAGCAGGCCGCGGCCGTAGGTGAGGCCGTCGAACACCTCGTCCGGGATGGTGTAGCCGGGACCGCCGGCGCCCTGCCCGGTCGGGTCGCCGCACTGCAGCACCTGCAGGCCGGGGCTGGTGGTCAGCCGGTGGCAGGACGTCCCGTTGTAGTAGCCCTGCTGGATCAGGCTCTCGAAGCTGTGCACCGTGCACGGCGCCAGCGCGCGGTCCAGGGTGAGATCGATCGTGCCGGCGCTGGTGCTGAACGACGCCGGCACGGTGCCCTCGGCGGACACCTCGCCGTCGGCGGGCGGGTCCACCGGCTTCGACGCGGGCGCCTCGGCCGGGTAGGCGCAGTTCACCGACGCGGGGAGCGCGGTCGGGCGGGTCGGCAGCGGCACGACCGGGAGCCCGGAGGTGTCCGGTCCGGTGTCCTGCTGGGCCTGCGCGGCCGGGTCGGCGGGCTCGGTGTCGCCGCCGCCCCACGCCGCGGTCAGGGCGTAGACGCCGCCGGCGGCCACCGCGACCACCAGCACCGTCGCCACGACGGCGATCGTCGTGTTCCGCTTCTGCTTCTGGGCCCGTTCCACCCGGTGCGCCTGCTGGGCGGCCAGCTTCCGCTTGGCCGCCTCCCGGCGCTGCTCGTTCGTCGCCACGCTCTGCTGCTCCCTAGTCGATCACCGGTCACCGGAGGGTATCGGGGGCACCTGGGGGCGGATCGGGGAGACACCGGTTCTAGGCTGGGGGAGCCTTGCGCACCGGCACGAGAGGACGTGGACCTGCAGTGACCGCCACCGAGCAGCAGGCGGAGGGCCGGGCGCGCAAGCCCGAACCGTTCGCCGCGCCGAAGGGCATCCCGGAGTACCTGCCGCCGGACTCGGCCGGGTTCACCCATGTCCGGGACACCCTGGCCGGGGCCGCCGCGCGCGCCGGGTACGGCCACATCGAGCTGCCGGTCTTCGAGGACACCGCGCTGTTCGCGCGCGGGGTGGGGGAGTCCACCGACGTCGTCTCCAAGGAGATGTACACCTTCGCCGACCGCGGCGGCCGCTCGGTGACGCTGCGGCCGGAGGGCACCGCGGGCGTCGTCCGGTCGGTGATCGAGCACAACCTGGACAAGCAGGGCCTGCCGGTCAAGCTGCGCTACGCCGGGCCGTTCTTCCGGTACGAGCGCCCGCAGGCCGGCCGCTACCGGCAGCTGCAGCAGGTCGGCGTCGAGGCGATCGGCGTCGACGATCCCGCGCTCGACGCCGAGGTCATCGCGATCGCCGACGAGGGCTTCCGGGCGCTCGGCCTCACCGGCTACCGGCTGGAGCTCACCTCGCTCGGCGACGCCGCCTGCCGGCCGCGGTACCGCGAGCTGCTGCAGGAGTTCCTCGCCGGGCTGGACCTGGACGAGCCGACCCGCGAGCGGGCCGCGATCAACCCGCTGCGGGTGCTCGACGACAAGCGCCCCGAGGTCCGGGCCGCGACGGCCGACGCGCCGCTGCTGATGGACCACCTGTCCGCCGAGGCCGCCGAGCACCACGCCGCGGTGCTGGCGCACCTCGACGCCCTCGGCGTCGCCTACACCCCGAACCCGCGGATGGTCCGCGGCCTGGACTACTACACCAAGACCACGTTCGAGTTCGTGCACGACGGCCTCGGCGCCCAGTCCGGGATCGGCGGCGGCGGCCGCTACGACGGTCTGATGGGCACCCTAGGCGGTCCGGACCTGTCCGGCGTCGGGTTCGGCATCGGCGTCGACCGCACGCTGCTGGCCTGCACCGTCGAGGGCGTGCAGCCGTGGTCGGCCGCCCGGGCCGAGGTGTTCGGCGTGCCGCTCGGCGAGGACGCCCGCCGCCGGCTGGTCGTGATCGCGGCCCGGCTGCGCGCCCAGGGGGTGCGGGTCGACCTGTCCTACGGCAACCGCGGCCTGAAGGGCGCGATGAAGTCCGCCGACCGCTCCGGCGCCCGGTTCGCGCTGGTGCTCGGCGGCCGCGACCTGGAGAACGGCACGATCGGGTTGAAGGACCTGGTCTCCGGTGACCAGCAGGACGTCCCGCTGGACGGGGTGGTCGACGCCGTGGTGACCGCGGTCGCCGCCGAGGTCGGCTGAGCCCCGCGATGGCCGCCTCGGACCGGGATGACTGGGACCGCAGGCACCGCGCCGTCGGTGCGGGTGCCGGTGCTGCGCTGCCCCCGGACGCGCTGCGCGGCCGGCTCGAGCTCGTCCCGGAGACCGGCCGGGCGCTCGATCTCGCCTGCGGTCGCGGCGCGGTCGCGGTGTGGCTCGCCGGGCGCGGGCTCGACGTGGTCGCGGTCGACGTGTCCCCGGCCGGGCTCGCCGCGGGCGCCGAGCTGGCCACCGCCCTCGCCCCGCCCGGCCGGATCCGCTGGGTCGAGGCCGACCTCGACGACGGCTTCCCCACCGACGACGGCGTCTACGACGTCGTGGTCTGCCAGCGGTTCCGGGTGCCCGCCCTGTACCCGGCGCTGGCCGCCGCGGTGGCCCCCGGCGGGCTGCTCGCGATCACCGTGCTGTCCGAGGTCGGCGACTCCGGCGGCCGGTTCCGCGCGGCCCCCGGGGAGCTGCTCGCCGCGTTCGGCGGGTTCGAGGTGCTCGCCCACCACGAGGCCGACGGGGAGGCGCACCTGCTGGCCCGCCGGCCGTGATGCGCTGAGCGGTCCGGCGGTGGTCGCAGCCGCGGGCCCGGTGCGCCGACGGCCCAGGGCCGCGAGGACCGGGGGCCTGCGGGTCAGCGATACGCGGCGACGAGGGCGGCCAGGCCGGTGGTGACCGGAACCGCGGCGACCAGACCGATGCTCCCGGCCAGCGTCCTGACGATCTCGGTAGCGACGTCCTGGCTGGTCAGCACGTCCGACACACCCCCGGCGGCGACCGAGAACAGCAGCATCAGCGGCAGCGCCGCACCGGCGTAGGCGAGCACCAGGGTGTTCACCGCCGACGCGACGTGGTCCCGCCCGATCCGCATCCCGGCGGAGAACAGCTCCCGGGCACCCAGCTCCGGGTTCGCCGCGCCGAGCTCCCAGACGGCCGACGCCTGGGTGGCCGTCACGTCGTCGAGCGCACCGAGCGCGCCGATCACCAGCCCGGCGAGCACCAGGCCGCGCGGGTCGATCGGGATCCCGCCGAGGGTGCCGATCAGGTTGGCCGTGGTGTCGTCCAGCCCGGTCAGCCGCGCGGCGGCGGTGAAGCCGTAACCGATCACACCGATCAGCGCCAGCGACACCAGCGTGCCGAGCACCGCACACGACGTCCGTGCGCTGAACCCGTGGGTCAGGTACAGCACCACGAACATGATCAGGCACGCACCGGTCACCGCCACCGCGAGCGGTGGACCGCCGGACAGGATCGCGGGCAGCACGAACCACAGCAGGATGACGAACGTCAGCCCCAGGCTGATCAGCGCGGCGAACCCGCGCAGCCGCCCGAGCAGCACGACGGCAAGAGCGAACGCGGCCGCCAGCCAGATCAGCGCTGGCGTCCGCTGGAAGTCGTTGAGCTGGTACGACCCGGCGGAGTCGGGATCGCCGCCGGACCAGGCCAGGGTCACCGGGTCGCCGACCGCGAACCGCGGGCTGGACGGCTCGTTCGGCACCAGCTGCACCAGGTCGCGTCCGGCCCGGGGACCGTCGGTCATCGCGATCGTGACGCCGGTGCAGGCGCCGTCCCCGGAGCCGGGGGAGCAGTCCGCGACGGCGACCGCCGTGACGTCCCCGCGCACCTGCTCGGTCGGCGCGAACTCCGGCGTCGGGACGTCTCCGGGCCACAGCAGTGCGACGCCGGCCAGCGTGGCGAGCGCGCACGGGATCAGCAGGGCGACCAGCAGGTTCCGCACCCGCCGTCCGGCCGGGCTGGGGCTGCCGTGCCCGTGCCCGTGGCCGTGGCCGGTCGGAGGGGCCGATCGGTGTCCGGCGGCAGCGGCGGATCCGGCGGTGACCGGGCCGGTCCCGGCGATCCCGGCGTCGTCGTCGGGACCGGCGTCCTCCGCGGCCGGTGCCGACCCGCGGACGCGACGCCCGCCGCCGTCCGGCAGGCCGCGGGTCCGGTCCGCCGGGGGACCGTGCGCGGTGTCGCGGACCTGTGCCCCGGTGGCCTCCGGCGCCGCGGCCGGGTACTCGCCGGTCTCCGCCCGGCTGCGGCGGTACGTGGGCGTCTCCTCGTCGTGAGCGCCGTGGCCGTACGTCCCGCCGGTGTCGCCCCGGCCGGCCCACCGACGGGCCCCCGCATCGCGGTCCCCGCGTCCGTGCCCGGCCGGACCGCTGCGGCGGGGCTGCGGCGCGGTGCCCGGCGGACGGCCCCCCGTGGCACCGGGTCCGGCCGCCCACGGCCGGGCCGCGGCCGGGCCGGGCCCGGCACCGGGCCGCTCAGTACCGGGCCGCTCAGTACCGGGCCGCTCAGCACCGGGCCCGCCCGGCGCCGGATCGCGCTCGTACGGGCCCGGTGCGCCACGGCGGGCGCCGCGCTGCGGGCCGTCCGCGTCGTACGGCCGGGCGCCGGTACCCCCACCGGTGCCGCCGGAGCGCGGTACGGCCGGCCGGCCGGCCGTACGGCCCCCGGCCGGGGCCGGCTCGTCCGGTGCGCCGGCGGACCGCGGCGGCGACTCCGGCCGCTGGTGCCTGCCCGTCCCGTCCGCCCGCCGACGCCCGCCGGGTTCCCGGTCCGGACGCACGTCACCGGCGGACCGGTCGGGATCGTCGGGGTGCACCCCGGCATCCTCGCAAGTGATCACCCGGCGCCGGAGCGGTGCTCGCCCGGAGGGCACTGCCGGGCGACGACCGGTTGCCCGTTGTTCGAACTTGTGTTCGACTGATGCCCGTGCGGTGGAGCGGACAGCAGGTGGGAACCGACGGGGTCGGGGCGGATGCGGTGCTGCCGGGCATGGCCGGGTTGTTGCGCTCGGTGCGGACCCCCGAGTTCGCCGGCGCGGTCTTCCACGAGGTGGAGGCGCGTTCGGCGCTGAACCGGGTGGGGCCGTCGTCGCCGGTGCCCTTCGGGTGGACGGTGAACCCGTACCGGGGATGCGCCCACGCCTGCACGTACTGCCTGCGGGGGGACACCCCGGTGCTGACCGCCGGTGGCCGGTCCCGGCCGATCGCCGATCTCCGCCCCGGCGACGAGGTGATCGGCACCGTGACCGACGGGCACGGCAGGCGCCGGTTCGTGCGCACCCCGGTGCTGGCCCATTGGTCGACCCGGCGCCGCGCACAGCGGGTGTCCCTGGACGACGGGACGGTCCTCGTGACGTCGGCCGAGCACCGGTTCCTGACCCGGGAGGGCTGGGCGCACGTCCGGCCGGGGCGCTGCCGCTCGTCGGCGGACCGGCCGCACCTGACCGCCGGATCGGCGCTGGTCGGGCCCGGTGCGGCGGCGATGCCCGCGGAGGGCCACCCGGCCGGCTGGGCCGAGGGGTACCTGTGCGGGCTGGTCCGGGCCGACGCGGTCCGCAGCAGGGGGTCCGCGGAGCCGTTCCCGTCCGACTGGGTCGAGCTGGAGGCACTGGCCCGTGCGCACCACCTGCTCACCTCGGGCGGCCAGGGCGGCCCGGGCGGCGCGGACGCCACCGGCACGGGCGCGGCGAACCGTCCCGGCGCGGCCGGCGCGGGCCGCGTCCCGGCGGGCGCCGGTCCGGCGGGTGCGCGGCAGGCGGCATCGGCGCGGCACGCCTCCGACACCCGGGCACCGCACCGCGCCGCCCCCTCGCCGACGGTGTGGCCGGAGCGGCCGGGGCCGGGCTGGTCCGCCGGCTTCCTCGGGGGAGTGCTCGACGCGAGCGGCGAGGTGTCCGCGGGTGTCCTGCGGATCACCCCGGGCGACGAGCAGCTGACCCGGGTGACCGTGGGCGCGTTGCGCAGGCTCGGGTTCCGGGTCGCCTCCGAGCCGGCCGGCCGGCCGGGCGGACGGTCGCTGCGGGTGCTCGGCGGGGCCGCGGAGCAGTTGCGTCTCGTCGCGGTGGCCGATCCGGCCCTCGCCCGGGTCCGGGACGTGGCGGGAGCGCTCGTCGAGGAACCGCGGGACGGCGCGCCCCGGGTGGTCGACGTGCAGGACACCGGTGACATCGTGCCGATGTTCGACATCACGACCGGCACCGGCGACTTCGTCGCCGCAGGCGTGGTCAGCCACAACTGCTTCGCCCGGAACACACACACCTACCTTGACCTGGATGCGGGCACGGACTTCGACTCGCAGATCGTGGTCAAGGTCAACGTCGCCCGGGTCCTGGAACGGGAGCTCGCCCGCCCGGGCTGGCGGCGCGAGCACGTCGCGATGGGCACCAACACCGACCCGTACCAGCGGGCCGAGGGCCGCTACCGGCTGATGCCGGGGGTGATCGGCGCGCTCGCCCGGTCCGGGACGCCGTTCTCCGTGCTCACGAAGGGCACCGTGCTGACCCGCGACCTGCCGGACCTGGCCGCCGCGAACACCGACGTCCGGGTCGGGGTGGGGGTGTCGGTCGCGCTGCTCGACCGCGAGCTGCAGTCCCGGCTCGAACCCGGCACACCGAGCCCGCGGGCACGGCTCGACCTGGTCCGGCGGATCACCGACGCCGGCCTGCCCTGCGGGGTGATGGTCGCGCCGGTGCTGCCGTGGCTGACCGACTCCGCCGAGGCACTCGACGCGCTGCTCGCCGACATCGCGGCCGCCGGGGCGAGCGGCGCGACGGTGCTCGCGCTGCACCTGCGGCCGGGGACCCGCGAGTGGTTCCTCGGGTGGCTGGGCCGGGAGTACCCGGCGCTGCTGCCGCGCTACGAGCGGCTCTACCGGCGCGGCGCGTACGCGGGGCGCGACTACCGGGAGGCGCTTGCCCGGCGGGTGGCGCCGCTGCTGGCCCGGCACGGGCTGGACCGGCCGGAGCCGAACCCGCGGGACCCGGGCCGGAGAGGGCAGGAGTCCGGGCCGCCGGCACCGCCCGATCCGCGGGCCGGCCAGCTGAGCCTGATGTGACGCCGGGCGGGGTTCCCACCGGCGCCGGGCCCACCGGACCGCAAACCTGGTGGCGGGCCCGGCGGGGCGTGCGGATAGCCTTGTCCGCCGTGATGCGAACCCACCCCGTCGGCACCCTGCGTGCCGAGAACGCCGGCCAGACCGTGACCCTCGCCGGATGGGTGGCCCGCCGCCGGGATCACGGCGGCGTGATCTTCATCGACCTGCGTGACCGGTCCGGATCCGCCCAGGTCGTGTTCCGCGAGGGCGAGATGGCCGACCGCGCGCACCGGCTGCGCTCCGAGTTCTGCGTGCAGGTCGTCGGCACCGTCGTCGCGCGCCCGGCCGGCAACGAGAACCCGGAGCTGCCCACCGGCGACATCGAGGTCACCGTCACCGAGCTGACCGTGCTGTCCGAGTCGGCGCCGCTGCCGTTCCCGATCGACGAGCACAGCGGCGTCGGCGAGGAGATCCGGCTGACGCACCGCTACCTCGACCTGCGCCGCCCCGGCCCGGCCGCGGCGATGAAGCTGCGCAGCGACGTCAACAAGGCGGCCCGCGACGTGCTGGCCGCCGAGGACTTCATCGAGGTCGAGACGCCGACGCTGACCCGCTCCACCCCGGAGGGCGCCCGCGACTTCCTGGTGCCCGCCCGGCTGCGCCCCGGGTCCTGGTACGCGCTGCCGCAGAGCCCGCAGCTGTTCAAGCAGCTGCTGATGGTCGGCGGCCTGGAGCGCTACTACCAGATCGCGCGCTGCTACCGGGACGAGGACTTCCGCGCCGACCGGCAGCCCGAGTTCACCCAGCTCGACATCGAGATGAGCTTCGTCGAGCAGGACGACGTCATCGCACTCGCCGAGCGCGTCCTGGTCGCGCTCTGGAAGCTGGTCGGCCACGAGATCGCGACCCCGATCCCGCGGATGAGCTACGCCGAGGCGATGTCCCGATACGGCTCGGACAAGCCGGACCTGCGGTTCGACATCGAGCTGACCGAGCTGACCGGGTACTTCGCCGGCACCGGGTTCCGGGTCTTCCAGAACCCCTATGTGGGAGCCGTGGTGATGCCGGGCGGGGCGTCGCAGGCCCGCAAGGTGCTCGACGGCTGGCAGGAGTGGGCCAAGCAGCGCGGCGCCCGCGGCCTCGCCTACGTCCTGATCGGTGAGGACGGCACGGTCGACGAGCGCGGCCCGGTCGTCAAGAACCTCTCCGAGACCGAGCGGGCCGGGCTGGCCGAGGCCACCGGCGCCCAGCCGGGCGACTGCATCTTCTTCGCCGCAGGCAAGCCGAACGAGGCCCGCGCGCTGCTCGGCGCCGCCCGCGGCGAGATCGCCCGCCGGATCGGCGCGATCGACTCCTCCGCCTGGTCGTTCGTCTGGATCGTCGACGCGCCGCTGTTCGAGTCGACCGCCGACAGCGACGACGTCGCCGTCGGTGCCGGGGCCTGGACGGCGCTGCACCACGCGTTCACCTCGCCCACCCCGGAGTGGATCGACACCTTCGAGCAGGACCCGGGCAGCGCGCTGGCCTACGCCTACGACATCGTCTGCAACGGCAACGAGATCGGCGGCGGCTCGATCCGTATCCACGACGCGGACGTCCAGAAGCGGGTCTTCGAGATCATGGGGCTGTCCGAGGCCGAGGCCAAGGAGAAGTTCGGCTTCCTGCTCGACGCGTTCACCTACGGGCCGCCGCCGCACGGCGGGATCGCGTTCGGCTGGGACCGGATCACCGCGCTGCTGGCCGGCAGCGACTCGATCCGCGAGGTCATCGCGTTCCCGAAGACCGGCGGCGGGTTCGACCCGCTCACCCAGGCGCCCGCCCCGATCACCGCGGGCCAGCGCAAGGAGGCCGGGGTGGACGCGCGCCCGGCCGGCCCGGCGCCCGGCGGCTCGGCCCCCGGGCGGCCCGCGGAGACCGGCGGCGGTGCGCCGGAGAAGCCCGGCCCGGCCGCCTGAGCGCCCCCGGCACGACCGGTGGCCGGCCCGCCGGCCACCGCGCCGGGGTACGGCCGGGCACCGCCGTCGAGGGTCCCGACCGGCACCGGGCGGCGTCCCGGCCGGCCCGACCGGAGCGTTCGGGTCTGTCACCGGGACCGGGGCGCCCCGGGCGCGGACCGGGACCGCTCCAGGCCGGTCGGCCGCCGTACCCCGGCCGGTGGGGCGGCCCACCCGCACCGGCGGGCCGCCATCGGACCGGGAACCCGCCCCGGCCGGCCGCGCAGCAACACACCACTCGCCGCACGCGGACGTCGGGCGGCTCGTCCCGATCCGCGGCGGTGCACCAGCACCGACCCACCAGCACGACCCACCAGCACCGACCCAACACGGGGCCCGTCACCACCGGGCACGACGGGCGCCGGGGCACGTCCCGCGGCGGCACTACCGGCCCCGGCGGGACACCGGCAGGGTGGAGGCGTCCGGGTTCCGAGCTGCTCCGTCCGGAGGGGCACGTCCGACACGAGGGGTAGGGTCCGCAGGCGATGACCGATCCGCAGGCGACTCCCGGCGCGGTCGCGGCGATGGCCGGTGCCGCGCGGCTGCTCTCCCGGCGGGCGGGCTCGGAGGTCGAGCTCTCCGAGCCGGAGGACCTCGGCGGCAGCGGCCGCTCGGTCGTCGCCCGGGCGAGGATGGCGCAGAACCCGTTCTCCGACCGGCGCAGCGTCGTGATCAAGCAGTACGCGCCGCCGGGCCCGGACGACGACCCGATCACGTCCGACCCGTACCGCTACGAGGTCGCGTCCTGCCAGCTGTTCACCGCGCTGCCCAGCGACGTCCGGCCCAGCCCGGTGATCATCGCCCACGACCCGGAGCAGCGTCTGCTCGTGCTCGAGGACCTGGGCCGCAGCATGACGCTCGCGGACAAGCTGTTCGGCCCGGACCGTGAGGCGGCCCGGATCTGCCTGCTCGGCTGGGCCAGGGGGCTGGGCCGGATGCAGGCGGCCACCGCGGGCCGGGAGGGTGACTTCGGGGCGCTGCTGCGACGGCTGGGGGAGAAGGTCCGCCGGGACCCGATCGCCGACCAGGCCCGCGCCGCACTCGCCGGGCTGCCCGGGCTGCTCGCCGACGCCGTCGGCGTGGAGGTCCCGGAGATGGCGGTGCTGGAGGCCCGGGGCGGTGTCCGGCTGCTCGGGGGGACCGGGTTCCGGGCGTTCAGCCCGTCCGACACCTGTCCCGACAACAATCTCGTCACCAGCCGCGGCGTCCGGTTCGTCGACTTCGAGTGGGGATGCTTCCGGGACGTCGTGCTGGACGCCGCCTACGTGCGGGTCCCGTTCCCCGGCTGCGCGGCCAGCTACGCCCTGCCATCGCCGGTACGCGAGCAGATGCTCGACGCGTGGCGGGCCGAGGTCGCACCGGTCTGGCCGGAGCTCGACGACACCGAGCTGCTGGAGTCCAGGCTGACCGACGCGCACCTGCTCTGGGTGTGGTGGTCGACCTGGCTGCTGCTGCCGCGAGTGCTGAACCGGGACCGCCCGATCGGACGCGACGCCGGGCGGTCGCCGCGGATCAGCACCGCGCTGCGGCACTACTGGCAGGGGCTCGGCGCCGCCGCGGCGGCCACCGACCGGGCCGCGACGGCCGAGCTGGCCACCGCCGTCGTCACCGCGCTCGACGCCCGCTTCCCGGACGCGCCTTCCGAGCTGCCGGTCTTCCCGGCGTTCCGCGCCGCCGACCGCTAGCACCCGCCGCGTTCGTCCGGCGGTGCCCGGGACGGGGGTCTAGGCTCCGGAGGTGACCGACGTCAGGGTGACGGCGTTCGGGGTGCTCTCCGCCCGCGTCCGGGGCGCCCCGGTGGACCTGGGCGGCCCGCGCCGCCGGGCCGTGCTCGGCGTGCTCGTCGCTGCGGGCGGCCGCGTGGTGTCCGCCGACCGTCTCATCGACGAGGTGTGGCCGGACGGTCCGCCGCCGAACGCACTGGGGTCGCTGCACGCATCGGTGTCCCACCTGCGTCGTGTGGTGGAGCCCGATCGTCCTCCGCGCGCCCCCGCGACAGTGCTGGCCGGCACTGCACCCGGGTACGCGCTCCGGCTGGCCGCCGACGCGGTCGATCTCTGGTGGTTCGCGGAGCTGGTGGCCCGGGCGGAGCGGGCGGGTGACCCGGCAGGCGTCCTCGATCTCACCACCCGGGCGCTGCAGCTCTGGACGGACGAGCCGTTCGCCACCTACCCGGACGCCGGCTGGGCGACGGCCGTACGTCGCAGGCTCGACGAGGCCCGGGCTCGGCTGTCGGAGTTGCACGCGGGCGCTGCGCTGCAGCTGGACCGCCCGCACGACGTCCTGGCCGATCCGCTGCTCCGGCTCGACCCGCTCCGGGAGCCCGCCGTCGCGCTGCGCGCTCGCGCGCTGTACCGCGCGGGGCGCCAGACCGAGGCGCTGACCGAGATCCGCGAGCTGCGGGCCCGCCTCGCCGACGAGCTCGGACTCGATCCCGGCCCGGAGCTGCGTGCCCTGGAGACCGCGGTGCTGGAGCAGGACCCGGCGCTGGACGGGCCACCGCCGGCGTCGCGCCCCGCTGCCGACAGCCCCGGCGGCGGGGCGCCCCCGCCCCCGCCCGCCCCGGCCGCGCGGCGGGACGACCCGGTCGGGCGGGAGGGCGAGCTCGCCCGGCTGCTGGCCGCGACCGCCGCGCCGGGTCCGCGGCCGGTCGTCGTCTGGGTGGAGGGTGAGCCAGGATCGGGGAAGTCGACGCTGGTCGAGGCGTTGACCATCGCCGCGGGGGAGTCGCGGGTAGCCCGTGGGCGATGCCCCGAGGCCAGCGACGCTCCGCCGGGATGGGCGTGGCAGGAGGTGCTCGCCGCGCTCGGCCACGAGCGGCCGGACCGCGCCGGCAGGGCGTTCGACCTGGCCGGTCGGGTCGGCCGGGCCGTCGCCGGGCACGGCGCGGTGCTCGTCGTACTCGACGACCTGCACCGCGCCGACCACGAGACCCTCCAGGTGCTCCGCGAGGTGGTGACCACCGAGGTCGCCGGGCTTGCGGTCGTGGGGACCTTCCGTACCGGCGAGGTCGGCCCCGATCTGCTCGCGACACTCGCCGCGACCGTCGAGCGGTCCATCGACCGTCTGGTGCTCGGCGGGCTCGACGACGCCGCCGCCCGCACGGTGCTGCGCCGGGCCGCGGGCCGCGAGCTCCCGGAGTCGGTGCGCCGGCTCCTCGTCCACCGGGCCGCCGGCAACCCGCTGTTCCTGCGCCAGCTCGGCCGGGTCGTCGCACACGAGGGCCCGGAGAGCGCGGGGATCCTGCCGCGGGCGCTGCGCGACCTGCTGACCCGGCGGTTGCAGTTGCTCCCGGACAGGGTGCTGGAGACGCTGTCCCGGGCCGCTGTGCTCGGTCGGGAGATCGACGTCGACCTGCTGATGGCACTCACCCCCGACACCCGCGAGGAGGACGTCCTCGACCACCTCGACGCGGCCGTCGTCGCGGGAATGCTCGAGCCGACGGGTGACTCGGGTCTGCGGTTCGTGCACGTCCTGCTCCGGGACACCGCCTACGGCCGGATCCCGCCGCTGCGCCGGTCCCGCCTGCACCGTGCGGCGCTGGCCGGGCTGGAACGGCGCGGGGACACCGGGACCTACACCTTCGAGCTCGCCGAGCACGCGTTCCGATCGCTCGTCCCCGCGACGGCCGAGCGCGCGTTGCCGCATCTGGTGCGGGCCGCGCGGCGGTCGACCGCGGGCGGTGCGCCGGACCGGGCCGTCGGATGGTGGCGGGCGGTGCTGGCGGCGCACCGGATGGGTGCCGGGACGGTCCACGGCCGGCTCGCCGCGCACCGGCACCTGGTGGCGGCGATCGCCGGGAGCGGGGACCGGGGGGCGGCCCGCCGGGAACGGGACGTCTCGCTGGCCGTGGCCCGGGAACTCGGCGACGACACCGACGTCGCACGGGCGTGGCCGGTGCCGGTGCCTGCGCTGTGGACGGCGAGGCCCTTCGACCCGGACGACAGCGTGGCGCGGGCCGCGGAGATCGGTGCCCTGCTCGAGCGCCTGGACCCGCGGGCGGACGCGCTGCGGGCCGATCTGCTCGTCGCGCTCGCCCAGGAGGCGGAGCCGTGGCTGGTCGACGTGTCGCTGCCCTGTGCGCGGGAGGCGGTCGCGCTGGCCCGACGGATCGGTGACCCGCAGCTGCTTTGCCGAGCTCTGAACGCCTGGGCGGTGCACGGCTTCGCCGACGACGACGTCGATGTGCTCGCCCGGTGCGCCGACGACCTGATCGAGGCCGCCGGCGCCGCTCAGGCACCGGACTACCTCGCCCTCGGCCACCTCGTCGCGGCGTCCGACGCGGTCGGCCGCGCCGACACCGCCGATCGCGACCGGCACCTGGAACGCGCGGTGCGGGCGGCCCGCACCGGCCAGCTCGGTGCGATGCTCCTGGCCACCGAGATCGCGGCGGCGACCGACGCTCTGATCGGCGGCCGGATCGCCGAGGCGCGGGACCGGTTCGGCACCGTCACCGACCGGATCGCGGCCGAGGGCGACCCGAACGCGGAGATCATCCGGGCCTGGATCCGGACCACCGTCGAGCTGGCGGCCGGCAGCACCGCGGGGCTGGTCGACGAGCTGGCCGGGCTCACCGGCCGGGTACCCGCCGCGTTGGACGACCTGCTGGTCACCGCGCTGGTCGACGCCGGCCGGCACACCGAGGCGGCCGCGGCGTACCCGGCTCGGCCCTGGCCGCGGGACGCGACCTGGCTGGTGGTGACGGCGTTGCGGGCCCGCAACGCCGCGGCGCTCGGCGACCGGGCCGGCGCCCGGCAGGCCCACGACGCGCTGCTGCCCTGGTCCGGGCGGCTCGCCTGCACCGGGAACGGCCTGCTGGTCGTCGGACCGGTCGACCTGTTCCTGTCGCTCGCCGCGCGCTGTCTCGGCGACGACGCGGGGGCCGACGCGTTCGCCGGATCCGCGGCCCGGCTGGCCCGGTCGCTCGGGGCCGGGCACTGGGCCGAGCGGGCCCGCGCCGTCCGACCGGCGACCCGTCCGTCACCGGCGCGGCGGCAAGAGGACGGCAAGTCGCGGTCAACCGGGTCCGGGCACGGTACCCGGGACCGGTGGCGACCCTGCCGCCCTTGTCGGAAGGAACGTCCGTGTCCCGCAACCTGCTCTACGTGCTGGGCGGCCTCGCGCTCGTCGGATCCGCGCTGATCAGCCTGGCCGGGGGATTACTGCATCCGGTCATCGGCGGCCATGCGCACTCCGCGGCCGCACTCACGGCGCCGCTGACCCCCGCGGCCCAGCTCCTCATCTACACCGGTGCGCTGCTGCTGATGGCCGGGCTGCCGGTCGCACTGATGTGGCTGGCCCCGAACCTGAACCCGGTGGGCGTCGTCGGGTTCGTGCTGTACTTCCTCGGCAACAGCCTCAGCGCCCAGTCACACCTGGTCGTTGAGGGTTTCGTCGCCCCGGAGCTCGCCCGGCGATCTCCCGGGCTGATCCCGCCGGACGACGCGATCCTCGACATTGCCGCCTTCCGGTTGCTGCAGACCGTTGGCGGCCTGGTGCTGCTGGCCGGCCTGCTGTTGATGGGCATCGGTCTGCTGACGGTGCGTGGCGGGGTCCTGCCGCGCTGGACCGGTGTCCCCGCGGTGGCGGGCGCGCTGCTGCTGCTGGTGCCCGTCATCCCGCAGGCGCCGGTGCTGACCGGTCTCGTGGTGGAGCTTCCCCGCGGACTCACCGTCGCCGTCGTCGGGATCGCGATGATCAGGGCGCACCGCGCGGCGTCGGCGGACCGCCCGCTCCCGGTGGGCGTCTGAGCGACACGGGGACCTGCATGCTCCCCCGGATGCGATGATCGTCACCCGGGGGGAGCCTGGGTCGTGCCACCGGCCAGGCATGTCACACTCTCCGTACGCGTCCGTCCACGTTCCGGGGTGGTTGATGGGTTCCGGCGAGTCTCGTCCGAGCGGTTCGGCAGCACCCGAGACCGCGGCCGGGCCGGTGGCGTTGCGCATCCTCGTCGGGACGCACCTGAAGCGTTTCCGGGAGGCCGCCGGCGTCAGCCGGGCGGTCGCCGCCGATCTCATCCGCGGCTCCGAGGCGAAGATCAGCCGGATGGAGTCCGGCCGGGTCGGGTTCAAGCAGCGCGACGTCGCCGACCTGCTGGCGCTGTACGGCAACATCGGTGCGACCGAGCGCTCGGAGCTGCTGGTCCTCGCGCAGCGGGCCAGCGAGCCGGGCTGGTGGCAGCCGTTCAGCGACACCATGCCCGACTGGTTCACCACCTACGTGGGGCTCGAGCAGGCCGCCGCCACGATGCGCACCTACGAGCCGCAGTTCGTGCCGGGCCTGCTGCAGACCGATGGCTACGCCCGCGCCGTGATCGAGCTGGGCCGCCCCGCGCCGCCTGCCGAGGTCGAGCGCCGGGTCACCCTGCGGATGGAGCGCCAGCAGATCCTGGAGGGCTCGTCGGCCCCCGAGTTCTGGGCGGTGATCGACGAGGCGGCGCTGCGCCGCCCGATGGGCAGCGACCAGGCCATGCGCGACCAGCTGGAGCACCTGCTGAGGGTGTCCGAGCTGCCGAACGTGACGCTGCAGGTGCTCCCGTTCAACCAGAGCGGTGCCGCCGCCACCGGCGGGCCGTTCATCCTGCTGCGGTTCGCCGACGCCGACCTGCCCGACATCGTCTACCTGGAGCAGCTGACCAGCGCGATCTACCTGGACAAGCGCACCGACGTCGAGACCTACCTGGTGCTCATCGACCGGCTCGCCGCGGCCGCGCTCACCCCGCGGCGTTCGCAGGCGATGATCTCGTCGCTGCGCGGCATGTTCTGAGTTCCCGGCGAGCGGTCCCGGTCGTCCGGACCGATGGCTCCGTGCTGGTCATGTCCGATCGTAGTGCCGCTCGTCGAGCACCTTCGCGACGTGCTCCACGAGTGCCGCGGCCTGATCGAGGTCGATCTCCCGGAACCGCACGGTGTCCCGGCCCGGCCGGACCTGGCCGACCTTCCACAGCGAGCCGGACGCCACGGTCGCGACGACGGCGAAGCCGCCGGAGGTGTTGCTGTCCGGTCCGAGGATGGTGAGGACGTCGCCGTAGGCGAGGATCCCGCCGAGCGGATAGCTGGTGTCCAGCAGGTTCGACGGGTGACCGCCGGCGACCCCGCTCGACCCGCGCGCCCACTGGAAGCGGTGCGGGTTGAAGCGGATCCCGACCCGGTCGGAGTTGAGGTCGCACCGCCACGACGAGCCGAACAGCACCTCGACGTCCCCGGCGGTGAGGAAGTCCGGATCGGCGTGCGGCCCGCGGACCACCTCGATCTCCCAGTGCTCGGCGTAGTTCGGGCGCAGCGCCGTCGGCAACCGGCGTGCGACGGGGGACCGGTGGGGGACGTCCGCGTCGAGGATGTCGGCCCGCTCCAGGGCGCGGCCGTTGTAGCCACCGATCCCGGCGAGCAGGAACGTGGACCGGGAGCCGAACACCTCGGGGACCGCGATTCCCCCGGCCACCGCCAGGTAGAGGCGGTGCCCGGCTCCGCGGATCCGGTCGCACGAGAGCAGGTCGCCGGTGGCGACCTGGACCGACTCCCACTGCGGGACGGGATCACCGTTCACGGATACCGCGGTCTCCGGACCGGTGACGGCGACCGCGCCGGGGGAGAGGACGCTGGCCTGGAAGCGGCCCAGCGGGATCTCCAGCGCGGCCGCTCCGGCCGGGTTCCCGACGAGCCGGTTCGCGATCCGGAAGGCGAGATGGTCCACCGGGCCGGAGGGGAAGAAGCCGAGCGACTGACGGCCCACCCGGCCGGGGTGGTCCTGCACGGTGGTCTCCAGCCCCGGCTCGATGATCTCCAGGACGGGGGTGACCCCCGACGCCGACGATCGGTTCACGGGATCGCGGCCAGGGCCCGGGCCGCACGCCGGTCGGCCCGGCGCCGCTCGGCCTCCTCGGCGACCTGCGGATCCGATGCGGTCCGCAGGTGGGCGGCGACGGCGTACCGGCCGGGCTCGATCTCGTAGTCATAGCGGCCTTCGAAGACCCGGCGACGGAGATCCAGGAGCTCGGTCTCGGTCACCACGTGGAAGGAGATCCGGTCCCCGGGCTGGATCAGGATCGGGTCCACGCGGTGCGAGCGGCTCCGTCGGCCGAGATCGGAGATCGGCAGGGTCCGGCCGACGATCTGGTAGGCCCCGGCGGACTCGATGGGATGGATGACCACACACGGGCCGCCGATTGCCACGGCGCCCTCCGGGGTCCAGGTGCGGGCCGGGTTGTACTTGGGCGCCACGATCTCGGACCGGGGATCG
Organism: Pseudonocardia sp. DxW; assembly: GCF_058448985.1. Taxonomy (NCBI): domain Bacteria; kingdom Bacillati; phylum Actinomycetota; class Actinomycetes; order Pseudonocardiales; family Pseudonocardiaceae; genus Pseudonocardia; species Pseudonocardia sp. DxW. Next base: position 82,089 of record NZ_JBZFLK010000002.1, on the reverse strand, counting down.
AGCGGCAGCAGCGACGGCAGGCCGGGGTAGAAGCCGCTGAACGCGTTCCACCACTCCGAGCCGAGCACGCGCTGGTAGAGGTCCTCCCGCCCGGAGAGACCGTTGTACCGGACAATGTAGTCGATGTTGTTGCCGTCGACGACGTTCGGGGCGTCCGGCCGGGTGGCGATCCGGTAGCGGTCGATCGCGTCGCGCGAGGTCGAGTCGTCGAAGGCGATCGGCAACCGGAGACGGCGACTGGGCAGCACGATCGACGCCGGCTCGGGGATGTCGCGGTGCAGCTCTTGCAGGCCGGCGACCACCCCGGCCTGGCTGATGATCGCCGGGTCGTAGTGGACGAGCAGCGAGCGCAGCCCCGGTGCGAACTCGAGGACGCCACGGATCGGGTGGCTGTCCAGGTGCCGCGCGGTCGCGTGCACGAAGAAGTTGACCTCGAGATCCACCGGCAGCTCGTCGCCGTACTCGACGAGCAAGGCATGGTCACCCGCGGTCCGGTAGACGATCCGCGGCCGGTCGGCGCCGGCCTCGGTGACGGTGACGATCGCCGACACCTCCTCCCACCCCCTTCCGGGCTGCGCCCGCCACCATTCTCGCCGTTCTGCGTCCGGTCCGGACGTGCACGCCTTGTACACAGCTCCGGGGCGGGTTGTCCGCCGCGCGCATTGATCCGCCGTGCGCGCCTCCGGTGAGGTGCGACGATCACCACGTGCCGGACGTGGCCCAGGCGTCGGCGTCGGCGGTAGCTTGTCCGCTCATGGTGGCCGTGCAGTTCCGGCCGACCACAGCTGTGCTCAGCCGGGCGAGGCCTACGGGAGGCAGCATGCCACTCAACGCCCAGTCACTCCTCGACCGCCGGGATCTGAAGTTGCTCCGCATAACCGGCTCCGACGAGGCGTTCCGCAGGAGCCTGAGCTGGGCGTTGATCAGCGAGCTCCCGGACCCCCGCCCGTACGTCGACGGTGGTGAGCTGGTGCTCACCACCGGATCGCGGGTCTCCGGTGCGACGACCACGTGGAGCCGCTACGTCCACCGCTTGGTGGAGGGCGGTGCCGTGGCACTCGGTTTCGGGGTGAGCTCCTACTACCCCGAGGTGCCCGCGGCGCTGGTGGACGCGGCGGGTGAGTCGGACCTGGCACTGATCGCGGTGCCACCCGGGACCCGGTTCGGCCGGGTGAGCAGGGCCGTCGCCGACGGGATCCTCGACGCACGTCAGCGGGAGCTCAACTTCGCGGTCGCCGCGCAGCGGGACCTGACGCGTGCGTCGCTGGCTCCCTACGCCCCCCGCGCGATGGTCGACCGCCTGGCCAAGGCCCTCGGGGCGTGGGTGTTGCTGCTGGACCACGACGGGTCGCTGCGGGCGGGCGTCGCCGCGGGCCGGATGCACCTGGACCGCATTCGGATCGAGCTGCCCCGCCTGCGCGACGCGGACACCGCCGCCAGCCTCGGCATCACCGCCGCCGGGGAGACGATCGGCCTGCTGCCGCTGGTGGTCCGCGGCAGCGTCCGCGGTTTCCTCGCCGTCGGACGGTCGACGCCGTTGGGTGTCGCGGAACAGTCCGTCGTCACGACCGCGGTGTCCCTGCTGTCCGCGGAGCTGCACAACGCCCGCAGCGTGCTGGACGTGCAGCGGCGCAACCGGCTCGCGGTGTTCCAGATCGCCGTCGAGGGGCAGATCGCCATGGCGGTCTCGACGGCACGGACGCTCGACGTCGACTTCCCCGAGGGCGATCTCCGGGTCGCGGTACTCGGCGTCCCCGCCGGGCACGAGATCGAGCTGATCGAGCACGCCGAGCGGGACCACGGCCTGCGATGTCTGTCCGCGCTGGTCGCCGAGTGCGAGAAGGGCCGCGTGGTCGTGCTGATGCCGCCCGCGGAGGGGGACATCCGGACACTGGAGTCGCTGGTCCGGCGGATCCCACGGGCGCGCGGTGCGGTCAGCGACCCGACGCCGGCGACCGGCCTACCCGACGCGTGGCGGGAGGTGCGGTCGGTGTTCAGCAGCGCACCGGGCACTGCCGGGCAGCTCGCCCACAGCAGCGACGTCGCGACCGCCGGACTGCTCCGTCACCTGAACTCCGACCAGGCCCGGACCTGGGCCAGGACGCTGCTCGCACCGCTGACGGCGAAGGACCGCAAATCGAAGATCGACCTCCGGCACACGTTGCGGACCTTCCTGGCGCACAACGGCCAGTCGGACGCCTCCGCGACCTCGCTCGGGGTGCACCGGCACACGCTCCGCTACCGGATGGGCAAGGTCGCGGAGGCTCTCGGCCGGGACCTCGACGACCCGTCGACGCGGGCCGAGCTGTGGATCGCGCTCCAGCTGAGCGACGAGCTGTAACACGGCCCGGAAAGCGAGGGACCCGTCCCGGGACCATCCGACGGCCGGTCTCTCCCGGGTGGCACACGTCACCGTCGCCGGTTGTCCAACGTGCGCATACCCGTCACCACCCCGGGCGCCGGAGGCTTCGTCACAGGTCAGCCCGCCCGGGATGACCGGTCCGTCCCGGACACACCGGTGAGCCTGGAGGTGCCACATGGGCACGACGCTGCACCCACCGCAGCTGGTCACGAACTCCCGCACGCTGTACCTGGTCTGGGTTCCCGAGGACCCGGACGCCGTCGCGAAGCTGGTGCCCGAGGGCCTCACCCCGGCCGGGACCTGCTATATCAACCAGTACGTCGTCGACGGTCCCGACCAGACGTCGGCGACCGGCGGTGACGAGGAGTTCGGCGCCTACTCACTGACCTACCTGGGCGCCGACCTGGCCGGGCTCGACACCGAGGCCGGGGTGCCCGCCCGCTGGTGGACCCACTACTTCAACAGCTCGGACGTGATGTCCCGGTACGCACGGGCGCACGGCGTGCCGGCCGGCGAGGCCGGCAGGACGACGCTCACCCTGGACGACGGGCTGCTCACCGCGACCACCCACCTCGGCGGCGGGCCGGTCATCCGCACGACGGCCCGCTGCACGGTCGGCACCCCGGTACGGGCCACCGGTCAGCTGCGCTACATCACCGCCCGCGCGGACGAGCTGATCAGCGGTCGCTACGCCTACGTCGCCGACCTGGCCGAGCAGTTCGAGGTCCTCTCGTTCGAGTTCCTCGACGAGAACCACCCCACCTACCAGCTCCGGCCCGCCGACCCCCTCCAGGTGACCTTCGGCTTCTACGCCCCCTCGATGACGTTCGTGTACCCGGGCGGGGAGGGCCCGCTCGGCAGCGAGCACGGCAGCTGAACCCGCGCACCGTCCCCGAGTCCCGACGAGCAGACCCAGGAGAGTCCTCCATGGCATTGCTGGAACGCGCACAGTGGTACGAGATTGCCCGTGACACCGAATGGACCCCACGCCACGTCACGGTCGACGAGCTGTTCCCGCCGGAGCTGAGCGGCGGCGAGGGCATCCCCGACCAGGTGTGGTCCACCTACGACGAGCCGTACAAGATCAGTTACCGGGAGTACGTCGACGTCCAGCGGCAGAAGGACGCCGGCGCCTACTCGGTGAAGGCGACCCTCGAGCGGGCCGACCTGTACAACAAGGCGGACCCGGGGTGGATCTCCATCCTGAAGGAGCACTACGCCGCGGTCGCCGTCGTCGAGTACCACGCCTCCTTCCAGGAGGCGCGGTTCGCCCGGTGGTCGAAGGCACCCGGAATGCGCAACATGGCCGTGTTCGGGATGCTCGACGAGATCCGGCACGGACAGATGCAGCTGTTCTTCCCGCACGAGTACGTGACGAAGGACCGCCAGTTCGACTGGGCGCACCAGGCCATGCACACCCAGAACTGGGTCACCCTCGGCGCCCGGCACTTCTTCGACGACATGCTCATGACCCGGGACGCGATCGACACCGCGATCTGCGCGAACTTCTCGTTCGAGACCGGATTCACGAACCTGCAGTTCATCGGTCTGTCCGGGGACGCCGCGAACGCCGGCGACTACACGTTCTCGAAGCTGATCCAGAGCATCCAGTCGGACGAGGCCCGGCACGCCCAGCTCGGCACGCCGCTGCTGAAGATGCTGATCGAGAACGGCCGGAAGGCGCACGCGCAGAAGCTGATCGACATCTCGTTCTGGCGCTCCTACCGGCTGTTCACGATCCTGTCCGGGATCCCCATGGACTACTACGTCCCGCTCGAGGTGCGGGAGGCGTCGTTCAAGGAGTTCATGGAGGAGTGGATCGTCACCCAGTTCATGCAGTCCCTGGAGGACCTGGGGCTCGACAAGCCGTGGTACTGGGACATCTTCCTGCGTGACATCTCCGAGCACCACCACGGCCAGCAGCTCGGCACGTACTCGTGGCGCCCGACGCTGTGGTGGAACCCCGCCGCCGGGGTCAGCCCCGAGGAGCGGGACTGGCTCGAGGAGAAGTACCCCGGCTGGAACGACACGTTCGGCAAGGTCTGGGACGTGATCATCGACAACATGGTCAACGGCCGGTGGGACCGGACCGTGCCCGGCACCCTCCCGGTGATCTGCAACGTCTCCCAGCTCCCGATCGTGGGGACGCCGTCGCAGACCCTGCGGGACATCTCCCTGGTGCATGAGGGCCGTAGATACCACTTCGCGTCCGAGGTGGACCGATGGATCTTCGAGGACGACCCCCGGCGCTACCGGAACCACAAGAACCTGATCGACCGCTTCCTCGGGGGCGACATCCAGCCGGCCGATCTGGGCGGTGTCCTGCAGTACATGGGCCTCGGCGTCGTCAGCGACGGCGGCGAGGACGCGCACGGGTTCGCCTGGCTCGACTCGTACCGCGCTCAGCTGGCCGCCGCGGGATGACCGCCGGCACCGTCACGATCCTCGGAGGGTAGGCATGGCACTCGTTCCGCTCGCGTCACATTTCGACGGTGACTTCGTCATCAAGCTGCTGCCGGTCGACAGCGAGAACACCATGGACGAGGTCGCGGAGGCGGCGAAGGTCAACGCCGTCGGCATCCACGTCCCCGACCGACCGGACCGGACGATCCGAGTCCGCAAGCAGGGAAACGCGTCCCCCTTCCCGCGCGAGATGACGGTCGCCGCCTCCGGGCTCGAGGCGACCGAATGCATCGAGCTCTACTTCGAATGAGGCGTCGACCGTGACCATCGAGAATCCCGTCGGCCCGATCCTGCAATCGGGCGAGATCGCCCGTGCCGTCGCCGCGGCCGTCCAGGTCGACAACGCGGGCCGGCAGGTCCAGGTCCGCGACCGGGGCGCCTACGTCCGCATCGAGGTCGAGGGCGGCGAGTGCATGCTGCGCCGCGCGACGATCGAGGAGGAACTCGGGCGACCGTTCCGTATGTCCGAGCTCGAACTGAACATGTCGTCGTTCGTCGGTCAGATCGAGACCGGCACCGAATCGGTCCGGTTCTACAAGGGCCGCACCTCCGGGAACGGCGCCGCCCCCGAGGAGGCCACCACATGACCGCTCCGCTGAAGCCGCTCAAGACGTGGAGCCATCTCACCAAGCGGCGCCGCAAGCCCAGCGAGTACGAGATCGTCTCGACGAATCTGCTGTGGCACACCGACGATCCCGAGCAGCCGTGGGACGTCGCGCACACCGGGCCGATGGCCGACCACTACCGGCAGCATCGCAACCGGAGCCCGATCACCCACCCGGACTGGGACGGGTTCCGCGACCCGGACGAACTGGTCTATCGCACCTACAACATCCTGCAGGACGGTCAGGAGTCCTACGTCGAGGGGCTGCTCGACCAGCACAACGCCGAGGGGCACGACAGGGGGCTTCCGCCGGAGCGGGTGGCGACCCTCGCCCAGCTCTACACACCCAGCCGCTACCTTCTGCACACCCTCCAGATGGCGAGTGCCTACCTGGTCCACATGGCCCCGGCCAGCACCATCTCCAACTGTGCCGCATTCCAGACGGCCGACCAACTGCGCTGGCTGAGCAACGTCGGCTACCGCACCGCCGAGCTGGGCATCTCCCATCCGGGGGCCGGCTTCGGTGAGCGGGAACGCTCGCACTGGGAGGATCTCCCGGCATGGCAGGGCTTCCGTGAGCTCATGGAACGTCAGCTCACCACCTTCGACTGGGCGGAGGCCTTCGTCGCGCTGAACGTCGTCGCGAAGCCGGCGGCCGAGGAGATGGTCTTCCGGCAGCTGGGCGTCAGCGCCCGGCGGCACGGGGACACGCTCCTGGGACTGCTGTCGGAGGCCGCGCTGCGCGACACCGAGCGCTCCCGTCGATGGACGGAGGCCCTGGTCGCCCACATGGCACAGGAGCCGTCGAACATCCCGGTCCTCACGGAATGGGTGGGCCGGTGGCAGCCGCTGGCCGAGAACGCCGTGCGGGCCTACGCCGAGGAGCTGGCCGAGAACGCCGAGGCCGCGGACCGGGCGATCAGCGTGACCCGTTCGTTCCAGCGGCACCTGGGCCTCGGAGTCTGAACGACGATGACGACCACCACGGGGTACGGCGTGGCGGTGGACGGCGCGGACGGGTTCCCCTGCGCGGAGGGCGACACGATCCTTCGTGCCGCCCTCCGCGCAGGGGTCGGGCTGGGGTACGAGTGCAACAGCGGATCGTGCGGCAGCTGCCGGTACGAGCTGCTCGACGGTGAGGTCGTCGACCGCCGTCCCGGTGCCCCCGGGCTCAGTGACCGCGACCGTCGCAAGGGCCGCCGGCTGGCCTGCCAGGACGAGCCGCGCTCGGACTGCCGGATCAGGGTCACCGGCGCGGGGGTGCTCACCACCCATCGGCCGGTCCGCCAGACCGCGACGCTGCGGTCCGCTCAGCCGCTCACCCACGACATGTCCGAGTTCGTGTTCGAGACCGACCGGCACGCCGGCTTCGCCCCCGGTCAGTACGCGATGCTGAGGCTGCCGGGGGCCGGCGTCGAACGTGCCTACTCGATGAGCAACATCGGGAACTGTCACCGGCGGTGGGCGTTCGTCGTCAAGCGTGTCCCGGGCGGCGCCGCCACCTCGCTGCTGTTCGACGGGCTGCGACCCGGCTCGATGGTCGAGCTCGACGGGCCCTTCGGCCACGCGTACCTGCGCGACGGGATCGGGCGCCGGGTGTTCCTCGCCGGCGGTGGGTCCGGGATCGGGGCGATGACGAGCATCCTGCTGGGCCTCGCGGCCCGGCCCGACGCGGGTTCCCGGTCCGTCGAGTTCTTCGTCGGCGGGCGCACCGAGCGGGACCTGCACGTGCCACAGGCCGTCGGCCGGGCCGCCCGGCGGCTGGGCAGGCTCCGCCTGCACCGCGCCGTGTCCGGCGGCGGTCCGGTCACCGACGGTGCGGACCCGCCGTACCGCGGGTTCCTGCACGAGGCGGTACTCGAACGGCTCGGCGACCCGCCGGCCGATCTCGCCTGCTACGCGGCGGGCCCGCCGGCGATGACCGATGCACTGGCACGGGCCCTGGTGATCGAGCGCGGCCTGGCCGCCGACCGCCTGTTCTACGACCGGTTTCTCTGAGAGGGGGCTCCCGATGGCCTTCGTCCGCGTGTGCAGTCTCGACGACGTCTGGGAGGGCGACATGGAGTCGTTCGACGTCGGCGGCAAGGAGGTCCTCGTCGTACATCTCGACGGGGGCGAGGTGGTCGCGACCCAGGCCATCTGCCCCCATCAGCAGGTGGAGCTGGTCGAGGGCGAGCTGGCGAAGAACACGCTCACCTGCCGCAGCCACCTGTGGCAGTTCAACCTCACCACCTGCCGGGGTATCAACCCGGCGCACACCGAGCTGGCCAGCTACCCGGTCCGGCTCGACGGGGACGACGTCTACGTCGACCCCGACGGCGACACGCCCAAGGTCGCTCACTCCTGAACCGGAAGGATCATTGACATGGTCGCCATCAACTGCGACATGGGTGAGGCGTACAGCATCTACTCGTGCGGGGACGACGAGGGGCTGATGCCCTACATCACCGTCGCCAACGTGGCATGTGGCTTCCACGCGTCGGATCCCCTCGTCATGCAGAACACCGTGAGACTGTGCCGGGCGCACTCGGTCAAGGTCGGTGCGCATCCCTCGTTCCCGGACCGGGACGGCTTCGGTCGCCGGGAGATGGCGATGGGTGCCGACGAGCTGACCGCCGCGGTCGTCTACCAGGTCGGCGCACTGACCGGGTTCCTGCGTGCCGAAGGGATGGCGCTGCACCACATCAAGCCGCACGGTGCGCTCTACGGACTCGCCTCCCGCGACGCCGGGGTCGCCGCCGCGATCGCGGCCGCCGCGGACGTCTTCGACGTACCGCTGATGGGGATGGCCAACACCCGGCACGAGGAGGTGTGGGGCGCGCGGCCGCAGGGATTCATCGCCGAGTACTACACCGATCTGGACTACCGGCCCGACGGGTCCCTGATCATCACCCGCGAACACGTGGCCTACGATCCCGCCCGTGCCGCCGAGCGCTCCGTCCGCGCGGTGCGGGAGGGGGTCGCGAGCGCGGTCGACGGCACCGACATCCCGATGCGCGCCGACTGCATCTGCGTGCACTCCGACACGCCGGGCGCCGTCGATCTCGCCAAGGCCGTCCATGAGGCCCTGCAGCCGTACCTGACCTGATCCGGCGCCCACCCCGGGGCGCCCACCGGCGCAGTGCCGCCCACCGGCCCCGGTGGGGCGCACCGCCCGACGGGCGCCCCACCGTCACCGAAGGTGGAACATCATGCCGTTCATCCGAGTGGACTGGTTCCCCGGCCGCACCCTCGAGCAGAAGCGGGAGCTCGCCGAGGTGCTCACCCGTGAGTTCGCCCGTATCGCCGACTGCAGACCGGAGACGATCAACTTCATCTTCACCGACGTCAACCGGGAGAACTGGGGGCGCAACGGGAAGCTGTTCTGCGACGCGTACGAGTACGAGAACGAACCGCCGGAGCGGCCCGCGGTCAGTTCTTGAACGCCACCCCGCCGTACTCGATCCACTCCTTGGTGGCCTGCACCTCCGGCGCCACGTCGTCCGGGTGCCAGGTGGACACCTCGACGATGCCCGGCTCCACCACCGACAGCCCGCCGAACAGCGCCTCGACCTCGTCCGGCGTGCGCACCCGGCCCCAGTTGCCCCCGGTGTTGGTCAGCATCATGTCGGTGAGGTTGCGCCGCACCTCCGCGTCGGTGCTCGCCAGGTGCGAGATCACGACGGCGCTGCCCTTCGGCAGCCGGTCCAGCACGCCGGCGACCAGGCCGGCCGGGTCGTCGCCGTCCGGGATGCAGTGCAGGAAGGACAGGAACAGCGCCGCGGTCGGCCGGGAGAAGTCCAGCAGCCGGGTGACCTCGGGATCGCTGTAGATGGTGGCGAAGTCCCGGACGTCGGCCTGGATGACGGTGGACGCGTCGTCCTGCTCCAGCAGGGCGCGGCCGTGGGCGAGCACGATCGGGTCGTTGTCGATGTAGACGGTGCGCGAGGCCGGATCGACCGCCTGCGCGACCTGGTGCACGTTGTCCTGGGTGGGCAGGCCCGAGCCGTGGTCGAGGAACTGGCGGATCCCGTGCTCCTCCGCCAGGTACCGGACGGCCCGGATGAGGAAGCGCCGGTTGTTGATCGCGAGCGCCGCGGTGCCCGGGGCGGCCGCGGAGAGCGCGGCGCAGGCCTGCCGGTCCACCTCGTAGTTGTCCTTGCCCCCGAGATAGAAGTCGTACATCCGAGCCACGCTCGGTGTGCTGACGTCGACCTCGGACGGCGTGACCGATCGCGCTCGATCCATTCCTGCGACGCTCCCTTGCTCGACCGTTCCGACGGGCCCGGCCCCCGATCGTGCACATCGGTGCCCGGTCGTGCCGATGGTAGCGGTTGCGCCGTGCATTCGAGCCGCCACCCGGACGTGTCGTAAACGGCGAACGGGGGAGCGGACGACTGCTACGGTTGCAATTGCATCAGTCCAGAACGTCGGGAGGGATACCGATGAGCGAGATCGATCTGCCGGACGGCCTTCAGTGGCGGAAGAGCATGCGCAGCAACCCGAACGGGGCCTGCGTGGAGGTCGCCCCACTTCCGGGTGGCGGTGCCGCGGTGCGCAACTCGACCCGGCCGGACGGCGCGTACGTGACCTACACCCGGGCCGAGATCACCGCGTTCCTGCAGGGCGTGCACGACGGCGAGTTCGACGACCTGATCGCACCCTGATCCCGGCGTACGACGAGCAGGCGGGTGCCGGTCACTGACCGGCACCCGCCGTCGTTCACAGCCGGCGCAGGAAGTTCCCGATCCGCTCGACGGCCTGTTCCAGCTGCGGCAGCGCCGTCGCGTAGGAGCACCGGACGTGCCCCGCGCCGGACGGGCCGAACACCGTGCCCGGCACCACCGCGACCGACTCCTCGCGCAGCAGCCGCTCCGCGAACGTCTCCGCGTCGAGCCCGGAGGACCGGATACTCGGGAACGCGTAGAACGCCCCGGCCGGCTCCGGGCAGTCCAGGCCGGCCTCGCGCAGGCCCTTCACGAACACCCGCCGGCGGCGGTCGTAGTCGGCGACCATCTCCGCGACGTCCCGCTCGGCGTTGCTCAGCGCCTCGATCGCGGCCATCTGGGACACGTGCGGCGCGCACAGCATCGTGTACTGGTGCACCCGCAGGCACAGCTCGGCGATCGGCCGGGGAGCGGCGAGCCAGCCGACCCGCCAGCCGGTCATCGCCTGGGCCTTGGAGAACCCGCCGAGCACCACGGTCCGGTCCCGGGCGCCGGGCACCGCACCGAGGCAGCTGTGCACGCCCTCGTAGGTGAGCCGGTCGTAGATCTCGTCCGACAGGAGATAGAGGTCGTGCCGCTCGGCGAGCGCGACGAGTGCGCGCAGCACCTCCGGCGGCTGCACCGCACCGGTCGGGTTGGCCGGCGAGCCGATCAGGATCGCCTTGGTCCGTGGGGTGACCGCGGCCTCGACGGCGGCGACGTCGATCGCGAACCCGTCCTCGGCCCGGGTCGGAACGCCGACCGGCGTCCCGCCGGCGAACGACACGCACGGCTGGTAGGCGACGTAGCAGGGCTCCGGGACGATCACCTCCTCGCCCGGGTCCAGCAGCACCCGCAGGGCCAGGTCCAGTCCCTCGGACACGCCGGTGGTGACCAGGCACTCGGTCGCCGGGTCGTAGTGCGCGTCGTACCGGGACGCCAGGTCGGCGCAGATCAGCTCGCGCAGCCGGGGGAGGCCGGCGTTGCCGGTGTAGGTGGTGTAGCCGCGCTCCAGGGCGTAGATCCCGGCCTCGCGGATCCGCCACGGCGTGACGAAGTCGGGTTCCCCGACGCCGAGCGAGATGACGTCGTCCATCTCGGCGGCGATGTCGAAGAACCGCCGGATCCCGGACGGCGGGATGGCGGTGATCGTGCTGTTCAGCGGTTTCACGGCGTCACCGGCAGCCGGTGGTCGGCCTCCGGCTCGGCGAACGAGTCGCCGTCGCGCTTGTGCGTCGCCAGCACGAAGTGCGTCGCGGTGGAGCGGACCCGGTCGATCGTCGACAGCTTCTGCGACACGAAGTCGCTGATCGCCCGGATGTCCGGCCCGACGACCGTGCAGCGCAGGTCGTGCCCGCCGGAGACCAGGTAGCAGTCGCGGACCTCGTCGAACCGCGAGATCCGGGCGGCGACGTCGTCGAAGCCGACCCCGCGGGCGGGCTCCACCGCGACGTCGATGAAGGCGGTCACCCGGGCACCGGCCCGGCCGGCACCGGCGAGCGTGCCGTCGGTCGTGCCGTCCTCGTACCGGGCCCAGTCCACGACCGCCCGGTGCCGCCGGATCACCCCGGTCCGCTCCCACTCGGTGATCCGCGCGTCGACCTCGTCGACCGGCAGACCGAGCATGGTCGCGACGGTGTCGTGGTTCAGGGAGGCGTCCCGTTCGAGCAACTCGAGGATCTCGCGCACGCGCCCGACCCTACGTCGGCCCCGGGCGTTCCGAGCCGGCCACCACGCCGTGGGTGACGGACCCGACTCCGGCGGATCGGCTCAGGCCGCGCGGGCCACCCGATCGGGTGCCGGTGCGCTCGCCCGGGCCGGGTCGAGCAGGCCGCACTCGAGATCGACGAGCCGGGCCCGGGTGCACGGGCCACACACGAACACCACCCCGCCGGGGCCGTGGTGGCTGCTCCACTCGAGGCCGTGGATGTCGGCGGCCGTACGCGGCCGGGTGCAGAGCGGGCATCTGAGGATCGTGTCCATGCCCCATGAGGGTGCCGCGGGCGTGTTGCCGGAGGGTGACGGTGCGCGTCGCCGGAGTTGCGTTCCGGCGACGATCCGGGGTCCGCGGCGATCATCGTGCCAGGTCACGAAACGGGTGCGACCCGGTGAACCCGGTGTGCGACCACCGGTAGCAGGGCTACTGTCCGCGCGCATGAGCAACGAGCCGTCATCGGGCGGCGACCCGCAGCAGGGGGCCGCGGGGACGCCGGACGACGCGGGCGCCGCGGCGTCCGGACACCAGGCGCCCCACGGTCAGCAGTCGTACGGCGGGCAGCAGGCCCAGGACCCGTACGGGCAGCCGCAGTACGGCACGTCACCCGGGCAGGCGCCGCAGGGCGGGCAGCCGCACGGGTACGGCGAGCAGCCCACCGCTGGGCAGCCGTATGGGGACCAGCAGTACGGGGGCCAGCAGTACGGCGGGCAGCAGCAGTACGGGGGCCAGGACCAGTACGGCAGGCACACCCAGGGCGCCTACCAGCAGCCCTACCCGTCCGGCCAGCAGTACGGCGGCTACCCCGGTCAGCCGGTCGGTCCGGCCGGCGCGCCCGTAGGCACCTCCCCGGACCCGCTGGTGCCGTTCTCGCTCAACGACTGGTTCGCCAAGATCATCGGTGTGCTGCAGCGCAGCTGGAAGCCGCTGCTCGTCGTGCAGGCCGCGGTCTGGGTGCCGATCGCACTGCTGGAGGCGGTGCTGATGCTCACCGGGCTGCGGGTGGAGCCGGACGGCGCGCTGCCCGCGGTGGGGAGCGTCGTCTCGCTAGGGCTGGCGAACCTGATCACCTCGGTGGTGACGGTCGTGCTGGGCGCCTTCGGGATGCTGGCGACGGTGTTCGTCGTCATCCGGGACGCCGCCGGGCGCCCGTACGAGCCGCAGCAGGTGTGGGCGTTCGTGAAGCAGCGCGGCCTCGCGGCGGTCGGCTGGTACTTCCTCGCGGGTGTGCTCGTCGTGGTCGGCGTGATCGCCCTGGTGCTCCCCGGGATCTACCTGGGCACCGTGTTCTTCGGTGCGCTGGCCGGGGTGCTGGCGGTCGAGCGGGCCGGCATCGGCCGGACGTTCGCGCTGGTCAACCCGCGGTTCTTCCCGGTGCTCGGCCGGGGGGTGCTGCTGGTGATCACGATATCGGTCGCCGGCGTGCTGATCGGCCTGATCACCGTGCCGTTCGCGTTCATCAGCGTCGTGCTGGCCCAGCTGCTCTACTACGTGCTGATCATCCCGCTCGGCCTGGTGTCCGGTGCGGCCGCCGTCGTCACCTACGCGGAGAACCGGTTCCACGAGCACAACCCGGTGCACACCCCGGTACTGGCCGACGAGATGGACCGCGCCTGACGCTCCGCGGGCCCGGCCCTGGCAGGCTGGACGGCGATGAGTACCGACGGCCTGTTCGACATCGACCCCGGCCCGGGATCGGACGGCGCCGAGGACGGCCCCCGTCCCGACGCCCCGCTGGCGGCCCGGATGCGCCCGCGGACCCTGGACGAGGTCGTGGGCCAGGCCGACCTGCTGAAGCCCGGTGCGCCGCTGCGCCGCCTGCTCGACGGTGGCGCGGCGGCGTCCGTGCTGCTCTACGGCCCGCCCGGCACCGGCAAGACCACCCTGGCCCGGCTGATGGCCGGGGCGGCCGGCGGTCCCGGCGGCACCGCGCCCGCCCGGCACTTCGTCGCGCTCTCCGCGCTCTCCGCGGGGGTGAAGGAGCTGCGGGCGGTCATCGAGGACGCGCGGCGCAGGCGCGACCGCAGCGGCACCACCACGGTGCTGTTCATCGACGAGGTGCACCGGTTCTCCCGCACCCAGCAGGACGCGCTGCTCGGCGCCGTCGAGGACCGGCTGGTCCTGCTGGTGGCGGCGACCACCGAGAACCCGTCGTTCTCGATGGTGTCACCGCTGCTGTCGCGCTCGCTGGTGCTGCAGCTGCAGTCCCTCGGCGAGGACGACGTCCGCCGGCTGCTGCGCCGCGCCGTCACCTCCGAGCGCGGGCTGAACGGCGCGGTGGAGCTGGCCGCCGAGGGGGAGGACGCGCTCGTCCGGCTCTCCGCCGGTGACGGCCGCCGGGCGCTCACCGCGCTGGAGGCGGCCGCCGACGGGGTGCTCGGTGCGGGCGGCTCGGTGGTCGATCTCGCCGCCGTCGAGCGGGCGGTCACCGAGGTCGCCGTCCGCTACGACCGGGCCGGCGACCAGCACTACGACGTGATCAGCGCGTTCATCAAGTCCATCCGCGGCTCCGATCCGGACGCGGCACTGCACTACCTGGCCCGCATGATCGTCGCGGGGGAGGACGCCCGGTTCATCGCGCGCCGGCTGATGGTGCACGCGTCCGAGGACATCGGCCTCGCCGACCCGACCGCGCTGCCCGCCGCGACGGCCGCCGCGCAGGTCGTCCAGCTCGTCGGGATGCCGGAGGCGCGGCTCGCGCTGGCCCAGGTCACCGTGCACCTGGCGACCGCACCCAAGTCCAACGCGGTGATCACGGCGATCGACGCGGCGATGGCCGACGTCCGCTCCGGGAAGGTCGGCGGGGTGCCGGCGCACCTGCGCGACGGGCACTACGCGGGGGCGCAGCAGCTCGGGAACGCGGTCGGCTACCGCTACCCGCACAGCGACCCGGACGGCGTCCTGCGCCAGCAGTACCCGCCGGACGACGTGGTCGGCACCGACTACTACACGCCGTCCGGCCGTGGCTTCGAGCGGACGCTCGCCGAGCGGCTCCCGAAGCTGCGCCGGGTCGTCCGCGGCACCGGGGACTGACCTCAGCCGGTCGTCAGCGTCAGGTTCAGCGCGCTGGTCGCGGTCCGGACCGGGGTGAAGTAGCTGGTGCAGTTCCCCGAGCCGCCCGCGCCGGTGTGCACACCCTGGGCCTGGCCGCCCGAGGTGATGTAGGGGGCGCCGGAGTCGCCCTCCCGGGCGCACGCCCCGACCGCGGTGAGGCCGGACTGCTGCTCGCCTTCGAAGTCCACCGTCACGTCGGTGCGCTGGACGGTCCCGCAGGACCGGCCGCTGGTGGAGCCGTGCAGGCAGACCGACGACCCGACCGGCGCGACCGAGGTGCCGCGGACCCGGGTCCCGGCCACCGTCGGCGAGGCGCTGCCCTGCTCGACCGGGATCGCACCGACGTCGACACCGTCGCCCGCGGTGCGCCCACCGGAGCCGATGGTGCTCTGGTCCGCGGCGTACCAGGTGGCGGACCCGCGCAGGCAGTGCCCGGCCGTGATCACCCAGTCACCCGCGCCGTCGGACGCGGCGAAACCGGCCGTGCAGCGCCTGCTCCCGTCGCTGATCGTGTCGCCGCCGGACACCGCGGCCTGCCGCCGCGGCACCGCTGGTACCCGCTCCACCCGCACCACGGCCGGATCCAGGCCCGCGGTCAGCTCGTCGGCGAGCCGGCCGGCGTCCGGTCCCTCGACGACGTCGAGCACCAGCTGCTCGGTCCGCGGGTCGATCCCGTATGACGCCAGCCCGTCCGGCAGGCCGGCCGCGGTCCGGTCGCCGAGCGCCCGCAGCGCCGCCGACGGGTCGCGCCGCGGCCCCTCCCGGAGGACCGGCGTCGCGCCGAGCGCGCCCAGCACCGCCGCCGGCGCCGGGTCCCAGACGCCCACCATCAGCCGGCCGTCGTCGAACCAGGTCCCGGCGATGGCGTCACCGGCGGCCGCGGTCACGGCGGGCACCAGCTCTGCGGCGGCGGTCTCGGTGAGCGCCGACGGGCCCACCGGCGGCACCGGTGCCGCCGCCGCCGGCACGGCGACGCCGAGTGCGATCACGGCGGCGCCGGCGAGGGCGGCGAGCGACAGGCGGTACGGGCGGCGCAACGGCACGGGGGAGGTCCTCCGGGGAGCGGGCGGGGGTGGCACCCGGCTCAACGAGCCCGCGGCCGTTCGGGTCACGCACAGCGGCGACCCCGGAAGGAGTGACAGGGAGTGGACGCCCGATCGGCGCAGAGGTTGCCTCGGAGGGCCGAAAGGCACTACCCCGCGTCTCCACATACCGCAAATTGAGCATGTTGATTGACCCCGATCGGGCGTGTCGCCAGGGTTGATCGCAGGCCGGGGTGCGGCCGAGCGGACCTGCGGGGCCGCCGGGGCCCGGCAGGAGGACACCGAGCGTGCCGACCGACCCCCCGGGACCGGGCGGAACCGCCGGGGTCGCAGGGACGGGGATGCGGCGGGGCTGCATCGGAGGAGCGCTGGCACGATGCATGACGGACTCGCGGTGACCGAACCGGCCGTTACCGGCCCGGCCGTGCACGGCGGTGACCCACCGGCCGGCCCGCCGGAGGCCCGGACCGCTGCACCCGACCTGCTCCCGCCGGAGCTCCTGCAGGCGGCGGTCGCCGGCGACCAGCAGGCGGTCGCGCTGCTGCTGTCGCGGGTCCAGCCCCAGATCGAGCGGTTCTGCCGGGCCCGGCTGGGCCGGCGGGAGACGACCCTCGGCTCGGCCGACGACGTCGCCCAGGACGTCTGCATGGCGGTGCTCGCCGTGCTGCCGGACTACCGGCTGTCCGGGATGTCGTTCCGCGCGTTCGTGTTCGGCATCGCCCGGCACAAGATCGCCGACGCGTTCCGGGCGATGGCGCGCAACCGCTGCGACGCGGTCGAGGAGCTGCCCGAGCGGATCGGCCGCGAGGAGGACCCGGAGCAGGTGGTGCTCGACGCCGAGCGCAACGACCGGCTCACCGACCTGCTGGGCATCCTCGGCCGGCGCCAGGTCGAGATCCTCACCCTGCGGGTCGCGGTCGGCCTGACGGCCGAGGAGACCGCGGACGCGCTGGGATCGACCCCGGGTGCGGTCCGGGTCGCCCAGCACCGGGCGCTGCAGCGGCTGCGCCGCGAGCTGGAGGAGCGGGCGGCCCGCCGGGACGGGTCGCCGGCCCCGGCCGCCGCACCCGCCGGTGCCCCGCCCGCGCCCGGCCCGGCCGGCCGGCCCGGCGGCGATCCCGGCGCCGCGGCGCCCCCAGCAGACGGATCAGACGGACCGGGCGCCGCGGCCGGGCGAGCCCGCCGGCCTGCCGGTCGCGGTCTGACCGGCCCACCGGACGGCGGGCCCGCCCGATCACCGGTCGTCCCCCCCGGACCGGTGGCCGCGGACGCGGACCGCAGTCGGCCGGTGCCGGCGTGCTCGGGCGCACGCCGGCACCGGCCGTCCCCGTTCGGGCGTATCGGCGGTGTTCGGGGCGCGGTCCGGGCCGTCTGCGGATTAGGTTGCGCGACATGGACGTTCGGTCGCAGCAGGATCCGCTGGTCTCGGGCTCGATCGGGGAGTGGCTGGCCGCGGCCGGCGCCGCGGTACGGCGCAGCCTGGTCCCGCTGGTGCTGATCCAGCTGGCCGTGTTCGTGCCGGTCGCGGTGATCGTCGGCCTGCTCGGCGGGCTGGGCGCGTTCGGCGACGCCGAGGCGCTGGCCCCCGACTACGGCTTCGGCTACGTGCTGCAGACCGAGTCGCTGACCGTCCGGCTGATCTCGGTCGTGCTGGGCACCCTGGGGCTCGCCGCCTCGGTGTTCGTGATCGTCCGGGACGCGGCGGGCCGGGCATGGACACCGGGGGAGGCGTTCGGCTTCGCCGGGCGCCGGTTCCTGCCGCTGATCGGCTGGATCCTGCTGAGCAGCGTGCTCACCGTCGTCGGCTACGTCCTGCTGATCCTGCCGGGCATCTACCTGACGGTGGTCTTCGGCGGTGCGCTGCTCGGGGTGGTGACGATCGAGCGGGGCGGTCTCAGCCGCACCTTCCGGCTGGTGAACCCGCGGTTCCTCGGGGTGCTCGGCCGGCTGCTGCTGCTCGCGGTGCTCTCCTTCGTCTACAGCCTGGTGGCGGCGGCCGTGTCCGCACTGCCCGGTCTGCTCGTCGGCGGTGACGCGCCCGCCGTCGTCGGCGCGCTGCTGATGAACCTGCTGACGATCCCGCTGGTCGTCTTCACCACCGCCGCGCTGGTGGTGCTGTACGGCGAGCTGCGGTCCCGGCTGGAGCCGGGCACCGGGACGGCGACCTTCGCCGACGAGCTCGACCGCCGGTGACCGGCGGATCCCGGTCCGGGCACGGGGAGTAGCCTGGTCGGCGGTTCCCGGGCCGGACGGATCGAGGGGAGGGCCCCGTGATGAGCACCGCCGTGACCAGCACCGCAGGGTTCGCGCGCGCAGTGCCGTCCCGCGTGCCGTCCCGCGCGCGGTCCTCCGCCGCGTCCGACGAGCCCTACCCGGGCCGAGCGCCCGGCGCGGGCTCCTGACCCGGCCCGCGATCGGCAAGCCTCCCGGCGCGCCCGCGTCGTCCCGCCGTACGGTGTCCCCACGCAGCGACCCCGCGTCGCCGGCGCACCCGTCGCCGTACCCGTCACGAGAGACCTTCCGGTGCAGACCCACGAGATCGTCCGCCGCTTCACCGCCCACTTCGAGCAGGCCGGGCACACGCCCGTGCCGAGCGCCTCGCTGATCCTCGAGGATCCGCAGCTGCTGTTCGTGAACGCGGGCATGGTCCAGTTCAAGCCGTACTTCCTCGGCGACGTGCCCGCGCCCTACCCGCGCGCCACGTCGATCCAGAAGTGCGTCCGCACCCCGGACATCGACGAGGTCGGCAAGACCACCCGGCACACCACCTTCTTCCAGATGGCCGGGAACTTCTCCTTCGGCGACTACTTCAAGCGCGGCGCCATCGAGTTCGCCTGGTCGCTGATCACCCGCAGCCAGGACGACGGCGGCTACGGCTTCGACCCGGAGATCATCTGGGTCACCGTCTACCACGACGACGACGAGGCGATCGAGCTCTGGAAGGAGATCGCCGGCCTGCCCGAGGAGCGGATCCAGCGCCGCGGCGGCGACGACAACTACTGGGACATGGGCGTGCCCGGCCCCGGCGGCCCCTGCTCGGAGATCTACGTCGACCGCGGCCCGGAGTTCGGCGCCGAGGGCGGCCCGGAGGCCGACGAGGACCGCTACCTCGAGATCTGGAACCTCGTGTTCATGCAGGACGAGCGCGGCGAGCTGTCCCCGAAGAAGGGGCACCCGCCGATCGGCACCCTGCCGCACAAGAACATCGACACCGGGATGGGCGTCGAGCGGGTCGCGTTCCTGCTGCAGGGCGTCAACAACGTCTACGAGACCGACCTGGTCCGCCCGGTGATCGCCAAGGCCGAGGAGCTCTCCGGCAGGCGCTACGGCGAGAACGCCGAGGACGACGTCCGCTTCCGGGTGATCGCCGACCACGCCCGGTCCTCGATGATGATCGTCGGCGACGGCGTCACCCCCGGCAACGAGGGCCGCGGCTACGTGCTGCGCCGGCTGCTGCGCCGGATCGTGCGGTCCGCCCGGCTGCTCGGCGTCACCGGGCCCTGCCTCGGCGAGTTCGCCGCCGTCGTCCGGGACGCGATGTCGCCCACCTACCCCGAGCTGGCGACCGACTTCGAGCGGATCTCCGCGGTGATCCGGGCCGAGGAGGACACCTTCCGGGCCACCCTCGCCGCCGGCGAGCGGATCTTCTCCGGCGCGGTCTCCGAGGCCCGCCGGGAGCGGCGCACCGTGCTGCCCGGCGACCAGGCGTTCCAGCTGCACGACACCTACGGCTTCCCGATCGACCTGACCCTGGAGATGGCTCAGGAGGCCGGGCTGTCGGTGGACCGCGAGCGGTTCACCGCCCTGATGGACGAGCAGCGGTCCCGCGCCAAGGCCGACGCGGCCGGGCGCAAGGTCGGGTTCGTCGACGCCTCGGTGTACCGGGCGGTGCTCGACACGCACGGCGCCACCGACTTCCTCGGCTACCAGGCGCAGCGCTCCGAGGCCCGGATCGTCGGGCTGCTCCGCGACGGCGCCACGGTGCCGGCCGCCGAGGAGGGCGACGCCGTCGAGGTGCTGCTGGACCGGACGCCGTTCTACGCCGAGGCCGGCGGTCAGCAGGCCGACACCGGCGTGCTCACCGGAGCCTCGTTCGCGATCCGGGTGGACGACGTCCAGTCCCCGGTGGCCGGCCTGCGGGTGCACCGCGGCGTCGTCACCGCCGGCACCGTCACCCTGGACTCCGAGGTCGTCGCCGAGGTCGACCGGGTGCGCCGGGCCGCGATCTCCCGCGCGCACACGGCCACCCACCTGGTGCACGCCGGGGTGCGCGGGGCGCTGGGCAGCTCCGCCGCGCAGGCCGGCTCGCTGAACGCCCCGGGCCGGCTGCGGTTCGACTTCACCTCGCCCACCGGCGCCGTCGACCCGGCGGCCCTGGTGGAGATCGAGGAGGAGGTCAACTCGGTGCTCCAGGAGGACCGGGAGATCCAGACCTACGAGACGACCATGGACGAGGCCCGCAAGCTGGGCGCCATGATGCTGTTCGGCGAGAAGTACGGCGACCGCGTGCGGGTGGTCGACATGGGCGACTACTCGCGCGAGCTGTGCGGTGGCACGCACGTGCGCCGCACCGGCGAGCTCGGCCTGGTCCGGGTGCTGTCCGAGGCGTCCATCGGCTCCGGCGTGCGCCGGGTCGAGGCGCTCGTCGGGCTGGACGCGTTCCAGCACGCCACCACCGAGCACCTGCTGGTCAACCAGCTCGCCGAGCAGCTCAAGGCCCGGCCCGAGGAGCTGCCGGACCGGATCGCAGGCCTCGTCGAGCGGCTGCGCACCGCCGAGCGGGACCTGGAGAAGCACCGCGCCGAGGCCGTCCTGGCCTCCGCCGGCAGCCTCGCCGGGCAGGCCGAGGACCTCGACGGCACCGCGCTCGTCGCGGTCGCCGCGCCGGACGGCGTCGGCGGCAACGACCTGCGGACCCTCGCCGCCGACGTCCGCGGCAAGCTCGGCGACCGGCCCGGTGTGGTCGCGCTGTTCGCGGTCGCGGACGGGAAGGTGTCCTTCGTCGTCGCCACCACGAGGGCGGCCCGGGACGCCGGGCTGGCCGCCGGGAAGCTGATCCCCGAGTTCGCGCCCGCCGTCGGCGGCCGCGGCGGCGGCAAGCCCGACCTGGCGCAGGGCGGCGGCACCGACCCGTCCGGGATCGACGCGGCGATCCAGAGGCTGCGCGCCGCGATCCGCGGATGACCAGGATGCGCGGGCGGCGCCTCGGCATCGACGTGGGCGCCGTCCGGGTCGGCGTCGCGATGTGCGATCCGGACGGGATCCTGGCGACCCCGGTGGAGACCGTCCCGCGCGGCGACCGGGACGACGGCGACGAGCCGGCCGTGCGCCGGATCGCGGAGCTGGTGGCCGAGCACGACGTCGTCGGCGTCGTGCTCGGCCTGCCGCGGAACCTGCGCGGCGAGGACGGCCCGGCCGCCCGGGCCGCCCGCGAGTTCGCGACCGCGCTGCAGGCCGGGCTGGACGTCCCGGTGGAGCTCACCGACGAGCGGATGACGACCGTCGTCGCCACCCGGCAGCTGGCCGGGCGCGGGGTGAAGGGCCGCCGGCAGCGCGCCGTCGTGGACCAGGCCGCGGCCGTGCAGATCCTGCAGGGCTGGCTGGACGCCGGGCGCTGAAACCCTTGCACCTGGACATGATCGACATCAGCGGCCGGCCGCTCGCCCGGGTCACGGGACCGTTACCCTCCATGCCGTGACCGGCGCCGGCGAGAACGACGTGAACCGACGGTCCCGGACACGGGACCGGACGTGAGTGCCCCGGTGACCGCGCCGCCCGTCCGCCACCGCCCGACGCCCGTGCACTACCGCAGGCGACGGCTCGCCCTGCTGGCCTCGGCGCTGCTGGCCGGCGCGGTCCTGGTGGCCGCGGCGGTCTACCTGACCGGGCCCGACGACTACGTCGGCTCCGGCAGCGGATCGGTCGTCGTCCGGGTGCAGGCCGGCGACTCCACCTCCGCCATCGGCGACCGGCTGGTCGCCCAGGACGTCGTGCGGTCCCGGGCCGCGTTCCTCGACGCCGCCGCGCGGGAGGCCGGCATCCAGCGGGTCCAGCCCGGCTTCTACGAGCTTCGCTCGCAGATGTCGGGCAGCTCCGCGGTCGACGGGATGCTCGACCCGGAGCGCCGGGTCGGGTTCATGGACGTCAAGGGCGGCGTGCAGATCGACGACACCAGCGCCCCCAACGGCACCGTCAGCCCGGGCGTGCTGTCCCAGATCTCGCAGGCGACCTGCCTCGGCGGCGCCGACGGCGAGCCCGTCTGCACCGGCGTCGACGAGCTGCGGGCCGCGATGGCCGACGCCGACCCGGCCGACCTGGGCGTGCCCGAGTGGGCGCACGCGGGATACCGGAACGCCGCACCGGAGCGCCGGATGGAGGGCCTCGTCGCACCCGGGCCCTACGACATCGACCCGCAGGACGCACCGCAGGACGTGCTGCGCGAGGTCCTCACCACCTCCGCCGAGCGGCTCGCCGACGCCGGGCTGTCCGGCGAGGGCGCCTACCGGACGCTGATCGTGGCGTCGATCATCGAGAAGGAGGCCCTCGACCCGGACATGCCGAGGGTGGCCCGGGTGATCGAGAACCGGCTCGCGGTGAACCAGCGCCTGGAGATGGACTCCACCGTCAACTACCCGCTCGACGTGCAGGCGCTGCGCACCACCGCCGAGGCCCGCGGCACCCCGGGGCCGTACAACACCTACCTGAACACCGGGCTGCCGCCGACCCCGGTGGCGTCGGTGTCGGTGACCGCGCTGCAGGCCGCGGAGAACCCGCCGGACGGCCCGTGGCTGTTCTTCGTGCGGTGCACCACCGAGGGCGAGTCGTGCTTCGCCGCGAGCTACGACGAGCACCTCGCCAACGTGGCCAGGGCCCGCGAGGTCGGCGCGTTCTGACCGGTCCGGTCACTGCCCCCAGAGACCGGCCGGCGGTTTCGGTGACGGCACGGCCGTCGCGTCGGTGACGACGGCGGCGCCGCGGGCCAGCGCCCGGGTGTCGGCGTCGTCGAGCACCCGGGCCGGGAACGGGTCGGCCGCGGCCCGGCGGGTCAGCCCGGGCACCGGGAGCCCGCGGTCCGACCCGGCCAGCACCAGGTTGCCGAACCGGCGACCGTGCAGCACGTCCGGCGCCGCGATCAGGGCGAGCTCGGCGAACGCGGCACCCGCGGTAGCGATCTGCCCCGGCAGGAACGGCCAGGGTGCGCCGTCGCCGAGGTTCGCCACGTGGATGCCGGTGGGCGCGAGCACCCTGCGGACGGCCTGCAGGAACTGGGCGGTCGTCACCTGGGCGGGGGTGCGGGCGCCGGCGAACGCGTCGAGCACGACGAGATCGAACGCGCCGGCCGGGAAGCGGCCGAGGCTGGCCCGCGCCTCCGCGGTGACGATGCGCAGCCCGTCGCCCTCGTCCGGGCCGGGCAGCCGGTGCGCGACCAGCTCGGCCAGTGCGGCGTCCAGCTCGACGACGGTCTGCGCCGAGCCCGGGCGGGTCGCGGCCAGGTAGCGGGCCAGCGTCCACGCGCCGCCGCCGAGGTGCAGCACGCGCAGCGGCACCGCGGGCGGGGCGGCCAGGTCGGCGACGTGCGCGATCCGCCGGACGTACTCGAACTCCAGGTGCTCGGGATCGTCGAGGTCGACATGCGACTGGGCGGTGCCGTCGAGCAGCAGGGTCCACGACCGGGGCCGGTCCGGGTCCTGCACCAGCTCGGCGATCCCGTGCTCGACCTCGGTACCGGCGCCCATCCCGCCATCCTGCCGGGCCCGCGGGCGGCGCAGCGGTGCCGGGGCCCGGTTGTCCCCATGTGCCCGGATCATCCACAGGTCGACGATCCGGGGATCCGGACGGTGCCGGGTGCGGCAGGTTCGGGGCATGGACCTCGATCTGCTCGGCCCGCTCGGTGCCGCCGCCGATGCCGCCGCCGGTGCTGCTGCCGGGGCGGCTGCGGGGACCCTGACCCGGCTGGTGCTGCGGCGCCGGGCGCGGGTGACCGCCCCGGGTTGCGTGACCGGGGCCGCCGTGCTGGGCGGCGGGCTCGGGCTGCTCCTGGCGGGCGGCCTGGTGGCCGCCCGATGGGTGCCGCTGCTGGCGGTGCTGTGCTGGCTGGCGGCGGCGGGCACGAGCACCGATCTGGCGCACCGCAGGCTGCCGAACGTGCTGACCCTGCCGGCGCTGCCGCTGGTGCTGGTGGCGGCGGTCCCGGCCGGTGCCGGCGCGGTGCTGCGCGGCACCGCGGGGGCGGTGCTGCTGGCCGGGGCGTACGCGGCGGTGCACCTGGTCTCGCCGGCCGCGATGGGCGCCGGCGACGTGAAGCTCGCCGGGCCGGTCGGTGCCGCGGTGACCGCGCCCGGCTGGGCCGGGTTGCCGGTCGCGGCGGCGCTGGCGGTGCTGCTGTCCGGGGTGGTCGCGGTGCTCGCCCTGGTGGCCGGGCGGGCCCGGTGGGCCGGTGGCCTGCCGCACGGCCCGGCGCTGCTCGGGGCGGCGCTGGCCGTGCTGCCGGCCGCGGTGGTCCCGGTCGTGTCCGGGACCGTGACCTGCTCCGGGGCCGTGACCGGTGGGTGAGAGGATGGACGCCGTGCTGCGATGGATCACCGCCGGGGAGTCCCACGGCCCGGCCCTGGTGGGTGTGCTGGAAGGCATGGTCGCCGGAGTCGGGATCACGACGAAGGAGCTGCAGGCCGAGCTGGCCCGCCGGAAGCTGGGCTACGGCCGCAGCCCGCGGATGGCGTTCGAGGCCGACGAGCTCGAGGTGATCGGCGGCATCCGGCACGGGATCACCCAGGGCGGGCCGGTCGCCGTCCGGATCGCGAACACCGAGTGGCCCAAGTGGGAGACGGTGATGGCGGCCGATCCGGTGGACCCGGAGCTGATCGCGAACCGGGCCCGCAACGCGCCGCTCACCCGGCCCCGCCCCGGGCACGCCGACCTCGCCGGGATGACCAAGTACGGGTTCGACGAGGCCCGGCCGGTGCTGGAGCGGGCCAGCGCCCGGGAGACCGCGGCCCGGGTGGTGCTGGGCACCGTGGCGAAGGCGTTCCTGGAGCAGGCGCTCGGGGTGCGGATCGTGTCGCACGTCGTCGCGATCGGGGCGGTCGACACCCCGGACGACGAGCCGCTGCCCGGCCCGGACGACCTGGAGCGGATCGACGCGAACCCGGTGCGTGCCTTCACCGAGGCATCCGGTGCCGCGATGGCCGCCGAGATCGACGCCGCGCACGACGCCGGGGACACCCTGGGCGGGGTGATCGAGGTGATCGCCTACGGGATGCCGGTCGGCGTCGGGACCTACGTGCAGGCCGACCGCAGGCTGGACGCCCGGCTCGCGTCCGCGCTGATGGGCATCCAGGCGATGAAGGGCGTCGAGATCGGCGACGGCTTCCGCACCGCGCACCGCCGCGGCTCGGTCGCGCACGACGAGATGGTCCCCGCCGGCGGGCCGCACGAGGGCCCGGCGGGCACCGTGCCGGTCACCCGGCTGACCAACCGGGCCGGTGGCATCGAGGGCGGCATGACCAACGGTGAGCCGGTCCGGGTCCGGGTCGCGATGAAGCCGATCTCCACCGTGCCGCGCGCGCTCCGCACGATCGACACCGTCACCGGCGAGGAGGCGACCGCCATCCACCAGCGGTCCGACGCCTGCGCCGTCCCGCGGGCCGGCGTCGTCGTCGAGACGATGGTGGCGCTGGTGCTCGCCCAGGCCGCGCTGGAGAAGTTCGGCGGGGACTCGCTGGCCGAGACCCGCCGCAACGTCGCCGGCTACCTGGCGGGGGAGGCCCGGTGACCGGCGCGCAGGGCGGGCCGGGCCCGGCGCCGGAGGGTCCCGTGCCGGGACCGGACCGGGACGGGCGGCCGTTCCTGGTGCTCGTCGGCCCGCCCGGGTCGGGCAAGTCGACGATCGGCTCGCTGCTCGCGGAGCGGCTCGGGCTCGGCTTCGCCGACACCGACGCGGTGATCGTCGAGCGGATCGGCAGGCCGATCGCGGAGATGTTCGTGCAGGAGGGCGAGGCGGCGTTCCGGAAGCTGGAGCACGAGGTCGTCGCCGAGCAGCTGCGGGCCGGGCACGGCGTGCTCGCGCTCGGCGGCGGATCGGTGCTCGACGCCCGGACCAGGGAGCTGCTGCGCGGGCAGCGGGTGGTCGCGCTCGAGGTCGACCTCGCCGACGGGATGCGGCGCACCGGCATGTCCACCGCGCGCCCGCTGCTGGCCGGGGTGAACCCGCGGGCCACCTTCCGGGCGCTGCTCGCCGACCGGGCCCCGCTCTACGCCGAGGTGGCGACGGTCCAGGTCAGCACGGTGCGGCGCAGCCCGAACCAGGTCGTCACGGCGGTGCTCGGCGGGCTCGGGCTGCCCGGCGGCGAGGCGGCCGACGCCGCACCGGACGCCGAGGACCCGCACGACCGGCCCACCCCGCGCGCCGACTCGGCACTGCCGGCGCCCGGTTTCGGCGCCCCCGGCACGGACCACCCGATGGAGACCCGATGACCGATCCAAGCCTCCCCGAGCTGCCGGACGCCTCCGGCGACCGCGAGCCGGACGGATCGGTCCGGATCGCGGTGAACGCCGAGCGGCCGTACCCGGTGCTGGTCGGGGCGGGCGTCGCCGGCCGGCTGGCCGAGGTCGTCGCCGGGACCGGCGCGGGGCGGGTGCTGCTCGTGCACCCCCCGACCCTGGCCGACCGCGCGGAGACCGCCCGGGCGGAGCTGGCGGCGGCCGGGCTCGCCGCGTTCCGGATCGAGGTCGCCGACGCCGAGGCCGGCAAGACCCTCGACTCGCTCGCCGCCTGCTGGCAGGCCTGCGCCGAGGCGGCGCTGACCCGCTCCGACGTCGTCGTCGGGTTCGGCGGGGGAGCGGTCACCGACCTGGCCGGGTTCGTCGCCGCCACCTGGATGCGCGGGGTCCGCGTCGTGCACGTGCCGACGACGCTGCTCGCGATGGTCGACGCCGCCGTCGGTGGCAAGACCGGCATCAACACCGCCGCCGGGAAGAACCTGGTCGGGGCGTTCCACGAGCCGTCCGCGGTGCTCGTCGATCTCGACACGCTCCGCACGCTGCCGCGCGAGGAGCTCGTCGCCGGGTCCGCCGAGGTCTGGAAGGCCGGGTTCATCGCCGATCCGGTCATCCTCGACCGGGTGCGGGCCGATCCGGTCGCCGCACTCGACCCGGCCGGTCCGGTGCTCGCCGAGCTGGTGCGCCGCTCGATCCGGGTGAAGGCCGACGTGGTCGGTGCGGACCTGCGCGAGTCGCACCTGCGGGAGATCCTCAACTACGGCCACACCCTCGGGCACGCCGTGGAGCGGCGCGAGGGCTACCGGTGGCGGCACGGCAACGCCGTCTCGGTCGGCCTGGTCTTCGCCGCGGAGCTCGCCCGCGCCGCGGGCCGCCTCGACGACGCCACCGCCGACCTGCACCGCGAGGTGCTGGAGCTGGTCGGCCTGCCGACCTCGTACCAGCCGGGTGTGCTGGCCGAGCTGATCGAGACGATGCGCGGGGACAAGAAGTCCCGCGCCGGGACACTGCGGTTCGTCGTGCTCGACGGGCTGGCGAAGCCGGCCCGCCTGGAGGGCCCGGACCCGGCGCTGCTGGAGGCCGCGTACACCGCGATCAGCGGCTGAGGCGGCACGCTGCGATCAGCGGTTGAGGCGGCACCGCCGCGATCAGCGGCTGAGACTGCGCTGACGCAGCCCGGCCGCGTGCACAGCGGTGTGCCGGGACCCCACGGGATCCCGGCACACCCCCCGGCCGCGGGTCAGCCGATCGCCGGGTGCGTCTCCGACCGGAACGCCTGGACGATCAGCACGATCCCGGTGGCCACCGCGAACGCGCCGACCAGCCACAGCAGCGCCAGGATCCCGGAGGCGGGCCAGACCAGCAGCAGCACACCGAACACGACGTCCAGTGCGGCCCGGACCGCGATCCAGCCCCACGGTCCACCGTGCTTGCGGACCTCGTTCGCCGAGATCGCGGTGACGACACCGGCCATGATCGCCCAGAAGGCGATCACGAACAGGATCGCGAGCGCCGCCGACGCGGGCAGCGTGAACGCGACGACACCGGCGATGACCGAGACGACGCCCTGCGCGATCGTCCAGCCCCAGCCGGGGCGCTCGGCCCGGTGCCGGATGCCGAGAACGATCGCGGCGATGCCGTCGACCAGCGCGTACGCCGCGAACACGAAGATCAGCGCCAGCAGCGCCAGGCCCGGCGTGAACAGCACCGCGAGCCCGAACGCCAGTACCAGGACGCCCCGCAGCACGACGAGCGCGCGCACCCGCTTGGAGACCGCGCCGTCCGCGGTCGGAGCCACCGGCGCCGATGCGCCGGGCCCGTCCTCGATGTTGGCCGTGTCCGCCATGTCTTGCTCTCCGTCCGATCAGGATTCCAGGGTTCGTCGTGCGTCCGGGGCCTGCGGGCCGCCGTCGGCGGGCGGGTCCGCGGTCGTCGAGCCGGACGTCGGCTGGTCGAATGGTGCCTCCCCGGCAGCGGGCTCGATCGAGCCGAAAGTCCCGCCCGTCCCGGCCCCGTCGGCGGGCGGGCCCGGCGCCGGCCCGGCCGCCGCCGGGGTGCTGCCGAGCAGCGCGTCCAGCCACTGGGCCCGCGGGTCCGCGTCCACCAGGAGCAGCTTCACCAGCAGCGTCAGCGGCACCGCCAGTACCGCGCCGAGCGGCCCGAGCAGCCAGGCCCAGAAGACCAGCGCGACCAGCGTGACCGACACCGACAGGCCCACCGCGGTGCCGACGAACCGGGGCTGCACCAGCGAGGTCAGCACGAAGTTGACCAGGATGAACACCGCCGCCACGGCGAGCGCCGATCCGGGCCCGCCGGCCAGCAGCGCCAGCAGCACCGGCGGGAAGAAGCCGATCCAGAACCCGATGTAGGGGATGTAGTTGGTGATGAACACCAGCAGCCCCCACAGCACCGCCAGCGGCACCCCGAGCGCGGCCAGCACCACCGCGTCGATCGCACCGGTCACCAGGCCGACCACCGTGGTGACGACCAGGAACCGCCGGGTCCCGCCGGCGAAGCGGCGCAGCGCGGTGGCGACCGCCGGGCGGGCGGCGGCGACGGCGTCGAGCCGCGCCGAGGCGGCCGTGGACTCGATCCCCAGGAACAGCAGCAGCGAGAACAGGAAGATCAGGTTCCCGGCCAGCCCGGCGACCTGCAGCAGCAGCCCGGCGGCGAGCGTGGTGATCCGCCGGGCGTCCAGCGAGGACGCCATCGCCTGCAGCTGCTCGGTGCCCACGCCGAACGCGGCGGCCCGCGCGGTGAGCCCGGCGACCAGCTGGTTCGCCTCGGCGGCGTAGCCGGGCAGCACCGTCACCAGCCGGGCGATCGAGACGACCAGCACCGCGGACAGCACCAGCAGCAGCCCGTAGATCGCGAGCAGCAGCACGGTGGTGGCGATCCACCCGGGCACCCCGGCGCGGCGCAGCCTGCCGTGCAGCGGATACACCACGATCACCACGACCAGCGCCAGGAACACCGGCCCGACCAGCCAGGCGGCGGCGTGCAGCCCGGCGGCCGCCACGACGGCCGCGGCCGCCCCGAGCAGCAGGGTGACGGCGCGGGGGAGCGGGGCGTTCTCGGGCATGGTGATCTTCTAGCGCCCGGCGGCCGCCCCCGGTAACGGACTTACGGCCCTGTTCGCCGGGTGCCCGGGGTGCGTCGTGGAGGATGGCCCGATGCGAGCGGACATCCGGGATCCGATCGCGCGCCTGCGCCGCCTCCCCGAGCGGTCGCCGCTGATCGGGCACGCGCGCCGCGCCGTCGACCGTTACCGGTTGCAGCGGGGCAACCACCTGTCCGCCGCGGTCGCGTTCTACACGGTGATCGCGGCCGTCCCGCTGGCGATGGTGCTGTTCGTCGCGGTCGGTGTCCTGGTGTTCTGGCGGGCGACGTCACCGGAGGACCTGGTGGTCGCCGTCGAGACGGCGTTCCCGCCCGGGCTGATGACGGCGATCGAGCCGGTGCTGGCGGCGGCGGCCGAGCAGCGCGGCTCGCTGGTCGGGATCGGCGCGCTCGGTGCGCTGTGGGCGGGCACCACCTGGACGTCGTACCTGCGGGAGGCGCTGTCCGCGCAGTTCCGGCTGCCCGCGGTGCGGATGGTGTCGCCGAGCCGGGTGTTCTGGGACCTGTGGGCGCTGCTGGTGCTCGGCACGGCGGTGCTCTCGTCGATCGGGGTGACGCTGGCCGTCACCGGGCTCGCCGGGCTCACGCTGGAGCTGTTCGGGCTGCGCGACGCGCTCGGCGGCCGGATCGCGCTGCGGGTGGTCGGCGCAGCGCTGGTGCTCGTCGTCGACACCGCGGTGCTGTGCTTCGTGCTGGCCCGGCTGCCGCGCCGGCCGGTCCCGCTGTGCCGGGTGCTGCGGCCCGCCGCCGCCGGCGCGGTCGCGCTGGAGCTGCTGAAGCTGGGCACCGCGCTGGCCGTCGGGGCGGTCTCGGCGACGGCCGGTGGCGCCGTGTTCGGCACCGTGCTCGCGACGCTGTTCTTCCTGTTCGCGATGTCCCGGCTGCTGGTGATGCTGGCCGCCTGGGTCGCCACCGACGACTCCGACGGCGCGCTGCCGGGCCAGATCGT
The DNA here is from genome assembly GCF_058448985.1 of Pseudonocardia sp. DxW. Taxonomy (NCBI): domain Bacteria; kingdom Bacillati; phylum Actinomycetota; class Actinomycetes; order Pseudonocardiales; family Pseudonocardiaceae; genus Pseudonocardia; species Pseudonocardia sp. DxW. Next base: position 51,598 of record NZ_JBZFLK010000002.1, on the reverse strand, counting down.
GATCGAGCGCGGTGCGCCCCGCGCCGAACCCGGTCCGGCCGGGTCCGGCAGCCCGGCCGGCAACACAGCCGGCAGCCCGGCCGGCAACACAGCCGGCAACACAGCCGGCAGCGGGGACGGGACGCGGCGGGTCCGGTAGCGCTCAGCCGCCGAAGGCCGCCACGAACTGCTCCGCCGACGTCGCCCGGTACACCATGTTGGTGCGCTGCACGTCGTCGAGCGGTGCGCTGGGCGCGTCGGTGTAGCGGTGCCCGGGGTAGACGGTCGGGTTGCCCTTCAGCGAGGCCAGCTGCTGCAGCGAGTGGTACATCTGCGCGGCGTCGCCGCCCGGGAAGTCGGTGCGCCCGCAGCCCTGCAGGAACAGGGTGTCCCCGGCGACGAGCCGGTCCCCGTCCGGGTCCTGGACCAGGAAGCACTGGCTGCCCGGGGTGTGTCCCGGGGTGTGCAGCAGCCGGATCCGCAGCGCGCCGATCTCCAGCACGTCGTCGTGGTCGTGCGGGGTGAGATCGGTCGCGGACAGGCCGGTCACCCGGGTCACGTAGTCGGCCTCGGCCCGCTGCACGTGCACCGGAACCGGGTGCCTGCCGAGCAGCTCGGCCAGCCCGACCAGGTCGAAGCCCATCATCGACCCGCCGACGTGGTCGGGATGGTGGTGGGTGGCCAGCACCCCGGTGAGCCGCATGCCGTCGGCGTCGAGCGTGGCGAGCAGCTCGTCGGGGGAGTACGCCGGATCGACGACGACGGCCTCCCCGGACTCCCGGTCCCCGATCAGGTACGAGAAGTTGACCATCTGGGTGGCCACCGGGTCGCCGACGGCGTAGTCCTGGCCGGAGAGCAGCTGGCGGAAGTACAGGCCCATGCGCCCGACCCTAGGACATAGGGTCGGGCGCATGAGCCACCCCGACCGGCGCGACCGCCTCCGCACCGTCCTGCGCGCCGCCGGGCTGGACGCGCTGCTGGTCACCGACCTGCTCGACGTCCGGTACCTGACCGGGTTCACCGGCTCGAACGCCGCCGCCGTGATCGCCGCGGACCCGGCGGGGGACCTGCTGTGCACCGACGGCCGCTACCGGGCCCAGGCCGGTGCGCAGAGCCCGGACCTGGAGCTGGTGATCGACCGGCCGAGCGCCCCTGCGGCGGCCGCCCGGGTGCCCGCCGGCGCGACCCTGGGCTACGACTCCGCCGTGCTGACCGTCGACGGTCTGGCCGCCGTGCGGGACGCGGCGCCCGGCCGCCGGCTGCTCCGCGCCCCGGGCCTGGTCGGCGGGCTGCGCGCGGTCAAGGACACCGCCGAGGTGGACGCCGTCCGGCGGGCCTGCGAGCTGGCCGATGCCGCGCTGCGCGGGCTGCTCGACGCGGGCGGGCTGGCCCCGGGCCGGACCGAGCGGGAGGTGGCGGCGGACCTGGAGGACCGGATGCGCCGGCTCGGGGCGGACGGGCCGGCGTTCGCGACGATCCTCGCCGCCGGGCCGAACTCGGCGGTCCCGCACCACCGGCCGACCGCCGCCGAGCTGCGCCGCGGCGACCTCGTGAAGATCGACTTCGGGGCGGCGCTGGACGGCTACCACTCCGACACCACCCGCACCTTCTGCCTCGGCCCGGCCGCCGGCTGGCAGCGCGAGCTGCACGCGCTGGTCGACGCGGCCGCGACCGCCGGGCGGGCCGCGCTGGCCGAGGGCGCCGTCGTCACCGACGTCGACGGCGCCGCCCGCGAGGTCGTCGCCGACGCCGGGCACGCCGAGGAGTTCCCGCACGGCCTCGGGCACGGCATCGGCCTGGCCGTGCACGAACCGCCGTGGCTGACCTGGACCGGGCTCGGGACGGTCCCGGCGGGCACGCTGGTCACCGTGGAGCCGGGGGTGTACCTGGACGGCCGCGGCGGCGTCCGGATCGAGGACGTGCTGCACGTCGTCGCGGGCCGCCCGGCCGAGCCGCTGACCACGCTGCCGCGCGAGCTCGTCGAGGTCTGACACCGGGTCCGGCGCGGGCCGCGCCGCCGATCTACGTCATCCGTCCCGGCCCGGCCGTGACGGGCCGCCGCCGTCGTGCCGTCAACCGTCCGGCGCGGGTCTGCGCGCGCCGCTCGTAGGGTCCGATCATGTCAGCCGCCGCGGTCCGGCCGGGCGGACCCGAACGGTGCGGAGCGGGGGTGGCCCGGACGGCGCCGTGACCGGACGAGGCCGCCGACCGCGGCCGCGACCCGCAGAAGGAGCAGCGTGGCACGAGCCGCGGCCCGGCCCACCGCAGCGCCGGAGAGCAGCGACACCGACCCGCCCCCCGCCCGACCCACCGGATCTGCGTCCGGCCGCCGGCTGCTCCCGCTCGCCGGGGTCGCCGTCGCGATCGGGATCTTCGAGCTCGCCCCGCGCGCCGGTCTGGTCGACGACCGGTTCCTGCCGCCCGCGTCGGCGATGTTCGCGGCACTGGGCCGGCTGCTCGGCGACGGCGCCGGGCTCTGGATCCCGGTCGCCCAGACCCTGCAGGGCTGGGCGCTGGGCCTCGGGCTCGCGCTGGTGCTCGCACTCCCGCTGGGCATCCTGATCGGCTCGGTGTTCCTGCTGTTCATGGCCAGCCGCTCGATCGTGGAGTTCCTTCGCCCGATCCCGTCGGTCGCGCTGATCCCGCTCGCCGTGCTGGTCTTCGGCGCGGGCCTGGAGAGCAAGGTCTTCCTCGCCGCCTGGGCGGCCACCTGGCCGATCCTGCTGCAGACCCTCTACGGGGTGCGCGACGTCGATCCGGTCGCCACCGAGACCGCGCGCTCGTTCGGGGTGTCCCGCCGGGAGCGGCTGCTGCGGGTGACCCTGCCCAGTGCGCTGCCCTACGTCGTCACCGGGGTGCGGATCTCCTCGGCGGTGGCACTGATCCTGGTCGTCACCGCCGAGCTGGTGCTGGGCGCACCCGGGCTCGGGCAGGAGATCAACATCGCCCGGCAGAGCGCCGCCGTGGACACCATGTACGCCCTGATCATCGTGACCGGGCTGATCGGCTGGGGGCTCAACGCCGGGCTGGCCCGGATCGAGTCCCGGCTGCTGGCCTGGCACCCGTCGCACCGTGAGCAGAACCGATGAGCGCGCCGACCCGTTCGACGCGGACGCTCGGGCTGGGGCTCGAGGTGACCGTCCCGGTGCTGCTGCTGGTGGCCTGGGCGGTGGCGTCGCTGGGCAGCGAGTCGTTCTACTTCCCGCCGCTGACCGACATCCTGCGGGCGTTCGGCGACACCTGGCTGTTCGACCGGGTCGGCAGCGACGTCGTCCCCAGCCTGTCCCGGCTGTTCGCCGGCTACCTGATCGCGGTCGTCGCGGCGGTCGGGACCGGGGTGGCGCTGGGCCTGTCCGACACCGCGCGGCGGATGTGCGATCCGGTCGTGCAGTTCCTGCGGGCGGTCCCGCCGCCGGTGCTGATCCCGGCCGGGATCCTGGTGCTCGGCGTCGGCTCCACGATGAAGGTCGCGCTGATCGCGTTCGTCTGCTTCTGGCCGATCCTGCTGAACACCGTCGACGGCGTCGCCGGGGTCGATCCCACGCTGCGCGAGACGGCGCGCAGCTACCGGATCCCGCGCGGCGAGTACCTGCGCCGGGTCGTGCTGCCCTCCGCGTCGCCGCAGATCTTCGCCGGTGCCCGGGTCAGCCTGTCCATCGCCGTGATCATGATGGTGGTCTCGGAGATGGTCGCCAGCACCGAGGGCATCGGCTACTTCGTGCTGCAGTCCCAGCGCACCTACGCGATCACCGAGATGTGGTCCGGGATCTTCCTGCTCGCCCTGCTCGGCTACGCCCTCAACGGCCTGTTCCTGCTCGTCGAGCGGCGCGCGCTGCGGTGGCACCGCGGCGCGCGGGCCGGCTCGGCCTGACCTCCCGGGAGGCACCTCCATGCTGCACGTCGAACACCTGCGGATGGTCTACGGCGAGGGCACCCGATCGGCGTTCGAGGCGGTCGGCGACGTGTCCTTCGCGGTGACCGAGCAGGAGCTCGTGACGATCGTCGGCCCGTCCGGCGCGGGCAAGACCACCCTGCTCAAGTGCGTCGCCGGGCTGCTGCCGCAGACCGGCGGCACGATCACCCTGGACGGCGAGCCGGTGGACGGCCCGCCGGAGAAGATGGCGCTGGTCTTCCAGGACTACTCCCGCTCGCTCTACCCGTGGATGACGGTCGAGCAGAACGTCGCGTTCCCGCTCAGGCACCGCAGGCTCGCCGCCGACGCGCTCGCCGACCTGGTCGCCGACACCCTCGGCTCGGTCGGCCTGGCCGGTGCGGGCCCGAAGTACCCGTGGCAGCTCTCCGGCGGCATGCAGCAGCGGGTGGCGATCGCCAGGGCGCTCGCCTACCAGCCGGAGATCCTGCTGATGGACGAGCCGTTCGCCTCGGTGGACGCGCAGACCCGGGCCGACCTGGAGGATCTCGTCCTCGACCTGCGGGCCCGCTACGGCATCACCGTGCTGCTGGTGACCCACGACATCGACGAGGCCGTCTACCTCAGCGACCGGGTCGTGGTGCTGACCCCGTCGCCGACCGAGGTCGCCGAGATCGTCGACGTCGGCCTGCCCCGCCCGCGCGACCAGGTCGGCACCAAGGAGCTGGCCGAGTTCACCCGGCTGCGCGGCCACGTCTGGCGCTCGATCAAACGCCCCACCAGCCCCGAACCGACGTCCGCCTGACCGGAAGAGAGTGATCATGGGAGAGCCACGCCGGAGAGGCGCCCGCGTCCGCGCGGTCGCCGCACTCGCCGCGGTGGTCGCGCTCGTCGCGACCGGCTGTGGTGGGGGTGACAGTGGCGGTGCCGACCCGGAGGGCCCGACGACCGTCCGGGTCGGCACCCTGCCCATCGCCAACGCGGCCGGGATGTACCTCGGGATGGAGCAGGGCTTCTTCGCCGAGGAGGGCCTGCAGATCGAGCCGACGGTGCTGCAGGGCGGCAACGAGATCGTGACCGGGCTGGTCTCCGGCGACTACGACGTCGGCTTCGTCGGCTACATCTCGGCCGGCGTCGCGGCCGGTCGCAACGTCCCGGTGTGCGTGCTCACCGCGAGCGACGCCACCGGCACCACGGCCGAGGACGACTGGCAGGTCATGGTCGCCGGGCCCGGCAACACCATCTCCTCCCCGCAGGACCTCGTCGGGAGCCCGGTCGGGATCAACGCGCTCGGCGGCGTCGCCGAGGTGCTGATCCGCGCCGCACTCGACCGGGAGGGCGTCGATCCGGCGTCCGTCGAGTTCATCGAGGTGCCGTTCCCCGAGGTGCCCGCGGCGATCGCCGGCGGCCGGGTCGCGGCGGCGTACACCGCGGAGCCGTTCGTGACGACCGTGCTCGACCAGGGCGGCGAGGTGGTGTTCGCGCCGCAGTCGGCGCTGGCACCGGAGTACCCGAACGGCGCCTACGCGGCGAGCCGCCAGTTCGTGCAGGGCGAGCCGGACACCGTCGAGCGGTTCACCCGGGCGATGGAGCGCTCGCTCGACCACGCCCGGGACAACCCGGACGCCGTCCGCGCCACCATCCCGACCTTCACCCAGATCCCGGCCGAGCTCGCCGAGCGGATGCGGCTGCCGGTGTTCACCTCCGAGCTGGACCGGGCGGCGATCGACGAGCAGATGGGCTTCATGGCGCAGTACGGGGTGGTCGAGGAGGCCCCCACCGCCGACGAGCTGATCTGCGGCTGAGCCGGGCACCCGGGCGGGTCAGTCCGCGGCCCGCCCGAGTGCCTCCCGCCACGGCACCCTCGATCCGGTCCGCAGCACCGAGCGGTGGAACACCCGCGCCGCGAGCCACCCGAGCGCCGCGGTCGAGGCCAGCATCAGCAGCACCGTCGTCACGATCTGGACGGTGGTCGCCGATCCGTCGGCGATCCGCAGCGGCATCAGGATCGCCGGGAACGGCGGGATCCACGCCAGCACCGTCGTCAACGGCGAGTCCGGCGAGCCCAGGTGGTAGAAGGCGGCGCCGTACATCAGGAACAGGCTCAGCATCAGCGGTGTGGTCGTGGAGTTGATGTCCTCCTGCCGGGACACCATCGAGCCGGCCGCCGCGTACAGCACCGCGTAGAACGCGAACCCGAGCACGAACCAGCCCAGCACGCTCGCGAACACCCCGACGGCGGTCGCGGTCAGCGTCAGCAGCCCGGTCCCGAGCCCGGCTGCCAGCCCGACGACGCCGTAGGCCGCGAGCTGCAGCAGCCCCACCGCGCCGATCCCGATGATCTTGCCCCAGAGCAGGTGCAGCGGCCGGATGGTGGACAGCAGCAGCTCCACGACCCGGCTGGACTTCTCCTCGACGACGCCCATCGCCACGTAGGTGCCGAAGCCGAGGATCTGGCCGAACATCAGGAACAGCGCGGCGACGCTCAGCGCGGTCCGCTGGCCCGCCTCCGGATCGGGTGGGTCCAGGGCGTCGACGGTGAGCACGGCCGGCCCGGTCCGCTGCGCCAGGGTCTCCGGGCCGACGCCCAGCCCGGCCAGGGCGGCGTCCCGGGCCTGCCCGGCGAGCGCGGCGTCCAGCACGGCGCCGAGCCCGGACGGGAGTTCGGAGTCGACGACGGCGACGGCGCCGCCGTCGCCGTCGCCGGGGACCAGCGCGACGTCCAGGTCACCGGCCTGCACGGCGGCCCGGCCCTCGTCGGCGGAGCCGAGCGGACTGATCTCGACCGGGACGCCGGCCCGGTCGGCGGCGGTGGCGACGGCGGCACCGAGCGGTGCGTCGCCGACGACACCGACCGTGGACCGCTCCGGTTCGCCGGAGCCGGAGAACACCGCGAACGCGATGATCCCGCCGGCGATCACCAGCAGCACGATCAGGTTGCTGACGACGAAGCTGCGCTTGACCACCTGGGCGCGGAACTCGCGGCGCGCGACCAGCCGCACCGCGCGGCGGGCGGACGGGGGCGGGGCGTCCATCAGGCCACCACCTCGCGGTACAGGTCGCTCAGCGACGGGACGTGCACGGTGAAGCCGTGCACCGGGCCGGTGGCGAGCGCCGCGGCGAGCACCTGCTGGTCGTCGGCGCCCTCGTCGAGGACCAGCGTGGTCCGCCCGCCGGTGGCGTTCTCGACCCGCACCCCGGGCACCCGGTCGGCCCAGCCGGGCGGCGCGGCGGGGGCGTGCACCTCCAGCCGGACCCCGCCGCTGCGGCGCACCTCGCCGACCGACCCGACGGTGCGCATCCGGCCGGCCGCGATGATCCCGACCCGGTCGCAGAGCCGCTGCACCAGATCGAGCTGGTGGCTGGAGAACAGCACCGGCACGCCGGTGCGGGCCTTCTCCCGCAGCACCTCGCTCATCACGTCGACGGCGACCGGATCGAGCCCGGAGAACGGCTCGTCGAGCACCAGCACCGCCGGATCGTGCACCAGCGCGGCCGCCAGCTGGACGCGCTGCTGGTTGCCCAGGCTGAGCGCGTCCACCGTGCTGCCCAGCCGGTCGGCGACACCGAGGCGGTCCGCCCAGTGCGCCGCGGCGCGCCGGGCGCCGGGCCGGTCGACGCCGTGCAGCTCGGCCAGGTAGGCGAGCTGCTCGCCGACCGTCATCTTCGGGTACAGCCCGCGCTCCTCGGGCATGTACCCGATCGTGCGGCGCACCTGCAGGTCGACCGGCCGGTCGGCGAGCCGGACCTGCCCGGCGTCGGCGGCGAGCACGCCGAGCACGATCCGCATGGTCGTCGTCTTGCCGGCCCCGTTGGAGCCGACGAAGCCGAGGATCTCGCCCGGGCGCACGTCGAAGGAGACGCCGTCGAGCGCGACGGTCCGGCCGTAGCGCTTGTGCAGCGCGTCGATCTCGAGGGTCACGATCCGGCCCCGCCCAGGAACAGCCCGGCGATGACGAACCCGGAGGCGTTGAACACGACGTGCGCGACGACCGCGGGCCACACCGAGCGGGACCGCTCGTAGAGCAGCGCGCAGACCACGCCGAGCAGCAGCGCGACCACCAGCACCACGTTGATCCCGTGCGCGAGCGCGAACACCGCCGAGCTGGCGGGCACCGCGACCCACACCCCGTAGCGGCGCAGCGCGCCGTACCCGATCCCGCGGAACAGCAGCTCCTCGGCGAACGGGACGAGCAGCGCCCCGGTCAGCAGCACCCCGGCGAACACCAGCGGACCGCCACCGCCGAGCGCGTCACCGAGGAACTCCTGCGGGTTCGACATGTCCCCGGTGACCTGCTGGTAGCCGTAGCCGAGCAGGCCGGCCAGCACGCGCGCGACCAGCCCGGCCGCGGCGGCCACCAGCAGCCAGCCGACGGTGGTGCGGCGCAACCCGATCGCGGGCAGCCACCGGACCCGCATCGCGAGCACGGCCAGCGCCGCGACCAGCGTCGCGGCGCCGGTGACCGCCAGCAGCGGCACCGCCCCCGGCACCCCGCCGCCGCCCACGAACAGGGCCGCGCCGCCGGCGATGCTCAGCACCAGGTACAGCACGGCGCCGGTGAGCAGCTCGGTCCAGCCCAGCGCCGGGCGGCCGGGCGGGCCGGCGCCGATCCGCGGGCCGGCGGCACCCGGCTGCTCCGCCGGCTGTCCCGCCGGCTGGTCCGTGGCGGACGGCTCCGCCGTGGTCGTCCCGTCGTCGGTCATCGTGGCCCCCTCGCACACCGCTGTCGGTGGCCTCCGACGCTAGGGCCCGGCGCCGTCCGCCCGCGTCGGCGCCGCGGACGAGATCACCGGCCCGCCGGTCTCGTCCCCGGGGACGAGCCGGCCGCGGGGGAGCGTGGCCCGGACCGTCCAGCCCGGGCCGTCCGGCCCGGCGGACAGCTCGCCGCCGAGCAGCGCCACCCGCTCCCGCATGCCGACCAGCCCCAGCCCGGAACCGGCGTCGTCGGGCCGGTGCCCGGTCACCGGGCCGCCGTCGGCGACCTCGACGGTCACCTCCGCGGGACCGTGCCCGATCCGCACCGTGGTGGCCGAGCGGCCGGCGTGCCGGAGCACGTTGGTGAGCGCCTCGGTGACGATCCGCTGGGCGAACAGCTCGGCGTCACCCGGCGGGTCCGCCGGGTTCCCGCTCACCTCAGCGTGCACCGGCAGGCCCGCCTCCCGGGACGGGGCCAGCAGCCGGTCGACGCCGTCCGGGTCGAGGACCAGCCCGTGCGGGTCCGGGGTGGAACCGGCCAGCTCCGGCAGCACCTCGGCGATCCGCCCGCCGGACTCGGCGATGTGCGCGAGCGCCTCGGCCCGCACCGCCGGGTCGGCCGCCATCCGGGCCGCCCCGGCCTGCACGGCGATCGCGGACACGTGGTGGGCGACGACGTCGTGCAGCTCGCGGGCCATCCGCAGCCGCTCCCGGCCGACGGCGTCGCGGTCCTCGGCGTCGGCGCGTTCCCGGCGCAGCTGCTCGGTCGCCCGCCGGTGCCTGCCGACCAGCACCCCGGCCAGCCACAACGGGACGACGGCGAGGAACGACAGCGCCGTCGCCGTGCCGGGGCCCAGCCGCTCCCAGGTGCCGAACAGCGCCCCGCCGATCGCGACCTGCGCGGACGAGACGACGGTGGCGGTCCCGGAGCGGAGCACCGGTGCCCGGGTCGCGGCGCCCCACACGAGCAGGCTCCAGGCCATCTCGGCGAACAGGTTGGCCCCGCCCAGGCCGCCCGCCGCGAACGATCCGGCACCCGACACCAGCAGGGCGGGCACCGGGGCGGTCCGCCACCAGGCGATCGCGGCGAACTGCACGGCGACGACGAGCGCGGCGGCCGGATCGGTGAGGGGCAGCCGCAGCAGGCCCAGGAACAGGTCGACCTGGGCGTCGCCGGTCAGCCCGGCGGGCAGCGTCGCCGGCACCGTCGCGAACAACGCCGCGACGGCGAGGAACGCGCCCAGGGTGAGCAGCCCGGCCCGGTCCGGCAGCGGGGGGACCCGGCCACGGAGCCCACCGGTCGCGCCGGAGTCCCCGGAGTCCCCGGAGTCCCCGGAGTCTCCGGGGTCGCCGGGGTCGCCGGGGTCGCCGGGGTCGCCGGGGGAGCGCAGCACCCCCAGCACCCGGCGCATCGCGGCGAGCACCGCCCGCGCCTGCCCGCGCAGCTCCCGCAGCTCGGTCTCGGTCACCCCGGCCCGCCCGGGCGTGGCGTCGCCGAACCGGGCCGCCCGGTCGACCAGCCGGTGCAGCCCGGCCAGCACCCCGCTGCCGATCTCCTCGGCGATCCGGGCCCGCTCGGCGTCCAGCGCCGCCGCCCGCCGGTGCCGCCCGGTCTCCCGGCGCTGCTCGGCGGCCCGCCGGGCCGCGGCCCGCGTCCACCGCCCGGTGACCGCCCCGATCAGCACCAGCGCCGCCGCGTTGAGCCCCATCCCGACGACCGCCCCGACCTGCTCGCCGATCTCCTGCGAGGTCGGCAGCCCCCGGGAACGGACGAGTGCGGGGATCGCGAGGGCGACCGGCAGCGGAAGGACCAGCCAGCCGGCGGCCCGCCCGGGCGAGCGCGCGACGGCGAACGCGAGGAACCCCCACCCGAACACGCCGAACGCGCCGACCAGGGTGAGCTGCGCGGCCATCAGGGCGGCCATCAGCAGGTAGGCGCCCCGCGGGCGCTGCCGGCGCAGCAGCATCGTCGCGGCCTGCGCCGCGGCGAGCACCGATCCGACGACGACCGCGACCGCCGGATCGGCCAGCACCCCGCGGACCAGTGGATCGCCGGAGAACAGCGAGACGAGCTCCTGCGCGCCGAGCAGCAGCACCAGCGCCGCCAGCGCGAGGTCGCCGGCCCGGGTCCCGGGCACCGGCTCCGGATCAGCGCTGGCCCGGGTCACCCGCACGTCCCGCGCCGCCGCCGGTGTCCCCGGGGCCGTTCCCGATCAGGCCGTGCTCGTAGGCGAACACCACCAGCTGCACCCGGTCCCGCAGGCCCAGCTTGCCGAGCAGGTTCGACACGTGCGTCTTCACCGTCGTCCCGCCGAGCACCAGCCGGTCGGCGATCTCGGCGTTGGACAGGCCGGCCGCGACCAGGGCGAGGACCTCGCGCTCCCGCTCGGTGAGCGTCCCGGCGGGTCCGGTGTCCGGCTCCGCGGGGGCCGGTACGAACGAGCCGACCAGCCGGCGCGTCACCGACGGGGCGAACAGCTCGTGCCCTGCGTGCACGGTGCGCACCGCGACCTGCAGGTCCTCCGGCTCGACGTCCTTCAGCACGAACCCGGACGCGCCTGCCCGCAGCGCGTCGTAGACGTGCCGGTCCAGGTCGAACGTGGTGACCACCAGCACCCGGATCGCCGGGTCGCGCAGCGCCCGGATCCGCCGGGTGCCCTCGATCCCGTCGGTCCCCGGCATCCGGACGTCCATCAGCACGACGTCCGGGCGCAGCGACTCGGCCAGCTCGGCCGCCGCGGCGCCGTCGGTCGCCTCCCCGACGACGTCGATGTCCGGCGCCGCCGCCAGCACCGTCCGCAGCCCGGCCCGGACCACCGCCTGGTCGTCGGCCACCACCACCCGGACCGTCATCCGCACCCCCGTCCGTCCGCGCACCGCCCGCGCACCCGCGAGCTCCACCCGGCATCCTCGCAGGTGGCCCCGGCCGGTATCCTCGTCCGTCAGGTGCGCACCGCCCGCGTGGGTGGGTGCGCCCGGCGCACCGCTCGTCCGGCGTGACTCGCCGCCCGGTGCCGACAGCCAGACCCCGACACCCGATCAGGAGAGCGCGCACGTGGCGACCACGAACGACCTGAAGAACGGCCTGGTGCTGAACCTCGAGGGCCAGCTGTGGACCGTGACGGCGTTCCAGCACGTCAAGCCCGGCAAGGGCGGTGCGTTCGTGCGCACCACGCTGAAGAACGTGATGTCCGGCAAGGTCGTCGACAAGACCTTCAACGCCGGTACCAAGGTCGACACCGCGACCGTGGACCGCCGCGACATGACCTACCTGTACCGCGACGGCGCCGACTTCGTGTTCATGGACAGCGACACCTTCGACCAGATCCCGATCTCGGAGAAGGCCGTCGGCGACGCCGCGCGGTACCTGCTGGAGAACGCCTCCGCCCAGGTGTCGCTGCACGAGGGCGAGCCGCTGTTCGTCGAGCTGCCCACCTCGGTGGAGCTCGTCATCTCGCACACCGACCCGGGCCTGCAGGGCGACCGCTCGACCGGCGGCACCAAGCCGGCGACCCTGGAGACCGGCGCCGAGATCCAGGTGCCGCTGTTCCTGGAGAGCGGCACCCGGGTCAAGGTCGACACCCGGGACGGCCGCTACCTCGGCCGCGTGAGCTGAGGTGCGCGCACGCACCAAGGCCCGTAAACGGGCCCTGGACATCCTGTTCGAGGCCGAGGCGCGCGCCGAGGCGCCGCTGGAGGTGCTCGTTGCCCGCCGGGAGACCGACGACGCGCCCCCGGTGCAGGAGTACGCCGGGAAGCTGGTGGAGGGCGTCGCCACCCACCTGGAGCGGATCGACCAGCTGATCGCCGAGCACGCCGAGGGCTGGAGCGTCGACCGGATGCCCGCCGTCGACCGCGGGCTGCTCCGGATCGGCGTCTACGAGCTGCTCTGGGTGGACGACGTCGACGACCCGGTGGCGATCACCGAGGCCGTCGAGCTGGCCCGCACGCTGTCCACCGACGACTCGCCGCGCTACGTCAACGGCGTGCTCGGCCAGATCTCCGACATCGCCGAGCACCTGCGCGCCACGCTGTAGGACCCCGCGCACGACGACGGCCCGCATCCCCTCTCCACGAGGGGGTGCGGGCCGTCGTCATGCCAGGTACCGGTCGGGGGGGGGGGGGGGGGGGGGGGGGGGGGGGCCCGCCCCCCCCCCCCCCCCCCCCCCCCCCCGCCGCGGTCGTCAGGCGCTCGCGCCGACCAGCGTGGCCTTGATCTGGCGCTCGTCCTCGTCGCCGAAGCGATCCTCCATCTCCATCGGCGAGTAGTCCTCGTCGATGTCGAAGACGTCGCGTCCGCGAGCGCTCTCGATGGACTCCATCCGGCGGTTCACCTTGTCCAGCGCGTAGTCGCTCATCTCGTCGATCGAGATACCGAACGGCGCGGGCTTGCCCTCGCTCTCGTACTGGTCGAAGAGGGCGACGATGAGCTGCAGCGCGGGCGGCAGGAGCTCCTGCATGCGCTCGTCGACGACGTCCCAGTTGCGGTCGTCGGCGGCGACGTGGCGGCGACAGGTGAACGTCCCCCACGCCATGTGGCGGCGCTCGTCGTCGCCGATGAGCTTCACGAGGCGCTGCATGCCGGGAAGGATGTCGCGGCTCGCACACACCTTGGCCCAGGCGTAGTAGCCGGTGAGCGCGAGTGTGCCCTCGACGACGTGGTTGTAGGTCACCGACGCCCGGATCTGGTTCGCCGGCGTCGGGTCCTCCATGAGGGCGAACATCGACTTCGGCAGCTCCTGCTTGAAGATCGTGTCGTAGGCAGGGCTGTACTCGACGTGGTTGTGCAGATCGGCGCTCTGACCGATGGCGTCGAACCACAACCGGAAGGCCTGCATGTGCTTGGCCTCCTCGAAGACGAACTGCGTGATGTAGGCCTCGTCGGCGAGCCGGCCCTCGGCCGCCATCGCGTGGGCGAAGGGCTGCATGTCCTGGGTGACGGACTCCTCACCGGCCATGAACTGCGAGGCCAGCACCAGCGTCATCCGCTGCTCGTCCTCGGTCATCGCCTCGAAGTCGGCCCGGTCCCGGGAGAAGTCGATGTCCTCGGGATTCCAGAACTTCTTGTTGCCCTTGCGGAACAGCCGCATCGAGAACGACTCCATGCGCAGGCCGTTGTGGGACAGGCTGCCCCAGCCGTTGCGCTTGTTGTGCTCGATGATCCGGTCGATGGCCATCTCCGGTCTCCTTCGGGTGGGTCGGGCGGGTTCGGTGTCGATGGTCAGTAGCGGATCAGGCCGCGGATGTTCAGCCCGGCCCGCATGTCGTCGTATCCCTGGTTGATCTCTTCGAGCCGGTACTCGCGAGTGATCAGCTCGTCGAGCTTGAGCTGTCCGGTGTTGTAGAGCTCCAGCAGGCGTGGGATGTCGTGCTGGGCGTTGGACGACCCGTAGAGGGCCCCCTTGATCGTCTTCTCGTAGAGCGTCATCTCCAGCAGCGACGCGGTGATCGTCGACTCCTCCGGGTGACCGATCGCCGTGATGACCACCCGGCCGCGCTTGCCGACCAGGGCCAGCGCCGAGCCGGTCTCGGCCCCTTCGGCCACACCGGTCGTCACGATGCAGGCGTCGGCGAGCTGACCGCGGGTCAGGCCGCTGACGACCTCCCAGGCGGCGTCGGCGGACTCGGCGACGTGCGTGGCCCCGAACTCGACGGCCCGCCGGCGCTTGTACTCCACCGGGTCGACGGCGACGATGTAGCGGGCTCCCGCGATGCGCGCGCCCTGGATGGCGTTCATGCCGATGCCACCGGCCCCGAGCACCACCACGGTGTCGCCGGCGCGCACCTCGGCGGAGCGCACCGCGCTCCCGTAGCCGGTGGTGACGCCGCACCCGATGAGCGCGGCCTTGTCCAGCGACGTGCCCTGGTCGACCTTCACCACCGAGGCGACCGGCACGACGGTGTACTCGGAGAACGTGCCGAGCAGGCACATCTGCCCGATGTCCTCGCCACGGGCGTGGAAGCGGTAGCCCCCGTCGAGCTGCGGGCCCATCATCACCGCCGCGCCCAGGTCACAGAGGTTGGTCATGCCCCGAGCACAGTAGGAGCAACGCCCGCAGGACGGCAGGAAGGTCAGCACGACCGGGTCGTCGACCTCGAGGTCCTCGACCCCGGCCCCCAGCTCGACGATCGTGCCCGCGCCCTCGTGGCCGCCCACCACGGGCAGCGGGAACGGCAGGTCGCCCGTGACGAGGTGCTCGTCGGAGTGGCACAGGCCGCTCGCGGTCAGCTTGACCAGGACCTCACCGGGGCCGGGCGGCTCGAGGTCGATCTCCTCGACCTCCCACTTCTGGCCCAGTCCCCAGAGCACCGCTGCCTTCGTCTTCATCGACAACTCCTCACCGTCGAGATGCTGTGCACATCGTCACAACGATCTCTCGGCGAGTCATCGGGCCGCTCGCGCCAACGATGGCCCGACTGGGCCAGCCCGACCCCGGGCCGGGCGGTGCCGTCCGGGGACGGCGGCCCTACCCTCTGAGCATGACATCGCCCAGCGGCGGGGCCGTTCCGCCTCGCCAGCAACCGACCCGGGGCATCCCCGCCAGCCTCTGGTTCGCCGCGACCGCATGGCTGGGGGTCGTGGTCGTCGACGTCTATGCCGCGACGGACGCGCTGGCGGCCAACCGCCGCGAACCCGAGGCCGACCGCATCGCCGGACAGCTCGGCCCCGACGTCGTCAGCGGGCCGCCCGCGCTCGCCTCCACGCCCGCCATCGCGATCGTCGCGGCGGTCGCGACCATCGCGTTGACCGCCGCGCTGCTCGCCGGCCGCGGGTGGGCCAGGTTCGCCCTCGTCGGGCTCGGTATCGTCACCGGCGTCGTGCTCGCCTGGGACGGCCGCCTGCACGCCGTCGCCGTGTTCGTCCTCGTCGCCGCGGTGGCCTCCGTCCTGCCGAGCGCGCACCGCTTCCTCGCCGCGCCGGATGCCCGCTGACCCCGCGGGCGCCGTTCCGGGCCCGACACCGCCGGACCGGGACCGGCCGGACGACCTGATCGTCCTGGCGATCCGGGTCGGGGTCGTCGCGTCCCTCGGCGTGCTCGCCGTGCAGACCGACGTCAGCAGGCGGGCCCCGCTGGGCGTCGTCCTGGCCCTCGTCGCCGTCGCCGCGCTCTACGCGCTGCTGCTCGCGGCGGCCCGCGTCGTGGGTCGCACCGGTCCCCGTCCGGTGATCGTCTCGGGGACCGACGCGGTGCTGTCGCTGCTGGCCGTCGGCCTCACCGGCGGCGCGTCGAGCCTGGCCGTCGCGGTGCTGCCCCTGGTCGTCATCGCGAACAGCCTGCGCACCGAGCGCCGCCGCAGCGAGACCTTCGCGCTGCTGGTGGGCGCCGCGTACACCGCGGCGTGCGTCCTCGGGAGCACCCCGGCCGTGCCCCCCGTCGATCGCGTCGTGACCGGTCTGTGGTGGACCTTCTACCTTGCGGCCGTGGCAGCGTTGGCAGGGGTATTCGTCCGCCGCCTGGACCGCCAGTACCGGGCCGTGGCCCGAGCACAGGCCGAGACGATCGCCGAGCGCGACGCGCTGGTGGAGGAGCGTGACCTGCGCAGGCGGCTGCTGGAATCCCATCAGGCCCGCCTCGACGGTCTGCGGGTGATCGTGCACGAGTTCCGCGCGCCGGCCGTGTCGCTCGGCGCGCTCGCGCGAGCCGCGGCGCAGGACGCACCGAGTCCCACGCTCGACCTCATCAGGGCGAACGTCGAGCACCTCGAGGAGATGCTCGACGGGGTGTCCGACGTCGCGCGCATCGACGGCCCCGCGCTGGGACCCGCCCGCAACCGCATGATCCGGCCGCACGACCTGGCGGTCGCCGCACTCACCGCGGCCGGACTCCCACCGGAGCGGCAGGCCATCGTGGTGCGGCCGTCGGCCCTCACGGTGCACGGGGACCCTCAGCGACTGCGCAGGCTGATCGGCAACCTCGCCGAGAACGCCGCACGGCACAGCGGCTCGGCGGTGGTGGAGCTGGAGTTCGACCGACAGGGCAAGGATCTGGTCGTCGAGGTCCGGGACAGGGGTCCGGGCCTGTCGGAGGACCAGCTGGGTCTGGTCACCCATAAGTACGTCAGCATGGGGGACCGACGCGGCACATCGGGCCTGGGGCTGTGGATCGTCAGCGAGCTGACCGCGACGATGGGGGGCAAGCTGACCCTGTCCGCCCGCGACGGGGGCGGACTCGTCGCGCGCCTGGTCCTCCCGGCCTGGTGAGCCTGACGTCCTCACACACCCGGCTCGCGGTCCGGCAGCAGGCCCTCCCGCACGGCACGCACGACGGTCTCGGCGCGGGTCGTGGTCCCGAGCTTGCGCATCACCCGGGAGAGGTACTCCTTGACGGTGTAGGCCGACAGGTGGAGCTCGGCGCCGATCTGGCGGTTCGTCATCCCCTCGGCCACGAGCTCCACGATCGACAGCTCGTGCTCGGTGAGGCGGCGGTCGCGCTCACCGTTCAGCACGGCTGCCGCGAGCCGGGAGTCGATGACGAGGTGTCCTTCGGCCACCCTGCGCAGGCCGGCCGACAACTCACCGCAGGAGGAGTCCTTGAGAAAGAACCCGGTGGCGCCGGCCCGCACGGCCGATACCGCGGCCGACCGGTCCTCGAAGCTCGTCAACATCGCGACCCGGACATCAGGGCGCAGGCTGCGCACCTGCTCGACCAGGCTCAGGCCGGAGCGATCCCCCAGCCGCAGGTCGACGATGGCGAGGTCGACCCGCGTGGGGCCCGCGGTCGCGCCGGACAGGTAGTCCAGCGCGCCCTGCCCGTCGAGGAAGGCGCCGACGACGTCGATCGCGTCCCGGGCGAGCGTCCGCTCGAGCCCCTCGAGCACGAGCTCGTGGTCGTCGACGAGAACCGCGGAGAGGCGGCCCTCCTCGAAGTGGATGCGCGCCGGGTCGCTCGCCCGGCGCTGCCCAGGCCTGATCACGGTGACCCCGCCGCTCCGGTCCACCACCATGACGCGTGGTTCGGCCGGCGCGGCCGCACCGGTTCGTCCACCGGCACGGATCTCACCACAGCACGGACAGCAGTCCGGCACCGACGAGCAGCACGCCGACGACCTGGCACGCCCGCGCCCCCCGTCGGTGGACGGAGGCCCGGCGTGCCCTGTCCCGCTCCGGGAGGGTGGGCGGCAGGAGCGAGTCGGCGTTGCGCCTGCCCCACAGCCCGACCAGGAACACCATGCCGCCGAGCACCACCGACGCCACCAGGTCGACGGCGGCGGTCATCGCGGAGCGGCCGGCGCGGGAGCGGCCGGCGCACCGAACGGCGGCGGCGCGTCCGGGTCGGCAGGACGGTACTCCTCGGCGTAGTCCACGTCGGCGTCGCGGAGCCGGTCGGCGATCCAGTCCCGCCACACCGCGATCCCCCGTTCCACCTCCAGCGCCTGCCGCAGACCCTCGGCCACCTGGTCGAACCCGGCGGGCACGAACGGGGTCACGGCGTCCACCCGCCCGACGTTCCAGCCGAACTGGCCCTGCACCGGCCCGTACAGCTCCCCCGGCGCGACGGCGAACGCCGCCTCGCCGACCGGCCCCTCGAGCTCCGCGCGGCCGAGCTCACCGAGCAGCCCGCCCGACTCCCGCGTGCTCGCGTCCCGGCTGCGGGCCGCGGCCACCTGCTCGAAGGGCGTGCCCGCCCGGAGCTCGTCGACGACGAGCCGGGCTTCCTGCTCGGTCTCGACGACGATGTTGCGCAGGGTCCGCCGCTCGGGCGTGCCGAGCCGGCCCTGCCGCTCCTCGTACGCCGCGCGCAGCTCGTCGTCGCTGATCTCGATCCGACCGACGACCGCTTCCATCAGCCGGCCGACCGTCAGTTGGCGGCGGATCTCGTCGAGCACCGCGGCGTCGGACGTCCCGACGTTGGCCAGCGCCTGCACGTAGGCCTCACGGCCCCCCGCACCGAACTGCTCCTCGATGTAGCGGTCCCGGGTGTCCGTGACCTGCTTGTCGGCCACCACGATCGCGCGGTCAGCCGCCTCGCGGTCGAGGATGTCGCTCAGCACGACCGACCGGGCGAGGTCCCGGCGGAATCCGTCCGCCGCCGCCGGGTCGTCCGGGGCCTCCACCCCGTACAGCGCGCGCAGGGCGACGAGCCGCTGGTCGAGCTCGTCGACCGTGACGACCCGCCCGTCGAGGCGGTAGGCGGCATCGGCAGGCAAGGCCGTGGCCCGCCACCAGAACACGCCCGACGCCGCGACCAGCAGCGCCACGACGACCACCGCCGCGACCAGGCGTCCGCCACTGACGGGCAGCCGCAGCCGGCGACGGACCCCGGCACCGTCCGCCGCGGCGGGGTCGACCGGGTCCGCCGCGAGGTCGACCGGGGCCGGGTCCGCGTCGGCCCGCTCCGCAGTCCCGGGCTCGCCGGTTCCGGCATCCTCGGAACCGGCGCCGTCGGAACCGGCATCGTCGTCGATCGGCCGGCCCGCCGCTGCGCCGTCGTCCATGGCGGCGTCGGGTTCCGGAACGGCACCGTCCGCCGGCGCCGCCCCGGCGGGCTCGGCCCGCTCCCGCGCGGCCCCGGCCGGGGAGCCGGCGCCGTCGGACGACGACCGGGTCGCGCCCGCACCGACCACGTCGCGCGCGTCCTCGTCGACCTCCGCGCCAGCCTGCTTGCCCATCATCGCACTCCCACGAGACGCTCGTCACGGTCCACCCTGCTCAACGCGGGCAGGGCTCCCGGGGTTCGGGTCGCCCAGACGACGAACACGGCAGACCCGTAGGCGACCCCGACCGACAGCGCCAGGAGCACCCCGAACTCCGCCACGACGGACAGCTGGGAGAGGACGAGCACGGCGTAGCCCGTGGCGGACGCGGCGGCCGCGAGGACGACCGCGCGACGCAGGGACCGGTCGCCCCGCCGTGCCGCCTCCGCCGACAGCACCGTGAACTCGCAGCCGACGGCGGCCGTCAACGATCCGATGGCCACCGTGACCGGGGTCAGCCCGATACCGCTGATCCACACGGCGAGCAGCCCGAGACCCGTCGCCAGCGCCGCTGCGGCGACCGCCAGCAGCGCGTCGGCACGCCGGCGCAGGCCGATCGCGAGCACCAGCCCGGCCACCACGATCCCGGCGAGGTTGGACAGGTACCGGTCGGCGGAGATCTGCTCGTACGAGCCGACCGCGACCATGGGCAGGCCCGTCACGGCCACCTCCATGCCACGGGGCGGCGGCGGGAGCACCGAGCGCACCGACTCGCGCAGGTCGAGCAGCTGCTCCGCGTCGTCCAGCCGGGTCCCGTAGGTCATCACGGCCAGCGACCGGTCCGAGTTGACGACGCTGCTGGTCAGGTACCGGGGAAGCAGCCGCAGGGCGGACTCCAGCTGGCCGTCGGTGGGCTCCGCGCCGAGGAACCCGAGCAGGGCCGGGGGCGAGATGATCCGACGCAGCCGGTCGCCCTCCGCGGTGATCACGGCCTCGTCCGCGGCACGCATCCAGGCGAGCGCCTCCGGGGTCGCGACGCCGCCGCCGGAGAGTGCGATCGTGAACTCCCCGCTGGATCCCAGCACGTCCTCGACGCGGTCGGCGTCGTCGAGGACGGGCAGCCCGCCCGCGAACCCCTGGAGGTCCGCGCGCAGGGGGAGGTCGCCGAGCCCCGCCCAGCCCAGCGCGGCGAGGGACACGGCGAGAACCCCGGCCGCGACGCGCGCCCACGGCCGGCGGCGCGGTGCCACGGACGGGCCCGATCCGGCGGGCTCGGGCGGGACCGCCGCCGGTGCCGGCAGCCCGGCGCGCTGCCGCCAGGTGACGGCCAGGCCGGTGAGCACCGCGACCGCGATCCCGACGGCGAGGGTCACCCCCAGGTCCGCGACGGTCGGGATCGGGCTCGCGGCGAGCGCGCCGAAGCTCGCCGCCGTGGCCGCGCCGACGACCAGGACCAGCCGGCGCGATGTGCCGGTGGCCAGGTAGGTCGTGAAGTCGCTGCCCACCCCGATGAGCACGGGCAGGAACGCGATGACCCCGAGCGAGAGCGGCCGGTCGGCCCAGCCGAACGCGCTCAGTGTGAGCGACGTGGCCACCGCGGTGGCCACGAGCGGCAGGGCGCGGTGCCGCAGGCCGGTCCATCGCATCGCCAGGAACCATGCGCCGACGGCGAACAGCGCCACCGTGCCGAGCAGGGGCACCTCGGTCCGCACCCGCTCGCCCAGCGCCGCGGCGACGGTCGGCACGCCCGACACGGTGACCCGCTCGACGTCGAGTCCCGAGGCGTCGACCGTCGCCCGGACATCGGCGACGAGGCGTTCCAGCCCGGACTGCTCGAGGTCCTGGCGCGGCCGGACCAGCACGACCGCGGCGGACGCCTCGGGCGCCACGAAGCGCCATCGAGGCCGGGGCTCCCCCGCCTCGTCGAAGATCACCGAGTCGACGAACTGCTGGTTGCGCAGCGTCGGGAGCCCGGCCGGGAGTCCCTGGACGATGAGGGCGCCGTAGCGCTGGTCGAACTCCGCCACGGCCCGCCGGGCGGCCTCCTCCGCCGCTGCGGGGGACGCGCCGCTCGACGCGGCCTCCTCGGCGGCGGCCGCCCGGACGCCGTCGCGGTAGCCCGACAGCTCGGCGAGCAGCTCCTGGGCCCGCGCCGCCACCTGGTTGAGCACGGTCGCCGGACCGTAGACCGAGGCGACGTCCGGGGTGCGCGACAGCGCGCCTTCCAGCTGCAGCAGGGCCGGGAGCGAGTCGGCGGAGAGCAGCGACCGCGGCTCGGCGGACTCCAACAGCACCACCACGGGGTCACCGCCGAACGAGGACCCGACCTCGGCGAGGGCGCGGGCCGCCGGGTCGTCGGCGGCGACGAACGACTCGACACCCGTGTCGACCCGCAGCCGGAGCAGCCCGCCGAGCACGGCCGCGACCACACCGATCAGCAGCAGCACCGCCACGGCCCGCCGCCGCACGACACGGGACGCGACGCCGCGCGCGACGGCGGTGGGGAACGTGGACCGGGGGCGGCCGGGCGTCTCGTCGTCGCCGGTCACGCCGTGCACCTCGACTCGGTCATCGCTCCCTCTCCTCACACACACGCCGGGGAGGCCCGGGGATCCCCCGGACCTCCCCCGCGTACGACATCGCCGTCAGTTCTCCGGGACCGGCTCCTCCTCGATCCTCGGGTAGGGGCCCTCGAAGCTGCGACGCGGGTCGGAGTTGGCGCCCGCCTCGGGGTACGGGTTGTACTTCTCCAGCGGGCCGAACTGGGTGTCCAGCGGCTGGTTGACCGACTTCTCGTTGACCACCACGAACGCCCGCAGGGCGGTGCCGTTGCCGTCGGCCGACACACCCAGGGTCTGCGAGAGACCCGCGAACCACAGGGCCGTGTCCTTGCCGTAGGGCCGCAGGTACCCGAGCGTCGGGTTGAGGTCGGACAGGTTGACCTGCAAGGTCGGGATCAGCTCACGGGTGGCGTCGCTGAACCCCTCCACCCGCACGAGGGTGTCCGGCGCGCGCTCGAGCGCGGTGTCCAACGACGGCAGCAGGCCGCGCAGGTCCGCGGAGGTTTCCGGGAGCTCCCGGAGCGCGGCGGCGACGTCCGGTGCGGCGGCCTCCAGGTTCGCCGCCACCGGGGCCAGCGAACCGGCCAGTGTCGTCAGCGAGCCACTGGCGTTCTGCGCCGAGGTCAGCACCCCGGGGAGCTCGCGCAGCACGGCCTCCAGGTCCGCCCGGTTGTCCGTCACGACCTGGGTGATGCGGTCGGCGTCCCGTACCAGGTCGGTGATCCGCCCCTGCCCGACGTCGAGGGCCCGCAGCAGCCGGGTGGTGTTCCCGGTCACCTGGGCGAGGTCCTCGGACTGGGCGGCGAGGGCGTCCAGGGCGTCGCCGCCCTCACGCCCCAGCGCGCCGAGCCCGGCGACCGCGTCCGCGATCTCCTCCCGAGCCCCGTCGGTGGTGAGCGACGCCGACTGGATGGTGCTGCTGAGTGACTCGCGGGTGGGCTGGTCGAGGCTGGTCAGCACGTCGTCGAGCTGCACGCTCGGGCGTCCCGAGCCCTCCGGCAGGATCGCGCCGTCGGCCAGTTCCGGCCCGGTGCCGTCGGTGACGTCGGCGTAGGTCTCCTCGACCAGGGTCTTGTTCCGGATGGTGACGACGGCACCCTCGTGCAGCGGGGCCGCCTCCTCGTCGAGGTCGAGGGTGACCACCGCCGACCCGTCCTCGACCTCGACGTCCTGCACCCGGCCGATCACCACGCCGGCCTGCCGCACGTCGGACTGCGGCACGAGGTTGTCGACGTCGTCCATGGCCAGGGTCACCCGGTACCCGGCCTGGGTGACGAGCGGGAGGGAACCACCCGCGTTCGTCCAGAGGAACGCGAACACCGCGGCGGTGGCGGCGACGAAGCCCGCGACGACGACCGTGCGCAGGATCGGCACCAGGGCGAGAGGGATGCGCATCGTCGGTACCTAACGGGGGGTCGGGGTCGCGAGACCCTGGAGCGGGAGCGGGAGCGATGTCGGCGACACCTGCAGCAGGCCGCGCAGGATCCCGCGGTTGGCGTCGCGCAGGCTGACCACCGAGTTCGTGTTGTAGACGAAGGCCTGCAGGTCGGTGAGGTACGGGACCAGGCCCGCGGTCACCGGCTCCAGGCGCTCGGAGACGGGGACCAGGTCGTCGAGCGCGGCGTCGAGGTCGCTCACCACCGGCCGCAGGTCACCCACCACCGGCCGCGCCGAGGAGAGGACCGGGGTCAGCACGTCGAGGGTCGTGTCCAGCTGCTCGACCGAGTCGTCGGTACGCGACAGCGCGTCCGGCAGCACGTCGGACGCCTCCCGGATCTCGACGAGAGCCGGGTCGAGCTCCCCGGCGAGCTCCGTCACCCCGAGGGTGGCGGCGCGCAGCTGGGTGTTGAGGTCGGGCAGCTGCCCGAGGGCGTCCTCGAGGGGCCCGCTCTGCCCGGCCACCGTCGTCAGCGTGGTCTGCAGGCTGTCGGCCAGCCGGGAGATCCGCTCGTCGTCGCGCCCCAGCGCCGAGGAGATCCGGCTCAGTGCGGTGACCAGGCTGGCGATCCGTTCCCGCCGGGTGTCGAGCTCGGCGACGACCGGCTGCAGGTCGGTCAGCACCGCGTCGGCGCCTCGCAACCCGTCCGGCAGGGTCGACGGCGCGTTGGCCAGTGCCGTGTCGGACTCCGAGAGGAGGCTGGTCAGCGCGTAGCGGGCGTTGTCGTCCAGGTGCCCGGTCACGGCGTCGATCTGCACCGGCGCCGTCGACCGCCCGACCGGGAGCACGTCCCCGTCCTCCAGCGGCACCCCGGGCGGACCGCCCGGGTCGATCTCCACGTACATCTCGTTGAGCGGGCTCTTCGGCCGGAGCACGACGCGGGCGTTGTCGTAGACCGGGTAGTCCTCCGAGACGGCCAGGGTGAGCACCGCGTTGCCGTCGTCGGACACCGACGCCTCCCGGATGTCCCCGACCGCGACGCCGGCGATCCGCACCTCCTGCCCGTTGCCCGGGCTGATCGCCGGGGTCGCCTCGAACGTGGCGTCGAAGATCAGGTCGGCCTGCCACGGTGGGTTGAACCGCTGCTGGCTCAGGATGTAGCCACCGACGGCCGTGCCCAGTACGACCAGGGCCGCCATGATGGCGACGTTGCGGAACAGGCCGGGCTCGCTGCGCGTGCGCGCCCACAGAACGGCGAGCCGTCCCGGCGCCCGACTGGTTGTGCTCATCGCTGGATCTCCTGGAACTGAGCGAGGTTGGCGAACAGCTGCTCCACGCTGACCCCGGGCAGGCCGGCGACGCTGCCGCCGTTCACGCCGGGGTTGAAGCCGATGACGGCGCCGTTCTCGTCGGTGAGCGCCGAGGCGCTGTCGAGGTTGGTCACCATGTAGCCGAGCTCGGTGTAGAGCGGGTTCTCCCCACCACCGCCCTCGTAGGGACCGGTGCCGGTGAAGCCCGAGTTCACCGTGTCGAGCACGGGACCGTTGACCCGGTCGAGAACCGGACCTTCCAGGTTGTCCAGCACCGTCGTCAGTTCCTCTGTCGCCGGGATCAGACCGTCCACCAGCGGGCGGGCGTCGACGAGCAGCGCGCGGAGGTCGGCGACGGCGGGGCGGGCCTCCGCCAGCACCGGGTCGGCGCTCTCGAGGAGGTCGTCGAGCTCCTCGACGATCGGCAGGGCGGGACCGGCCGTGTCGCGCAGCTCGGCCAGCGTGCCGTCGAGGTCCTGCAGACCGGTGGTGGCGATCCGCAGGGTCTCCGGCATGCCCCGCAGCGACTCGGCGATGTCCCCGCCGCGCCGGTCGAGCACCCCGGACAGCGAGTCGAGGCCGATCACGACGTCGTCGAGCTGGCCGTTGGTCTCCGACAGGGCGCGGGACGCGGACTCCAGACCCTGCACCAGCTCGGTCAGGTCGGTCTCGGGCCGGGTGCCGAGCGCGGAGCTCAGCACGCCCGCGGCCGGGCCCAGCGTGCCGGGCGCGGTCCGCGCGAGATCGCGCAACGCCTCCGACCCGCCCGACGACAGCGTCTCGTCCAGGTACCCCGTGGTGTTCTGCAGACCGGCGAGCGCGTCGGGCTGCAGCGCCAGCGCCACCTTGTCGAGCTCCACCGGGAGCTCGGTGAGCGCCAGGGGGATGTCGCCCCGCAGAGGGCCGCGGTCACCACCGGGCTCGAGTTCCAGGTAGTAGTTGCCCCCGAGCAGGGTGGTCGGGCGGATCGCCGCCGACGGAGCCGAGCCGAGCTTGTCCTTCTCCCCCGGGTCCAGCTTCATGGAGATCAGCGCGGAGCCGTCGTCGGCCCGCTCGACGCCGGTGACGAGGCCCACCGGAACCCCGGCGATCTTGACGACGGTCTGGTACGGCCGCATCCGGTAGTCCTCGGCGAAGTTCGCCCGGATCGTGTCGCCCGGGCTCAGCGTCGTCAGGATCTGCGCCTTGGCGAACAGCGCGACCCCGAGAACCAGCAGGACGATCACGACGACGATCCCGATCCCCAGCGGGGACAGCGGCCTGCGGCGCCGCAGCGAGTCGATGGCGGCCATCAGTTGCGCTCTCCCAGCAGTGGCAGCGGCTTGCGGTCGGTCTCGAGCTCGCCGGGCTCGGGGTCGCCGTTGCGGGCGACGGTGGGGTCCTCGACCGGCAGGATTCCGGACGCCGTCTCGGCCGAGACGATCGGGAAGAACCGCAGCCAGTGCCCGGCCGCGTCCCCGCCGCTCAGAGCGCTCGTCGCGTTGGTGAAGAAGTGCGAGATCTCCGGGGAGAACGGTGCCACGTCGGCGAGCAGGGGCGCGGCATCGCGCAGGGTCTGCACCAGCCGCGGGGTGAGCGGCCTCGCGTCGGACATCAGCCCGGTGAGGTCGACGACCGCGGGCTCGGCGACGTCGCTGACCCCGGGCACCCGGTCCAGCGGGGTGACGGCCTCGCGCAGGACTCCGCGCACGTCCGGGGTGGCCGCACCGAGCGCCTCGGCTCCGGGCCGCAGGTCGGTCACGGCGAGGCGGGTGTCGGCGAGCGGCCCGTTGAGCGTGTCCAGCGCGCCGCGGACGTCGCGCAGCGTGCCGGGGGCCTGCTGCAGCGTCTGTTCGAACGGCGCGGCCCCGTCCACGGCCACCGCGTCGAGCGTGGTGCTGAGGTTCGTCATGAGGGAGGCGATCTCCTGTTCGCGGCCCGCGAAGCGGCCGGCGAGGGTTTCCGCCGACTGCAGCAGCCCGACGAGGTCGGTGCCGTCCTCGGCGCTCAGGGACCGGGACACCGTGCCCAGGTCGGGCAGCAGGTCGGGTGCGGTCCGGAAGGCGTCGGCCAGATCCTCGGAGCGGCCCGCGAGGCCACCGCCGAGCTCGCGAAGGGTCGACCCGAGCGCGGTACGGGTGACCGGGTCGAACACGTTGAACAGGTCGCTGACCTCCTGCGCACCGCGGGTCACCCGCTTCGGGATCACCTCGTCGGCGCCGAGGAGCCCGGCGTCGGGCGTGCCCGGGTCGAGGTCGACGAACTTCTGCCCGAGCGCGGAGCGGGCGCCGACCGAGGCGGTGGCCGCGCTGGAGTTGCGGTAGATCGGCCGTTCGCCGTCCAGCTTGAGGACCGCGACGGCGCCGAGGGCCTCGGAGTACTCGATGTCGTCGACGGTGCCGACCCGCGCGCTCGCGATCCGCACGTCGTCGCCGCGGCGCAGAGCGCCCACGTCGTCGAACGAGGCGCGGACCATGGTCACCGTGGCGCCGGGGATGCCGTACTGCGCCGAGAACGCGAAGATCACCGACGCGACGAAGAGGATCACCACCGCGAGCCCGATGAACAGGGCCGACGAGCGCGAGTGGAACGCCTTCAGCAGACCTCTCACGACCCACCCCCCAGCAGCGATCCGAGCATGCCGCGCTCCTGTTCTGGGTCGAGTCCGGTGGCGCCGTCGTCATCGGGTCCCGGCGCCCGCAGCAGGGACCCGCCGACCGGCGGGCTGGTGGGGGTACCCGGGACGTCGCTGCCCGGCTGCGCGCCGCCGATCGGCGGCGGGGTGCCGAACAGCGGCGGCACCGGTACGTCGGCGGGCAGGAGGCTGGTGGCCGTGTCCTGGTTCACGATGATGTGCGCCCGGAAGTAGTGGGAGATCCCGTCGTGACCGTTGGTGGTCAGTGCCCAGTACCGGACGAAGTCGAGGACGTTGTCGAGATTGGCGGTCAGGTCCTCCACCAGCGGGCGCGCCGACGCGGAGGCGGACCGGAGGTCCGGCGAACCTGCACGGAGGTCCGCGGCCACCGGCTGCGCCTGCTCCAGCAGCGACCGGGCCTCCTCGAGCACCGGCTGGGCCTGGGCCAGCGCCGGGTCGAGGGAGTCGGCGAACGTCATCAGCTCGCGGGAGATCTCGGACAGGTCCTCGGTCACCGGACGCAGCGAGCGCAGCGTCGGCGTCGTCTCCTGGGCGGTGCCGGCGAGCTCGCCGAGGGTGGTGCGGGCCGAGCGCAGCGCTCCGGGAAGCTCCGCCAGGGTCTGGTCGAGCTGCTCCTGCTGACGGCTGCTCGCCGCGAGCAGCCGGTCGGCCGCGGCGACGAGGCGGTCGAGCGACTGCCCGTCGTCCGTGGCGAGCGCGCCCGCCACCGGCTCCACCTGGTCGACCAGCGAACCGAGCAGGGCGTTCTGGTCCTCCAGCACAGAGGTGAGCCCCTCGGTGTCGCGCAGCGCCGGGGTCAGGGCCCGCAGCGCCGCGTCGACGTTGCCGCCGTTGTCCCGCAGGCCGTCGCCGAGGGTCGTGACGAGGAAGGCGAGCGACTCGCCCGTCGGTTCGTCGATGGTGTTGAGGATCTCGTCGAGGTCGACGTTGGTGGCCGTGCGCTCGCGCGGGATCGTCCCGCCGTCGGCCATCTCCGCCGTTCCCGGCGTGCCACGTTCGAGGTCGACGTAGCGCTCGCCGAGGAGGCTGATCGGGCGGATCGTCGCCCGGGCGTCCCGGTAGAGCGGCATCGCGGCCGGGTCGAGCTCCAGCAGCACGTCGGCGTGGTCGCCGTCGACGACGGTGTCCCCGACCGAGCCGACGACCACGCCGTCGACCTTGACCTCGTTGCCCGTGAGGAGCGGCCCGGCCGAGGCGAACTCGGCCACCACGACGATGCCGCGGTTCGCCGGGTTCTCCGCTGCGAGGCCGCTCATCGCGCCGGTCGCGCCGAACGCGGCGACGACGGCGACCGCGAATGCCCTGCTCATGGACGACCTCATCGCATTCCCTCTCCGAAGGCGTCCGTCCACGGCTGGTCGACCAGCTCTCCGGGCAGCGGAGCCAGGTTCTTGGTGGTGCCAGGGGGGAGGACGCCCGGGTTGACGTTCACGTTCTCGGCACCCGCGGTGACGTAGATCCGGGCGTAGTGCCCGTTGCGGTCGAAGTTGCCGTTCGCCGAGTTCCAGTTCGTCAGGAAGCCGGCGAGCTCCGGGGAGTAGGGCCGCAGGAAGTCCAGCGCCGGGGTGAGACCGGTGAACGTCTCGTCGAGCGCGGGCACCGTCACCGAGCCGCTGTCGAGCAGCCCCGGGGTGAGCTGCAGCAACTCCGACGCCGAGTCGAGCGTGGGCCGCAGGTCGGCGACGGCCGGGCGGAGGTCGGCGAGCAGCGGGCGCAGGTCGGCCGCGACCCCGGGCAGGCGCTCGGTGGCGGGCGCCAGCGCGTCGAGCAGCGGGGTCACCTCCTCGACCGTGCCGGGCACGCCGTCCAGCGTCGTCCGCGCCTGGCGCAGCGTGCCGGGGAGCTCGGTCAGGGTGCCGCCGAGCGCCTCACGCTGATCGACGATCCGATCGACGGCACCGCCAAGCTGGTCCACCACGCGCGAGACCTCGCCGTCGCGGCGCGCGAGGATCTCCATCGTCTCGTTCAGCCGGGTGACCAGCTGCCGGACGGCCTCCCCGTCGGTGCCCAGACCGCGCAGGACGTCGCCGAGGGCGCCGACCGCCGGGCCGGCGGTGCGCAGCGTGGCGTTGAGGTCCGGTTCGCTGCCGTCCAGTGTCTCCTCGAGGCTGCGGATCAGCGCGTTGACCTCCTCCCGGGTCGGCTCGTCGAGCGCCGCGAGGACCGTGTCGAGCTCCACGGGGGCCGGCTGGGCGCCGGTGATCATGCCGCCCGACGGGATCTCGGCGTTGGACGCCGGCCCGTCGGTGAGGTTGACCAGCCGCTCGCCGAGCAGCGCCTTCCAGATCACCGTCACGGTGGCGCCGTCGTGCAGCGGTGCGAACTCACGGTCGAGGACGAGGGTCAGGCGGGCGCGCCCGTCGACGACGTCGAGGGCCTCGATGCGGCCCGCGTCGAAGCCGTTGACCTTGACGAGGCTGCCCTCGATGAGATTGGCCGCGTTGTCGAGGACGACCTCGACCCGGTAGGGCCCGTTGAAGGTGATGACTCCGGCGGCCGTGGTGGCCAGCAGCAGGAGCGCGCCCACGACCGCGGCGAGGATCCGCCGCATGTCAGTCCATCCCCAGCGGTCCGGCGGAGTCCCCGGCGAGGAACTGCCTGACGAACGGGTCGTCGGACCCGAAGGCCCCGGCGGCATCGCCGTAGTGGATGACCTCGCCCTTCCAGATCAACCCGACGTAGTCGCTGACCTTCCGCGCCGAGCGGATGTCGTGGGTCACGATCATGTAGCAGCCGCCGTGCTCGGCGTGGATCTTGAGGATCAGGTCGCAGAGCAGGCTGGTGCGCACGGGGTCGAGGCCCGAGTCCGGCTCGTCGAACAGCACGATGTCGGGGTTCATCACCAGTGCCCTGGCGAAGCCGGCGCGCTTGCGCATGCCACCCGACACCTCGCTCGGGTACTTGGAGACCGCCGCCTCGAGTCCGACCTCGACGAGGTTGGACATCACGATGTCGCGGATCTCCTTCTCCGACTTGTCGGTGTGCTTGCGCAGCGGGAAGGCCGTGTTGTCGTAGATGTTCATCGACCCGAAGAGAGCGCCGTCCTGGAAGAGGACACCGAACCGCTTGCGCAGTTCGTAGCGCTCACGCTCGCTGATCCGCCACATGTCCTGGCCGAAGATGACGACCTCGCCCTGGTCGGGCTCCAGGAGCCCGACCAGGTGCTTGATGAGGACGCTCTTGCCCGTGCCGGACGGTCCCAGGATCGTGGTGATCGCGTTGTCATGGAACTCCAGGTTCAGGCCCCGGAGGATCTTGAACGACCCGAACGCCTTGTGCAGGTTGCGTACCGACATCGGCGCCGGCCCGTCGGCCTGGTGCTGGACGCCCCGCGGGCCGTGCCGGCCGGCGGGACCGTGGACACCGACTGGTTCGGGTCGCGGGTGCATCGAGATCCTCCGGTTCGGGGCGACGTCGCCCCTGGTGTGGGTGGAACGGAATCAGTTGGCGATGGGCGCGTTGGCCGACAGTCCCCAGAACAACTGGGTCCCGAGAACGCCGACGACGTGGATGAGGACCATGTTGAGCATCATCGACTTCGCGGTGTTCCGGCCGACTCCGACCGGCCCGCCGCTGGCGTTGTAGCCGTAGAAGCAGCCGACGAAGATGATGACCGTGCCCATCGCCATGACTTTCGTCAGCGAATAGAGGAAGTCGAGGGGGTTCTGGTAGAGCCAGAAGATGAACGAGTAGCCACCCTCCGACACCCCGCCCAGCTGGATGACGACGGTCAGGTACTCGGCGATGTACATGATGCCGAGGCCGACCACGTAGAGGAACGGCATCGCGATCCAGGTGGCGAGGATCCGGGTACCCACCAGGTAGCTGCGGGACCGGACGCCCATGACCTCCATCGCGTCGATCTCGTCCGAGATGCGCATGGAGCCCAGCTCCGCGACGAGGCCGCAGCCGACCTTCGCCGCCAGGATGTAGCCCCACATGTACGGACCCATCTCGCGGATGGCGCACCATGCCGAGAAGATGCCCGAGTAGAGCGGCGCGCCGATCTGCTTGAGCGTGTAGTTCGCCTCCAGGCCGCACTGGTACCCGATGACGAACATCATCAGCCAGATGATCAGGCCGCTGGAGATGATCAGGACGCCGGACTGCCGGAAGACCTCCGACGCGTAGTGCCGGACGTCGGGCAGGTCGCGGATGATCCGCGTCGAGAACCGGGCGATCTCACCGCCCGTGGCGAGGGCGTCCTTCACCTTCTGCCCGCCGAGGCTGACCTTCGGGCCCTGCTCGGTCGGGCCGGAGGCGGCGCGCCCGGGGCCGGGACGGTCCATCGTGCTGGTCATGGCACGCGCTCCTCTACTTGTAGACCTGGATGTCGGGGTTCAGCCCGAGCAGGATCGTGGTGAACACCATGTTGAAGATCCAGATCGCGGCGAAGGCGATGACGACGGCCTGGTTCACCGCGTTGCCGACGCCGATCGGCCCGCCGCTGGCCTTGAGGCCCTTGTAGCAGCACACGACGCCGATGATCAGGCCGAAGAGGGCGGTCTTGACGACGCTTCCCCAGACGTCGGTCGTCGACAGGTTCGCGAAGAGGCTGTCGGCGAACGCCGCGGGGTTCGCCCCGAGGATCGGGACCGCCGCGATGTACCCACCGAGCAGGCCGAACAGGATGGCGGCCAGGTCGAGCAGGCCGGTCATGAAGAACAGCGCCACCACCCGCGGCAGGACCAGGGTGCGGATGGGGTCGACGCCGAGGACCTCCATGGCGTCGATCTCCTCACGGATGCGGCGTGCGCCGATGTCCGCGGTGATCGCCGTCCCGACGACACCGGCGACGACCATGGCGTTCACCCACGGTGCGAACTCCCGCACGCTCGCCATGACGAAGAACGAGCCGAGCCGCTCCGGGATACCGAAGAGGCTGAACAGGTTGCCGCCCTGCAGGCCGGGGGCTCCCAGGCCGAAAGCCGTGCACGACACCGCCATCGGGATCCAGCACAGCTTGAGGATGTCGAACATCTGGTCGCGCACCTCGCCCCAGTAGCCCAGGGGGTGCCGGACCGCCATCCAGAGCACCTGGAGCAGGAGCCGGGTCATCTCGCCGGCCTGCACCAGCGGGCCTTCCAGCCCCTTGAACGGGTTGCGCGGGAGGGAGATTCTGCGTCGTGCTGATTCCCGGGGAACCGGAACGACCGTAGGGGAACTCACGGTTGTCGTCCTTCCTGACGATCAGATGGAGGCATCGCGAGTGGGGGGCGGAACCCGCCGCAGGTTCGCGATCAAGAACCGTGATCCACGGTTACGATCGCCCGAATGGCCCAACGGGCGAGCGATGGGGGGGATACGGCGACGGATGGGGGGAACTAGCTCCCCCCATCCGGGGGGCCGCCCGTCGTTCAGCCCGCGGCGAGCGGGACCGCGACGCCCAGACGAAGCCCACGGAGCCGGGGGGCGCGGCTGACCCAGATCCGCCCGCCCAGGCGCGCGCACTCCTTGGCCAGGCTCGGGAGCCCGAAGGAGCGTCCCGGGACGGACCGCAGGATCCGCTGCACCTCGGCGACGTCCCCCGTCCCGTCGTCGTCGATCTCCACCGTCCACCAGGAGCCACCACGGCGAAGGTGCACGGCGACCTGGGTGGCTCGTCCGTGGTGACCGGCGTTGGCGACGCCTTCACGGACGGCCCGGACGAGCAGGTCGGCGAGGGTGAGGTCCGGCTCGGGTCCCTCACCCGACACGTCCAGGTCGGGAAGGGGACCGCCGGCCGCGTTGATCCCACCCAGCAGACCGCGCAGCCGGTCCACCACCGGTTCTCCGGGCCGCTGCGACCCCTGATCGTCCGGGACGCCACCGCTCGCGATCTCCACCAGTGCCGCCCGGAGTTGCCGCAGCGCGGTCCCGAGCCGGTCGGCCATCCGGTCGACGACGGCCACCGCCCCGTCGTCGAGGTCGGCGACGGCGCGCAGCTCGGCCACCTCCAGCGTGGCCGCGAACAGCTGCTGGGTGACCCCGTCGTGCAGCGCTGCCGCGATGCGGGACCGCTCCCGCAGCTCCTGCAGCGACACCGACCTCCGCAGCAGCAACGCCTGCTGGAACGCGAGCGCCGCGACCTCGGAGAGCTCCGCCAGCGTCGCCAGGTCCTCGGGGCCGGCCCGGAACGTCGACCTCGGGCCGCCGTCGCAGAAGACCACGCCGAGCAACCCGAGCCGGTCACTGCGCAGCTGCTGGGCGACGATCGGACCGTGCACGTCGAACAGGTCCAGGCAGTGCTGCGGCACGTGTGTGCCCACCTCGTGGGCCGGGATGCGGATCGGGTGGGCGGCGGCGGGCTCAGCCAGGATCCGGTAGTCCCCGACCGGCCCACCAGCCGCCGCCACCTTCTCACGATCCACGCCGTGGCTCGAGCGACCGCGCACCACACCTCGGACCGGGTCGATGTCGAGGATGACCGACCGGCGGAAGCCGGTGCGTTCGCACACGACGCGGGCCACGACGTCCAGCACGTCCGTCGGCTCGGTGGCGGAGAGGAACATACGGGTGAGCTCGATGCGGTCGATGCCCCGACCCGCGTCGGTCGAGTGCGTCGGTGCCATCACTCCCCCACTTCGGCAAGGACCCCTTCGGCGGGCTCCCGCACGCCGTTGTCGATCACCACTGTAGACTCGGTATGGTGAGGAACACAGCGGGTGCCGCCCCACACGGGCCGGGCGCGGCTCCCGTGGACGTGCCGACGGCGGTCCGTGCCGCGTCGACCGGCCTGTCGGTTCTGCTGCTGGGCGGCTTGATGACACCCCTCGGCCAGGCCGTGCCGGTGCTCGGACCGTTGTGGTTGTTGCTGGTCTCGGTCGTCGCCTTCGCCGCGGCGGGGAGCCGGGTCGGCGACGCGGGGCTCCCGCACGTGCACGGCGGCTGCGCCGCCTTCGGCAGCTTCCTGCTGGTCCTGCCGCTCGTGTTCTGGTTCCCGCCCGCGGGCACCGGCCTCGAGCCCGCCCAGATCGTGTCGGCCGCCGGAGCGGCGGTCGTCGTCGGAGCCGCCGCCGGGTACGTCGCCGGACGCCGGCGCGACCGCTCCGCGCCCGCCTGATCCGGTCCTCCTGGACGGGCCCGGCTGATCGGGCACCGCACCGACGAGTGCGCCGCCACCCGCTCCGGGTGGCGGCGCACTCGGGCGCTCAGCCCTCGACGTGGCCCTCGACCGCCAGCTCGCCGTCGCTGTACCGCTTGCGCAGAACCTTCTTGTCGTACTTGCCCGTCCCCGTCAGCGGCACCTCGTCGATGAAGCTGAACCGCTCGGGCAGCCACCACTTGGCGACCTTGTCCGACAGGTACTGCCGCAGCTCCTCCGGGCCGACCGTGGAGCCGGGACGCCGGACGACCGCCGCGAGCGGGCGCTCCTGCCACTTCTCGTCCGGTACCCCGATGACCGCCGCCGACTGGACGTCCGGGTGGCCGATCAGCTCGTTCTCGAGCTCGACCGACGAGATCCACTCCCCCCCGGACTTGATGACGTCCTTGGCCCGGTCGGTCAGCGTGATGAACTGCCGGGGGTCGATCAAGCCGACGTCACCCGTGCGGAGCCAGCCGTCGTGGAACTTCTCGGGGTCCTCGCCACCGTGGTAGGCGGCCGTCACCCAGGGGCCCCTGACCTCGAGCTCCCCCACCGACTTGCCGTCGTGCGGCAGCGCCGTGCCCTCGTCGTCGACGATCCGGGCCTCGACGCCCGCGACGACCCGTCCCTGGGTGCCGCGCAGGTGCATCGCCTCCTCGGGGGTCGCTGTCGCCGGAGGCAGGGCGACCGAGGCCAGCGGCGAGGTCTCGGTCATCCCCCACGCCTGGACGATCCGCACGCCGAGCTCGTCGAAGGCCTGCATCAGCGAACGCGGGACGGCGGAGCCGCCGCACGCCACGAACTTCAGCGAGCTGATGTCGTGGCCGGGGTTGTCCCGGAGGTGGTTGAGGATGTCGTTCCAGATGGTGGGTACGGCGCCCGACATCGTCGGCCGCTCGGACTCGATCATCTCCACCAGGGGCGCGGCCTGCAGGAAGGGACCGGGCAGCAGCAGCTGCGCGCCCGCCATCATGGCCGCGTAGGGCAGGCCCCAGGCGTTGGCGTGGAACATCGGCACGATCGCCAGGATCGTGTCGTCGTAGCTGACGCCGAGGGCGTTCCTCGTGCAGGCCGCCTGGGAGTGCAGCCACATCGAACGATGGCTGTAGACGACGCCCTTCGGGTTGCCGGTCGTGCCAGACGTATAGCACATCGCCGCCGCGGAGTTCTCGTCGACGTCGGGCCAGTCGAAGACGGGCGACTGCGCGGCGAGTACCTCGTCGTAGCGCAGCACCTCCTTGCCGTAGCCCTCCAGCGGCGCGAGGTCGCCGGATCCGGTCACGAGGACCGTGTGCACGGTCGCCATGTCGGGCAGCGCGCGGGCCAGGAGCGGCACCAGCGTGTCGTCCACGATCAGCACGCTGTCCTCGGCGTGGTTGGCGATGTAGGACAGCTGGTGCGGGGGCAGCCGCAGGTTGAGGGTGTGCAGTACCGCCCCCATCGAGGGGATGGCGGCGTACCCGTCGAGGTGCTCCTGGTTGCTCCACTGGAACGTCGCGACCCGCTGGTCGCCGTCGACCCCGAACCCGCGCAGCGCGTTCGCCAGACGCGCCGCGCGCTCGCCGAGCTCGGCATAGCTGGTCCGCCGCCGCCCCGGCGCGACGGCGGTGATCGTCTCTCGGGCCCCGTGGACGGTGGCCGCGTGCCGCAGCACGGACCCGACCGTGAGGGCGTAGCTCTGCATCGTGCTGAGCACGGCGTCTCCGTTCTCGTCGAACCCGGTCCGGTCAGGCGTTGACGAGGTCGTCGCGACCCGCCTCGGTGAGCATCTTCTCGTACTCCGGGAAGAGCTCCTTGGCGGTCGGGATCAGCTTGAGCAGCTTCGGCACCGGGCCCTTCGCGCGCACCGTGCCGCGGGCCATCGCCACCGAGAGGTTGACCTTGCCGAGCCAGAACCGGTTGCCGGTGTCGGCGGTCATGAACAGCTCGACGTTGGGCTCCTTGGTGCTGGCGGTGCCGGTCTCGACCTCCTTGTTCGGCATGTCGACCGTGATGGTCGCCTCGGGGTCGGTGTAGTGGATCCGCAGGACCACCCCGGACCCGGCGAGCTTGTCGGCCAGCCCGTCCTTCTTGGTCGCCAGCTCGAAGATGCCGCCGAGGTAGGTGTAGACCTCGGACTCGTCGGTGAACACGCCCATGTGCTTTCTCCTCCTGTGGTGGAACGGTGTGCGTCGCCGGTGAGGGTCGGCCTCAGTCGAGGCTGACCCACACCGACTTGGTCTGGGTGAAGCCGAGCAGCGACTCCTCGCCGAGGTCCCGCCCGTAGCCGGAGGCCTTGTAGCCGCCGAACGGGGCTGCCGGATCCAGCATGTTGTACTGGTTGATCCACACGGTGCCCGCCTGGAGCTGGTGGGCCACCCGGTGCGCGCGCGTGACGTCCGAGGTCCACAGGCCCGCGGCGAGGCCGTACTCGCTGTCGTTGGCGCGGCGGACGACCTCGGCCTCGTCGTCGAAGGGGAGCACGGTCAGCACCGGCCCGAAGATCTCCTCCCGGGCGATGCGCATGTCGTCACGCACGTCGCTGAAGATCGCGGGATTCAGGAAGTTGCCGGACGCGAGCTCGCCGCCCGGCCGGTCCCCCCCGCACACGAGCGTCGCGCCCTGGTCGCTCCCGGACCGGACGAACCCCTCCACCCGGTCGCGCTGGCCGCCCGAGATCAGCGGTCCCATCTCGGTCCCGTCGGCCAGGCCGTGCCCGAGCTGGATCGCCCTGGCCGCGGTCTCCAGCTCGGTGAGCAGGTCGTCGTGCACGCTGCGGTGGACGAACAGCCGCGACCCCGCGCAGCACACCTGCCCCTGGTTGAGGAAGATGCCGGTGAGCGCCCCCTGGGCAGCGCCCTCCAGGTCGGCGTCCGGGAAGACGATGTTCGCGGACTTGCCGCCCAGCTCGAGGGTCAGCTTCTTCAGGCTCGCCGCGCTGGCCGTCACGATCCGCTGCCCGGTCGCGGTGGACCCGGTGAAGGAGATCTTCGCGACGTCGGGGTGCTCGATGAGCGCCTGACCGGCCTCGTGCCCGTATCCGGTGACCAGGTTGACGACGCCGGGGGGCAGCCCGGCCTCGGTGATCAGCTCCACCAGCCGCAGCGCGCTCAGCGACGTCAGCTCCGAGGGCTTCAGCACGACGGTGTTCCCCGCGGCCAGGGCCGGGGCCAGCTTCCAGGAGGCGATCAGCAGCGGGAAGTTCCAGGGCACGATCAGCCCGACCACGCCGAGCGGCTCGCGACGGGTGTAGGCGAAGGAGTTGCCCACCGGGGGCGAGACCGGCAGCGTCTGCCCGCCGATCTTCGTGCACCAGCCGGCGTAGTAGCGCCAGATCTCGGCGGCGATGCCGACAT
This sequence comes from Pseudonocardia sp. DxW, assembly GCF_058448985.1. Lineage (NCBI taxonomy): Bacteria > Bacillati > Actinomycetota > Actinomycetes > Pseudonocardiales > Pseudonocardiaceae > Pseudonocardia > Pseudonocardia sp. DxW. Next base: position 14,351 of record NZ_JBZFLK010000002.1, on the reverse strand, counting down.
CGAGGAACATCGACTCGGTGAGGGGCTTGCCGTTGTCGAGCGTCTCCAGGGTGGCGAGCTCGTCGGCGTGCTCCTCGATCAGTGCGGCCACGTCGAACAGGGCACGGGCCCGCCCCGCGGCGCTGAGGACCTGCCACGACCCGGCCGCCCGCGACGCCGCGGACACCGCCCGCTCGACGTCGGCAGCACCGCCCGCCGCGATGGAGGCCACCACCTCGCCGGTGGCCGGATCGTGGGTCTCGATGAGCCGGCCGTCCGCGGCGGGCCCCGGTTTGCCCGCGATGACGATGCTCTCGGTTGCCCGCGACAGCACGTCCCGCACGCCGTCGATCGCGTCGGACACCGCAGAGGTCATCGACTTGCTCCTCACTACATTGTGACCGGGACAACAACGCCGCGAAGTCTGCCCGATGCCGGGATGCTGGTGGACGGACGGCGCGGGCCATCGGTGGCCCGTGCGGGCCGATATCCCCGAGGGCCGCCGGGCCGGGCACCTGACGGGCCCGTTGGGCCGTGTGGCCTATCGCTGGGGTTGATCGGCTGACCCGTATGGCCCATGTAAATGACACACGGTAGCCTCCGCTCGCGGACAGTGACGAACACGTCCTGGGCAAGGTGACGGAGGATCGGCATGACCGGATACCGCTCGATCGTGGTGGGTACCGACGGGTCCGCGACGGCAGCGCTGGCGGTGCGGCGGGCGGCGCAGGTGGCGGCGGACGCGGGAGCCACGCTGGTGATCGTCTCGGCGTACACGCCGTCGACCCGCGAGGAGCAGGTCGGCGCGGAGGAGGCGCTGGGCGAGGAGGCGTTCCTCGTCCGCGGCTCCACCCCCGCCGAGGAGACCCTCGCCGTCGCCGCGGACGCGGCGAAGCAGGCCGGTGCGCGGGAGATCCGCACCCAACCGGTCGACGGCGCTCCGGTGGACGTCCTGCGCAAGGCGGTCGCCGACCACGCGGCCGACCTGCTCGTGGTGGGCAACCGCGGGCTGAACACGCTCAGCGGCCGGGTGCTGGGATCGGTGCCGTCGCACGTCGCCCGCACGGCGGGCTGCGACGTCCTGATCGTCCACACGTCGGACTAGCCGCGGCGACCGCGGCGAAGCCGCGCACGTGTCCGACCACCGCACCCCGCCGGACATCCGGTTCGAGGGCGTCTGCACCCGCCTCGGCGGCGAGATCGTGCACCATCGTCTGCGCGCGGAGTTCCCCGCCGGAGAGATCACCGTCCTGATGGGTCCCTCCGGCGCGGGCAAGACGACCCTGGTTCGCCACCTCGTCGGTCTCCTCCCCCCGGACTCCGGCACCGTCCTCGTCGGCGGCCGGTCGGTCTGGGACCTCGACCCGAAGCAGCTGGCGGCGATGCGCGAGGCGACGGGCGTGCTGCTGGGCGGCTCCACGCTGTTCGAGACGTCGGTGTTCGGGTCGCTGACGGTGTACGACAACGTCGCCGCGCCGCTGCGGCTGAGTGCGGCGGACGACGAGTTCGTGCACGCGACGGTCACGTGGTGGCTGCGGACCCTGGGGCTCGACGGGCACGCCGACCGGCTGCCCGCGGAGCTCTCCGCCCGGATGCGGCGGCGCATCGCACTGGGTGCCGCGATGGCCGGCGGCCGACCGCTCATCGTGCTCGACGACGTCGACCTCGGGCTCGACGCGCCCACCGCCGCGCGGGCGGTCGAAGCGATCCGAACGGCCCAGCGGCGCACCGGTGCCACCATGCTCGTCACCACGCACGACATCGCGCTCGCCAAGGCGCTCGACGGTCGCCTGGCCGTGCTGGCCCACGGCCGCATCGTGGCCAACGGGCCGGTCGGCGAGCTCCTCGCCGGCGTCGACGACGCGGAGGAGTTCGACCGCCGCTTCCACCAGCTGGACTGGCTCGGCCCGCCCTTGCCGTCGGATGACGAGCGGCGCTCGGGCCGCGTCCTGGAGTTCACCTTCGATCCGCACGTCCTGATGACAGGCGTCGTGGCGATGGCGCTCATCCTCGCCGCGGTGCTGGTCGCACGGGCGACCGGCTCCTTCTCCTTCCCGTGACCCCCTTGCCGTGACCCGGTCCTCCCCGACCGTGGCGTGGGCGGGGCCCGGGCACGATCCGGACGTCGACGGACCTACCGGGGCCCCGAGCGCGGCGGCGGCCGTTGCGGACCAGGCGTCGGCCAGCACGGCGTAGCGGTCGCGGGCCACGAGAACCTCGGGCCGGGGAAGCCGTCGCGCGACGCCGGCGGAACCGCCCGGAGCCGGCGGAACCGCGGGGGCCCGCCACGGGCCCGCCTCCATCGGCGTCCTTCCGTCGTCGCGTCGCACGGCAGGAGGCGCGGCACGGCGTCACACCCACACGCTCGAAGTGAGCGGCATCGACGTCGACGCCGGGGTTGTCCGGGCCGCACCCGCTCGGTCCGTCACGGGAGACCGCCCCGATCCCAGATCCGGACCATGATCGCGTCCAGTACGTTGACATCTCCGCCCGACGTGTCCAGGATAAGCAGAGTGGCCGGCCTCATCCAGCGCGCCCGGAACCTCTGGCGGGACGAGGTCCTGGACGAGGCGACCCGGCAACTGCTCGCCGAGGGATACCGGGGACTGCGGCTGCAGGACCTCGCCGACACCGTCGGCGCCAGCCGCCAGACCCTGTACAACGAGTTCGGCAGCAAGCGTGGCCTCGTCGCAGCGTTGGTGCTCCGGCTGACCGAGCGGTTCCTGCGCAGCGTCGAGGCCGCGCTGGGAAGCGAGGACGACCTGCATGCCGCATGGGTGGCAGCGGTTCGCCGCACCCTCGACACCGCCACGGCGGACCCCCTCCTCAAGGTCGTCCTCACCGGCCAGGGCAACGAGGAACTCCTCCCGCTGCTGACCACCGAGAGCGAGCCGCTCATCCAGATCGCCCGCGACCGTGCCGCAGCGTTCCTGCTGCGCCGCTGGCCGGAACTCGACCCCGCCGGAGCCGCCGCTGCCGCCGAGGTGGCGACCCGGCTGGCGATCAGCCACATCGTGGTGCCTCTCCACCCCGCCGATCACGTCGCCGACGAGATCGCCACCGTGGTCGTGCGGTTCCTCGACCCGGCGTGACCGAGCTCCGACCGCGCCGTCCGTCGCCGACGGATCACGAGCCCGACGGCACCGACGGCTACCATGACCCCGCTCGGTCGGGTCGGGGTGGAGCGGAGGTGCGTGGGATTGGCGGGGTTCCGGCGGGCCGTGTTGCTCGAGGTCGCGACGGAGCTCTTCGCGCGACAGGGCTATCACGCGGTCGGCATCGACGACATCGGCGCAGCCGCCGGAGTGACCGGACCGGCGATCTACCGCCATTTCCAGAACAAGCAGGCGATCCTCCAGGACCTGTGCAGCACGGCCATGTCCGAGCTGTTGACCGGGGCCCGCCGGGCCGCCCGCTCGGGCGGTGCCGAGCGCGAACTGCCTGAGCTGATCGCGATGCACGCGAGCTTCGCCGCCCGCCACCGCCGCCTGGTCGCGGTCTACGCCAGGGAGCACAGGTCGCTGTCACCGATCGCGCTCCGCGCACTGCGCCGCAGGCAGCGGGACTACGAGACCATCTGGACCGACGCCCTGCTCGCGGTCCGGCCCGGCCTCGGCGCGGCGCCGGCCCGCGGGGTGGTCACCGCCACGCTGTCCCTGCTCAACTCCGCCGCCCACATGCCCGTGGAGCTGGACGACGAGAGCGTCGAACGCCTGCTGAGCGCGGCCGCCGCGGCGGTCGTGCTGGCCGGACCGGCCGAACAGCTCACCAGGGACGCGGCCGGCTGAGCTCGGCCCCGGCGCAGCGGCGGCGTGCGGCGATCCTCATCAGGAAGACCCCTCGACGAGCGACGCGACCTCGGGAGCGCCCATGCACTACGCCTTCAGCGACGACCAGGAGGCGTTCCGCCGCGAGCTCGCCGCGTTCGCCGGGCGACACCTCGCACCGCACTACCGGTCCGACGACCGGGCCGGCCGGATGCGGCCCACGTTGCCCAAGGAGATGGCAGCGGTCGGTCTGACCGGGATGCGGGTCCCGGAGCGCTTCGGCGGCCAGGAGGCCGACGCGGTCACGACCGGCATGGCCGCGGAGGAGATCTCGCGGGCGGACGTCAACGCCTGCTACGTCCTGCTGGTCGCGGCGCTGAACGCCGACATCCTCGTGCACAGCGCCCGCGAGGATCAGCTGGCCCGCTGGCTGCCGCCGATCGCCGACGGCTCGGCGCTCTCCGCGCTGCTGCTCACCGAACCGGAGCACGGTTCGGACGCTGCCAACCTGTCGCTGCGCGCGGTGCCCGAGGGCGACGGGTGGCGGCTGGCCGGGGAGAAGACCTCCATCTCGATGGGGATGCTCGCCGACACCGGCGTGGTCTTCGCCCGCACCGGCGGCGAGGGCGCCCGCGGCATCAGCGCGTTCTACGTGCACCTGAACGACGAGCGGGTGGCCCGCACCGCTCTCGACGACCACGGCGGCCGGGCCGTCGGACGTGCCTCGCTGCACTTCGACGGCCTGCCGGTGGGGCGCGACGACCTGATCGGCGAGGAGGGTGCCGGCTTCGTCTCGGTGATGCAGGGGTTCGACTACTCCCGCGCGGTCATCGGCCTGATGTGCGTCGGGGTCGCCCAGGCCGCGCTTGACGACGCACTCGAGTACGCCCGGACCCGGGAGGCGTTCGGCGGTCCCATCGGGCGCAACCAGGGCGTCGCCTTCCCGCTGGTCGAACAGGCCACGCGGCTGGCCGGGGCCCGACACATCTGCTACGAGGCGCTGTGGCGCAAGGACCAGGGACTGGAGCACTCGGTCGCGGCGAACATGGCCAAGTGGTTCGCGCCGAAGACGGCGGGCGAGGCCGTGCACCAGGCGCTGCTGACCTTCGGGCACGCCGGCTGGGGCAGCGACAGCCCGCAGGGGCAGCGCCTGCGCGACGTGATGGCGTTCGAGATCGCCGACGGGACCGCGCAGGTCGCCAAGTTGGTCGTCGCCCGGCACCTGCTCGGCCGCAGCTTCGCGCCCTGAGCCGGCGGCAGGTGCTCAGCTTGATCTTTAACCTCGCACGGCGAGGCAATCCGGTTTGCGCTGCTCGTGCGGCGTGTCGTCGCGACACGGCGCGGCCACCGCTTGATCCTCTTCGGGTTCCTTCCACAGAACGTCGAAGACGAGAGCGGTGGCCGCGATGGTCAGTGTCGCGCGGGCCGGGATCAGGGGTGACGACGACACCCCGGCTCGGCGGGGTGATCTTGCCCGGTTCCGGCAGGAGTTCTACATGTCGTTGACCGCGCGCGCGGATGCGTTGTTCGAGCTGACCGACGCGGTGCTGTGCCTCGACGGTCCGGTCCGCTCGCTGGTCGATCTGACCTTGGTGGCCGAGCACCGCCGGGGGCACGGCGCGATGTACGACGCGCTCAACCACGGCCATGTGGAACCGGAGCGGATCCGCCGGTCTCTGGCCTGTCTGCCGCTGCCCAGAACGGTCGACGGGTGTCAATGGCCAGTTGGATCTCCCCGCTGGCGGCCAGAAGTTCTCCCCACTGGTGGCCAGATGTTTCTCCCCGACGGCGGCCAGATAAGTCCCCGCCCTCGGTCGTGCTCGGTCAGTTCAAGGCGGTGACTCCCTTGCCGGAGGTGGCTTGTGCGAGCCGGTAGCTGTCACCGTCGGTGACGACGATGTGGGCGTGGTGCAGGAGCCGGTCGACCGTGGCGGTGGCCAGGGTCTTGGGCATGATCTCGTCGAACCCCGACGGATGAAGGTTCGAGCTGACCGCGAGGGATCGTCGTTCGTAGGCGGCGTCGACGAGCCGATAGAACCCCTCCGCGGCGTCCGGGGAGACGGGCAGCAGCCCGATGTCGTCGACGATGATCAGGTCGGTGCGGATCAGCCTGGCCAGTGCGCGGGTGATGCTGTCGTCGGCGCGGTGGCGGCGCACGAGTGCGCCGAGGTCTTCGATGGTGAACCAGGCCACTGTCATCCCGGCCTCGACCGCGGCCTGACCGAGCGCCTCGCAGAAGTGGGACTTCCCGGTCCCGGACGGCCCGCAGATGCACACGTTCTCCCGCCGCCCCACCCACTCCAGCGAGGTCAGCGCGTCCTGGGTGGGGCGCGGGATGCAGGACGCGGCGGCGTCCCAGTCGTGCAACGTCTTGCCGGCCGGGAACCCCGCTCGCTGGCGGCGGGTGCGCAGGTTCGTGGCGTCACGGCCGGCGGCCTCCTCGGCGAGCAGGACCCGGACGAGCTCGGCGTGGTCCCAGCGCTGTGCCCGCGCGGTCGGGACGAGCTCGACGAGGTGACGGCGGATGTGGGGCAGCTTGAGCCGCCGAGTGAGCGCGACGGCCTCGGCGAGCGGGTCCCCGCCCGAGGCTGCGACGGATCCGGTGCTCATGACGGTTCCCCTGCCGGGTCGAGCCCTGCCGGGTCCGGATCGGGATCGGGTGGCGCGGTGAGCCCGAACCCGGACCAGGCCGAGGTGCCGGGTTGCAGGCTGTGGGTCTCACTCGCCCGAACCGTCGGCTTGTTGATATCGCGCCCGGCCTGGTGGGCCAGGATGCGCAGCACGTCGTTCTCGGCGAACCGGCCCGCGACCGCCGCCGTCCCGAGCGCGCGATCGACCTCGCCGGGTGGGTGCAGCTTGGCCAGCGCGACCGCTTCGGCCATCTTCCGCCGGACCCCTCTGGCCCCGGCGCCGGCGGCCTCGACCAGCCAGGACGTCGCGCCCGGGCCCAGCGCGAGGAACTCGGTCTCCGCGGCGCTGCCCGCCCGCGGAGTGCGTTCCCCGGCGGCGTTCGCTGCGGCGGTGGGCGGCGGGTAGTGCTCCGCCCGGATCGAGGGAGTGCCTGGTGTCGAGCGGGCGTGGCGGGCGACCTCACCCGGCCCGGTCTCGCCGACGGCGGTGATCACCAGGTCATCGCCGTGGAACCTCACCCAGACCCGGGTGTCGACCAGCTGGTGCGGGACGGAGTAGCGCACCCCCTCGACCGAGACGGTGGCATCCCAGTTCACCCGCCGCGTCGTCCCGAACGCGACCGTGAACGGCTGGCCCGGCAGCGGATGCAGCCGCGTGCGTTCCTCGGCCAGCGCCTCGACCGGAGCGCGACGGGTCTCCCGGTGCGCCCGCGTGTTGACCTGCTCGCAGAACTCCCGACACGCCGTCTCCAGCTGGGAGAACGTGCGGTACTCCTGCAGCAGGTTCGCCGCCGTGGGGACCAGGTCGGCCTTCGCGATCCGCACCGTCGCCTCCGACCCGCCCTTGGACTGCGGGTCCGCCGGCACACACGTGCGGATCGTCATCCCGTAGTGCCGTCCGACCGCGACGATCTCCGGGTGCCGCACCGCGATCCCGGCGACATGATCGACCGAGACGGTGCGCTCGTTGTCGGTCAGCGCGTAAGTCGGGACCCCGCCCAGGCGGCGCAGGGTGATGTCCATGCAGGCCACAATCGTCGGCAGGGTGCGGTCCCAGACCGCGAGCACAACCCGGAACCTCGACCACGCCAACCACGCGCACCACAGAGACGTGCGGCGCCCGTTCACCCGCGGACCCTCGGCCCAGTCCCACTGCAGCCACAGACCCGGCTCGACCACCCATGGCCGGAACACCCGGCGCTGCCCCGCGCGGAGCCGGGCCTTGACCTCCGCGACGGTGCGCCGCGTGGTGCGCTCACCGCCGGTGAAGCCCATCGCCGCGATCCGCTCGTGCACCACGTCGGCCCGCACACGCCCGTCCGAGCGCACGACCAACTCCTCGATCTTGTCCAGGTACTCGTCGATCGGCCGGGCCCGGTGCTCCCGGGCCACCGGTGGCTGACCGGCCTCGCGCAGCGCGACATACCGGGCGACGGTGTGGTGATCACAGCCCGCCAACTCCGCGGCGGCGCGGTAACTCCCCGTGAGGTCGAACGCCTCCAAGATCTCCATGATCTCCTCGTCTCGCTTCACCGGCAGACCCTCGCCACCGGCATCGGATGCTTGATCACCGGGGAGATATCTGGCCGCCAGCGGGGAGAACACTGGCCGTCACCGGGGCGGTAAATGGCCGCCTACGGGGAGTTTGGACTGGCCGCTGTCAGACGGGCGGCTCGTGCTCGCGGTGGACGTCAGCCCGTGGCTGCGCTCGGACGCACCGACCAGCGCCGAGAGGTTGTTCTGTCACGTCTACGGCCGCGGGAAGGGCCAGGCCCAGATGATCCCGGGCTGGCCGTACTCCTTCGTCGCCGCGCTGGAGCCCGGCCGCACCTGCTGGACCGCCCTGCTGGATGCGGTCCGGCTCGGGCCCGCCGATGACGCCACCGCGGTGACTGCCCGGCAGCTGCGCGCTGTCATCACCCGGCTGACCACGGCCGGGCACTGGCACGAGGGCGACCCGAACATGCTGATCGTGATGGACTCCGGCTACGACGTGACCCGGTTGGCGTTCGTCCTGGCCGATCTCCCCGTCGACGTCCTCGGCCGGATCCGCTCCGACCGGGTACTGCGCCTGCCCAAGCCGCCCCGGCTCCCCGGCACCGTCGGTCGTCCGCCCAAGCATGGACCGGAGTTCGCCCTGAGTACCCCGGCCACCTGGCCCGAGCCGGCGCACACCACGATCACCGAGACCACCCGCTACCGGACCGCGACCGCCTCCAGCTGGGACCGGGTCCATCCCCGGCTCACCCACCGTGGGTGCTGGCTGGACCACGACGGCGCCCTACCGGTCATCGAGGGCACCCTGATCCGACTGCACGTCGATCACCTGCCCGGGGACCGTGACCCGAAGCCGGTGTGGCTGTGGTCCTCGACCACCGACGCCACCACCGCAGAGATCGACCGGTGCTGGCAGGCGTTCCTGCGCCGATTCGATCTCGAGCACACCTTCCGGCTGGCCCGCTCACCACCACGTTTCTCTAGGCGATTCACGGCCCGGCAGCCGACCGCACCGCCCTGACCTCGGGCTTCACACCGCCAAGGTCTCCAGACAAGCCGAATTACGCGGAACGCGGGCTCGACCGCAGGCGACCACCCCGAACGGCCCGTCCGCGCGTTGTCCCACCTGATCGCGTACACGTCGGTGCGGGCGGCGAACAGCGTGCGGAAGAACCGGACCTTGTCCGGCCCGGTCGACGACGCCGTCACCGGACCGGGCTGGTCGAGGAACAGCCCCGTCTGCGCGGCAGCGGGAAGGCGCGCCTGCTCGGGCGTCAGGTCCAGCAGCCGTCGCAGCCGCGCGTTCTCCGCGCGCAACGCCGCTACCTCGGCCTCGGGCGAGGACGATGCTGAGCTCGTCACGGCCCGGCGTACCCGAGCCGTTCAAAATGCGCCCGGGTCGACACCCCGCGCCGTCCAGCACCCTGGCTCGCCAGCACCACCCGCACCGGCCTCCACATCTTCGACAGCCGCTGAACCTTGACACAAGAACCGCAGCGGGGCGACCGTGCTCCACACCGTGCCGACCACACACGCCGACCCGCGGTCGCCCGGGGATCAGCCCTCCGGAAGGCCGACGACCAGGCCGCGTCCGGCGGCGGATCACCTTGCCCAGCGCCGGTACGCCTCGATCCACTGGGCACCGGGCGGAGGCGGCGTCGGCAGCGGGAGGTCCAACACCAGGATCGCCTGACGGATCCCGCCGCGCGAGCAGCGGGCGAGGATGTGCCCACGACCAGTCAGATCGAGGTCCTCGACGGTGACTGCGACTCCAAGCACGGTCGTCTGGAACGGCACGGCGAGCTCGTCGACCATCACGCTGTAGAGGCCGGTGACCTGCTCGTGCTCGTCGTAGCAGTCGACGGTGGCCTCCGCGATCAGCGCGTCGAGCTCGGCCACACTGAGTCCGCTCATCGCGGGAGGGTACCGACCGCGGACCGGTGCCCGGTGGGGTGGCGCGAGCACCGGCCTCGGTATCGTCGCGGCCCGCGGAAGGTCGCCGCGAGAACCGACCGCCGCAGTCGAGCCACAGCGGGTGGAGGATCCGTGCCAGCACGATCACCGGCAGTGAACGCCCTGTCCCCGGTGGAGAAGGCTGAGCTGCTCGACGCTCTGCTCACCGCGCGACCCGAACTGCGAGGGCAAGCCGAGGAGCTCGCAACCCGGCGGCTCTCACAGGTGGACCCGACCGGGGTCGCCGACGGCGTGGAGTCAGCGCTGCGATTCGTGGAGATCGACGAACTCAACGGCCGGGCGGGACACCGACCGGGTATCGGCTACTTGCATCCGGTGGACGCCGCCGCCGAGATCCTCGACGAACTGCTGCAGCCGTTCCTCGACGATCTGCAGCGGCACGCACGGCTGGGCATGACGGTCGCCGCCACGGAGGTGGCGGTGGGCATCCTGCATGGCCTGTACCGATGCCGGGACGGCGGCTCGGAGTCCCTGCTCGAGTACTCGCCCGACTTCGCGGACGAGCGAGCAGAGCAGATCGTGCGGCAGTGCCGCGCTCTGGCGGTGCACCTTCCGGTCGCCGACCTCGTCGATGCCCTGCCGGGTTGGGAACCACTGTTCGGTCACGGATGGTCGATGCGATGAGTGAGGCAGGCTGGTCCCCCGCCGGCAGCGACGGCACCTACCAGTACGCGACAGCGGCCCTCTCGGTGTTCTGGCCCGAGGAGCAGTTCCGCATCCTGGTAGCGCGATGGCCGCACCTGGCCGCTCGCGTGGGCGCGACGTGGGACGAGCACCGCCGCCGTGTCGAGCAGCACCGCGCGTTCCTGGACCAGGAGGGACTGCGCTTCCAACAGCTACCTGGAGACGTGTCCAGTTTAGTGACCTTCCTCGCCGCGCGGAAGGTCACGAAACCCGGTGACGACGACCTCAACGCCTACCCGGACCTGCGCACCGTCACGACCCCGATGACGGCGTGGCCGCCGGCACGAACCGCGCCGTGCTGGTGCGGCTCGGGACGCAAGTACAAGCAGTGCTGCCGCCGGTACGGGCTCGGCACCCTGGTCGTCGGCAACATCAGGACTTGAGGCCGTCGCGCAGGTGGCCGTCGCTGATCGATCAGCCTGCCCATCCTCCGGTGACTCCGCCCGGGGATCGAACGACGGCACTTGAGTGCCCGCGGCCGCTCGTATGTCCTCGGCGACCCCGGTAAGCCCCGATAGTGTGTGGAAGGAGGAGGCAGCATGACGATCGTGGCGGATGAAGCGGAGGAGTACCGGATCCCGCTCTACACGCAGCCGCAGGCTGCGCAGATCATCGACGTGCGCCCAGAGACCCTGCGCAACTGGGCGCGCGGATACGCCTACAAGACCCTCGGCGGGGTCGTCGAAGCGTTCCCGATGATCACCACCACGCGCAGCGGCAGCGGGCGGGCGCCATCAGTCCCCTTCCTCGGCCTCGCCGAGGCATACGTACTCGCGGCATTTCGAGCGGCAGGCGTCCCGATGCAGCGGATCCGCCCGGCGATCCAATGGCTCGACGAACACATCGGGCTTCCCGCAGCATTGGCGAGCGAGCGCCTCAAGACCGACGGCGCGGAGATCCTCTACGACTTCAGCCGGCAGTCCGCTGCTACCGACGATCGGGTCGTGGACGACATCGGCGACCTGGTCGTGGTCCGCAACCAACAGCGGGTCTTCGCCCCACTCGTGAGCCGTTATCTGCAGACGATCTCGTACCGAAACGGCTACGTGGAGCTCATCCGGTTGCCCCGATACGAGCAGGTGGAGGTCACCATCGACCCCCGGATCAACTCGGGAAGGCCGACCATCGCCCGGCGCGGCCTGCGTGTCGCCGACGTCGTGTCCCGGCTTGCCGCGGGTGAACCCGCCGCGCAGGTCGCGGCGGACTACGCCCTGACCACCGACGAGGTCCGGGCGCTGGTCGCCACGCGGATGTGATCTGATGCCGACTGCGGCCGTCGACGAACCGCGGTTCTTCCTCGACCGCGGCCTCGGGTCACAGATCGTGCCGACCACCCTACGAGCCCGGGGATGGTCCCTCACCACGATGGACGAGCGGTACGGCACGGATCGGAGCCAAGCCGTCGGCGACGAGGAGTGGATCTCGGACGCAGCCGTCCGGGGAGAGATCCTGCTGTGCAAGGACCGAGCCGTCGCTCGCAATGTCGCTGAGGCCAGGGCCATCTACATGCACGACGCCCGGGTGTTCGCCCTCGCCCGGGCCGACCTCACCGGGCCGGCGATGGCTGCACTGCTCCTGGACGCAGAGCAACGCCTTCTCCGGATGGCTGTTCGCGCCCGAGGCCCATACGTGGTGTCCATCTCCCCGAACGGCCTGACCCGCCTCCGACTCGCCTATCCGTTGCCCGGCGGCCGGTAGCACCGAGACAGGTTGATCTACTCGGAAAGCAGCAGGTCAGCGCGGTGCAAGACGGTGGGGTTATGGTGCAACTCGGTCCTCGGACACACTCACTGTCCACACGGGGCGGGTCGTCAGGATGCCGGCCCGCTCTTCCGGCTCATAGCGCACCGACAGGTCGAGTTCCCGGTACAGCCGCGCAACGCTCGTCGGGTCTGCTCCGGCAAGCACTCCGCCGACGTCGCCGAGTGAGTCGATCATCGCGTACACCTCGGCCCGGTCGAGCACCGTGCGCGACCGCGCCGCCGCGCCGATCTTCGCCTGTGCCGCGACACGATCGGCCTGCGCGGTGTTCAACGCCTCCACCACCGCAGCCGGATCGGCCCCGGACCCGATCGCGTCCTGAAACCGGCGGATGCGCCGATTGGCATCCGCCCGACGGTCCTTCGCCTCCGCGACATCCGCCGACGGGACACCGGGCCTCTGGTCGCCACCAGGGAATTCACCGTGGCATCGAGGTTGTGCGGTGCGAACAATCCTCCGATCCACTTGTTGATGACCGGGACGACGTGGTCCTCACGCAGGTTCACCGTCGGTGGATGAGCGGCCAGCGCGGCGGCACCAGGCGCCATCGTCCGCGACGTGCACCGGTAGTACAGGCGGCTCCGGACCGCCTCTCCCTGCATCCGACGCGAGCACGCCCCGCACCGGACCGGGCCACGCAGGAGGTAGGTGTTCTTGGGCGCCGGGCGCGGGCCGCGTTCGCTGCGCCGGGCCGACGCCAGTCCCCCAGCGCTCTTGCCGCGCCGCTTCATCTGCACCGCCGTGAACGTCTCCACCGACACGATCGCCGGATGCGCCGGCCGCCGGGAACGCACGATCCGATCCGCCGGCGCCCGCCGGGACCGGGTCACATGTCCGGCCGCGACGTCGTCGGGGTCGAGCAGGGTCTCGTGCCGCGCCCAGCGTCCGAAGATGGCGTATCCGGTGTAGCGGGGGTTGTCGAGGATCGCCCGCACGGTGCTGCCCTGCCAACCGTCCGCGAGTCGGTGCCGGTTCTGCTCCGGGCGCCGGGCCGACGGACACGGCACACCGTCCCGGTTCAGCGTCGTCGCGATGGCGCGCTCACCGAGACCGTCGAGGTAGGCCGCGAAGATCCTCCGCACCACCTCGGCCGACGGCTCGTCGACCGTGAGCACCCGCAGCCGGAACCCCTCGGCGCCTTGCGCGGGTTCGGATGCGGGCCACCATCAGCGGTCACGTAGCCGTACGGGGCCCGGCCACCCTGATGCCGTCCCTCGTTGACGACCTGCGTGTCCATCGCCGCTCGTACCCGGGCCTGCACGTGCTGACGCTCGGACTCCGACATCCCGCCGAGCACGTTCATCAACATCGTGTGCGAGGCGTTGCGCGGATCGAACTTCCCACCCAGCTCCGGCACCCACAGGTCCACCCCGTAGGCGGCGAACCGCGGCGCGATGAGCGAGAACTGGTTCCCGAACCAACACCGGGTGCCCTCCCCCACCACGACCGCGTTCCAGGTCCGTCCCGGGTTCTTCAAGGCCGCGAGCAGCCGGGACGCATCCCGGCGTCGGTCCCAGGGCACCGAGCGCGACTGTCCGACGTCGAAGAACTCAGCACTCATCCGGCCACCGAACGGCTCCACGAACTTCTGCGCGTTGCCCAACCGCCAGCCACGCGACGTCGCCGGGTCCTGGTTGTCCTCGGTCGAGGGGCCTGTCTCGTGATCGATGTTTCGGCGTCGTTGCTCAGTGAGCCTATGCCAACCTGATGGACGAGCAGGTCAGCTGGCATGCGGCGTGGCGTGACCTCGAATGAGTGAAGCTCCTGGTAGACGGGCGATTGCCTAGATCAATCCGCCTGACCAGGAGCTTCAGAGTGTTGTCCTACCCGTCCGGGATGACCGTGTCCAGCCGCGCGCTCGGCCTGCTTGCCGACGTGCTGCGCGCGCACCACAACCAGCGGGCGGCCCGCTGGCGCAAGCTCTCCGCCGGCCGCCAGGCCCTGCTGGTTGTGGCCAATCTGCGCAAGGGCGAGACCTATGCCGACCTCGCCTGTGGGTTCGAGATCGGCACGTCGACGGTCTACCGGTACGTGCGGGAGGCACTCGCCCTGCTCGCGG